>DATCZD010000116.1:0-6016 GCA_036526075.1 Pontiella sp. | reverse complement strand
AAACTGTTTTTTCCGAGGGCGTGGTTATGGATATGCCAAATATCCGGATCACGACCAAGTTGATCTCTGACAAATGCCCGTAATTCCGCAACGACCTTGTCCGCATCCTGAACTGCATGATTTGAATATGCTAACGGTTGGAAGGTTCGAATAATGGATGAATGTATTTTGCTGCTGTCTGTGGCTTCTCCGCTCAGCACTAAAAGGTCGACCTTATCATTCAGGGATTCCACTGCACGCTCGATTACCCGCGTCACTCCGCCGGGGCGAAGATGGTAATGGATTACGACAACTGACAGCTTACTCATTAAAACCTCTTATTTAGACATAGATATAAGACGAACAGTAAAATTTGACAACCGTTCAGCTATTTGCAGAGACCCTAGTCTAGATTAAATTTTTTGCGGTACTCGGGAATCGAAATCATGGGAGGGCGTTCCTCCTCAACGATTTCATAGGAGACCTGTTCAAAGCGTTCTCCATCGACCTGGAACTGGCGAAGAAGGGTATTGAGTTCGGGAAGTTTTCCAATGACACCAAGAGCCTCGGCGCGGTAAAGAAATGCCCTAAGAATGCCAAAGGCCATTTTTCCTAGATCACGGGTCTCCTGATTGCGGTGGATGCGTTGATCAAGGTCAACCTGAGCAATGGCTTCCATTCCCCATTTTTCATAAACGTCGATCAGGTGGGAGGTTTCCACACCATAGCCGATTGGAAAGGGTATATTTTCAAGTACTTCGCGCCGTACCGCATATTCACCGGAGAGCGGTTGGACGAGTCCGGTCAGGTCGGGGAAGAAGAGTGAAAAGAGCGGGCGTGTCAGGATTTCCGTTACACGACCACCTCCCGAAGGGCGTACTCCCTGTGAAAAGGCGAGGGGGCGATCATAAAAAGCCTTAACGTAATGCACCTCCGGCCGATAGATCAGAGGTGCCACCAGTCCATAAGCAAAGCGCGGATGGATGTTCTTAATGTCGGCATCGACATAAACAATAATATCTCCCGTGAGTTCATATACGGCTTTCCAAAGATTCTCACCCTTGCCCTTTTTTTCGCCATACTGCGGAAGAATATCGGCTGAGAGATAGACATCTGCTCCAAAGGTCGATGCAATCTCTCGGGTGTTGTCTGTCGATCCGGAATCGATAACCGCAATTTCATCCAGCAGGGGATAGCGGTCAACCAGCTCGGACTTAAACATGACGATCTCTTTTCCGATCGTCTTTTCCTCGTTGAGAGTTGGAAGGCAGAGGGATATTTTCAGGTTCTGCTTTTCCTTTTCCTTAACCAGTTTTTTAAGATCCCAAAATTGGGAGTGGTGAATGGTATTGTTTTTAATCCAATCATTCAGATTCATTGCAGAATCCTCCGTCAATGGCCAGTAGTACTGCCAACAGTTGAGCTAAACCTTTATAGATTGGCTTGATGGCAATGGTTTCATTTAAATCATGTAGGTTGCTGGCTTCGGTAATGCCGAGAGTCACGGCCGGAAGATCGCGGGCAATCAGCTCTGAAACCTCGGAGATACTGGGACGAATAGTTGGCTGTACGTCCAGTTTTTCCATTACCTGTCGGCAGCTTCTCACTAGAGGGTGGCCAATATCAATGCCACCAGGGTCACGTGATGAAACCACCTCAAAGTTAAAATCGGCATTATGCGTAGAAGCGACGTCGGCAATAATGTCGTGGATTCGTTGCTGAATAGATTCTACGATCTTCGCTTCTTGACTGCGAACCTCAAACCGCAGGCTAGATTGGGTGGCCATAATATTATAACTCTTTCCTCCGCGTATGGCGCCGAGTACGACTGAGGTTCTCGGGCGCCGCGGAAGCGGGATTTCAAGAATGCGGTTGATGACATCATTCAACGCAATGATTGCACTGTTTTGTCCGGCCCGCTGCCAATCCAGTTCTTCTGGGATGGTGCAGGTAATATGTCCTCGAAACATACCCTCTGCGGTATAGCTGAGGCGTCCGAGTTTTTCCCCCTCGATGCAGATTCCGGCTTCCAGAGGTAATTGGTTGTTCTCCATAAAAAACCGCAATCCATCCAGATTGCCACGTCCCAATCCTTTCGTGCTGCTTAGCAACACGAGATTCGCCTCTAGTTGTATGCCTAGCATTTCTAAAATATTCGGAAGGCTTGCCAATACGGCTATGCCGAGACCGTTGTCTGCCACGCCCGGTCCAATAATTTTATCGGTTCGGACACTGAGAGTGTGATCAGCCTTATTGGAATAGGGAGTGTCGGCATGTGCAACCAGAAGAATGTTTCGGGCAGGATCCTTCCCTGTGATAATTCCGACACCGTTGCCTGCTTCATCAACAGACACATTGCTTAAGCCGGATTCCACCATGCGCTGAAGCAACAGCTTAATGCGTGCTTCTTCCTCAAAGGTAGCAGCTGGAATTTCACCCAACATGATAAGGTTCGCAATTAGTGTTTCCTGAATTCCGACCAGTTGATCCGGAAGAGACGGGAGCAGTTCCAGAATTTCATCCATATTGCTGAAGTTGGTTTTCATGAAAATTCCTTATTCATCGAACGTTGGTAAGAGATTAGCTTAAGGGCGAGGGCTTGGCAAATGATGAGACTCTAAATCCAAGATGTAAGCCATTGAGCTCTCTGGAGCTATCAATGAAGTTAATGTTGTTTTTTAATTTGAGTTAACATGCCGAACGCAACGTTCTTTTTGTTTTGCTTAAAAATTCCTTTTCATGCCGCACCCGGGGGTTATTCTTCTACCTAGAGACGATAGGGGCGTTTATGGGAGAAAATATCGGTTTTGTTTCAACGCGTTTTTCCGGTACGGACGGCGTTTCATTGGAGAGTGCCAAGTGGGCGAAAGTTCTTTGGGATCATGAATTCCGAAGCTTCTGGTATGCCGGACGATTGGATCGCTCTCCGGAGATAAGCTATTGTGTCCCGGAAGCGCATTTTGAGCACCCGGAAAATATGTGGTTGAATGAGCGGATATGGGGACGTTCATTTCGGGATCCTGTTGTCAGCCGCCGGATTCGTGATATGGCGGAATATCTGAAGACCACACTTTATGAATATGTAAACCGCTTTGATCTGCATATTCTTATTTTTCAGAACTCATTGACAATTCCAATGCATGTGCCGTTGGGGGTCGCTATTACCGAATTTCTGGCCGAAACGCGTATTCCGTCAATTGCCCATCATCATGATTTTTATTGGGAGCGCATCCGTTTTTCGGTGAATGCGGTTCCGGATTATCTGGACTTGGCTTTCCCTCCTCGCGATGACTTGCTGCAACACGTTGTTATCAATCAGGCAGCCCGCGAGGAACTGTCCTGGCGCAAGGGGCTTTCGTCTGAACTGATTCCTAATGTATTTGATTTTGAGACGCCGCCGCCAAAACCGGATGAATATACAAAAGATTTACGGGCTGATTTGGGATTCGCCAAGGACGATATTTTGATCCTGCAACCGACCCGCATTGTTCCGCGAAAGGGGATCGAACATTCCATCAAGCTGTTGGAGTCGCTGGGTGATCCTCGAATGAAACTGGTAATTTCGCATGCGGCGGGAGATGAAGGTTATGAATATCAATATATGCTGGAAGAACTGGCGCGTGACTCTGGCGTCGATCTACGTATCATTGATGGTCGCATCGGTGAGATACGTCAGAAAAACCATCTTGGACAGAAAATGTATACGCTGTGGGATCTCTATCCCTTTGTTGATTTTGTAACTTATCCAAGTCTGTATGAGGGGTTCGGTAACGCATTCCTAGAGGCGATTTATTTTAAGATTCCGATTCTGATCAATCGTTATTCTATTTTTGCGAGAGATATAGAGCCGAAGGGCTTCCGGGTTCCGCTGATGGACGGTTATCTGACGAAGAGGGTGATTGATGATGTGCGGCGTCTGCTTGAGGATGAAGGGTACCGCAGGATAACAGTTGAGCATAACTATGCTGTAGCCAATCGCTTCTTCAGTTATTCCGTATTACGTCGAAGTCTCCGCACTCTTATTACCAATATTAAGGGACTAGAAACATGATCAAGAATCTCGATATTCACGCTCTGGAGAAAATGCGAGTTCGTTTTAACCGACTCTATGGACCGAGCGAGGTGGAGCATCTTCTAGAGCGAATGGTGGCATTGATCGGACGGTATGGAATTGGGCTTGAGGCGTATAGAGAAGCTAATTTATGGGATGAATCATCATCTGTACTGATTACATATGGCGATATGGTGCAGAACGGAGATGAAGCTCCTTTGGTGGTCTTAAGACGCTTTGCAGATCAGCACCTGGGCGGTGCCATAAACACGGTGCATATTCTTCCGTTTTATCCTTACTCTTCAGATGATGGATTTTCCGTGATTAATTATCGGGTGGTCGATCCCAAACTGGGCGACTGGGATGATGTGCAGAAGTTGGGGTGTAGCTTCCGACTCATGTTTGATCTTGTACTTAACCACTGCTCTCGAAAGGGAAAGTGGTTTGCGGACTATGTCGCGAATGTTGCACCGTATCGTGACTTTTTTATTGAGGAGGATCCGGATACAGACCTTTCAGCGGTAACCCGACCTCGGGCTCTCCCCTTGCTTACACCGGTACATACACAGCGTGGTGATACTTATGTTTGGACGACCTTCAGTGATGACCAAGTGGATCTTGATTTTTCGAATCCGGATGTGCTGTTTGAGTTTCTGGATATCCTATTGTTCTACATTGCCAACGGGGCAACTATTATTCGTCTGGATGCCATTGCTTATCTATGGAAGCAGGTCGGAACGAACTGCATCCATCTGAAGCAAACGCACGAAGTGGTTAAGCTGATGCGCGGTTTGCTCGATATGGTTGCGCCGGATGTGGTGTTGCTTACCGAAACCAATGTTCCGCATGAGGAAAATATTTCCTATTTCGGGCAGGGTGATGAAGCGCATATGGTGTATCAGTTCAGTCTTCCTCCATTACTGCTACACGCTTTGATAAACGGCAATGCTTCATATTTGACCCAGTGGGCATCATCTCTTAATGAGCTTTCGCCCAAATGCACGTATTTTAATTTCACGGCTTCGCACGATGGAATCGGCGTGCGTCCTCTGCACGGTATTATTCCGGATGAAGAAGTGAGCCGATTGGCCGAACGGATGAAAGAGCTGGGCGGCCATGTTTCCTATAAAACCAATTCCGACGGCAGTGAAAGTCCCTATGAGTTGAATATCACCTATTTTGATGCGCTGGGAGATAATCCCGATACTGTGACTGAAATGCATCTGGCGCGTTTTCTCTGCTCGCAGACAGTAGCCATGGAAATGCGCGGAATTCCGGCAATCTATTTCAATAGTCTGACGGCCACCCGTAACAACTATTCCGGCATTAAAGATACGGGTTGTGCCCGCACCATCAACCGGTTGAAGTGGCAGGAGGACGAGTTGGAGAGGATGTTGGATGATCCATGTGCTCCGGCTGGTCGTGTACTTAAAGAGTATGTGGCTCGGTTGAAACACCGTTCTCAGTATAAAGTATTCCACCCCGACGCATTTCAGCAGGTGATTGATATCAGTTCAGAGTGGTTTGTCGTTGAACGGGAGTGGAAAGATCAGCGGGTGGTATGCATCAGTAATTTTACGGATCAATATCAGGAATTGGCGGTGGATGAACGTCTTTTGCACCTTAACGCTGTTGAGACGTGCTCAGACATTCTTACGGGACGCCGTTATATAGGTAGTGGAAAGGTTATCTCGTTTGACGCCTATCAAACCGTATGGCTGCTGTTTTGATTTCCGGTTTCGGAAAAAATGCACCTTAAAAAGTTACTGTTTCTGTCGGAATTCTGCTAGGTTCCCGACTTTTTGAAGCAAGAAAGGATTTTCTGAATGAACAAGGCAGATTTAATTGTGGCTCTGGATGTGCCGAATGCAGAGGCGATGGAGGCAAAACTTCAGGAAATGCCTGATTTTATTGAGTGGTATAAAGTTGGCTTGGAAATTTTCTGTGCGGAAGGTCCGATGGTGCTGGAATTGCTCAAAAAACGAG
>DATCZD010000115.1:0-4011 GCA_036526075.1 Pontiella sp. | reverse complement strand
AAAAGGTTTGTGCAGGGATGAAATACGCATCTATGTCGTTATTGTTTCATGGGGAAGGAGTGGGATGTAAACAATTTCATTATTTGGCATGCAGATAAGTTTCATCGATTTTTGAATGTTTTAACCAACTCATATTTTTTCTCTCTATGCGAAATCACGTGCTTTCCTGCTGAATCATTCGGTGGTAATCACACATAAATAGGTTGTTATATTTCACAATGTTCAGTATTTGTTGAACATTATGAATGGTAAGATTTCAGATGGAAGGCAACTGAGCGATCTAGAGCGCGAAATGATTGAACTTTTTGTCCGCATGGCGGATGTGCTCAATCTGCCACGTTCCGTCGGGGAGATTTATGGTATTCTTTTTGTTTCTCCGGGGCCACTTTGTCTTGATGACTGCCGCCTTCGTTTAAACATTAGTAAAGGCTCCACTAGTCAGGGGCTCAAGATTCTCCGATCCTTTGGAGCGATTCGTACGGTTTATATTCCCGGCGATCGTAAGGATTATTATATGGCAGAAACTTCACTCCGGAAAATTGCTTCCGGCTTTGCCAGTGAACAAATTCAGCCGCATGTCGCCAGTGGAAAAGACCGACTCTTCCGTATCCGAGAGTTATTGGCGGATGAGTCCGAAGCAGAACGGGAACACTGGGAAGAAAAAATCGAACTTTTGGAAAATTGGCAGAAAAAGGCAGGGACGACCCTGCCGGTAATTCTGAAGCTTATCAGTACCTGATCTATGACGACTCTAGAAAAATTCCCAGCGGGTGAGCATTGGTATTGCGTGCGTACGAAGCCCAAAAAAGAGCGGGTGGCGGCGACCAATCTGGCGGCGCAGCACGAGCTGGAAATTTTCTGTCCACAGATTCGCTTTCGCAGGAAAACGGTGCGGGGTCCAGTCTGGTTTCAGGAAGCAATGTTTCCAGGCTATATTTTTGCCCGCTTCAATATGCTTGAGATGAAGCGGACGGTTTCTTACGCGCCAGGCGTGATGAATATTCCGGTATTTAACGGTCGTTATGTGCCGGTGCCGGAAAAGATATTGTCATCAATCCGAAACGATCTGGATAAGGATCATGTGGTGGATGCCGGAGTCCCATTGGAGGTCGGCGATGAAACTACAATTTTAGACGGTTCAATGCGCGGAATTAAGGTGAAAGTGATAAAAGTGATGCCGGCGGAGGATCGGGTAGGCGTTTTACTCGAAATGCTTGGCACACTAGTGGAAGCGGAGTTTCCTTCTGATGCGTTGGAACATCGCAGTAAACATCGTATGACGATTGAAGAGTAGCATTCGTCAGAACGGATATCCAATGGCTGGATATTCCCTACAATTTAAGAATGTCAGGAAGGTTTCAGCAAATCGGCTGAGTGACCGAGGGCGGTAGCCTGTTTAATTGAGGTGAAATATGTGTGGAATCGTAGGATATTTTGGAAAACGAAAGGCATCGGAAATTCTGGTAGACGGACTTCGGCGGTTGGAGTACCGCGGGTATGACTCTGCTGGCATTGCTTGTATGTATGATAGTCAGATTGGCGTGGTGAAGAACCCAGGAAAAATCCGCGGATTGCGTGAAAAGGTTGGAGCCTCTGGTCTGATAGCACTTGAAAAGTCAACCACAGGAATCGGACACACCCGTTGGGCGACTCATGGTCCGCCGACGGAAACCAATGCGCATCCACATCTTGATGCTTCCGGTCGGTTTGCTATGGTGCATAATGGAATCATTGAGAATTATAAAGAGATCCGGAATGGTCTGGCATCGCAGGGCATTGAGTGTATTTCTGATACGGATTCTGAAGTGCTGGTTCAGCTGATCTCCTATTGTTATCAGGGAAACCTTGAAGATGCGGTTTGCGAAGCGCTTAAAAAAGTAAAGGGTACGTATGGCATTGTGGTTATGACTGATCATGAGCCGGAAAAGCTTGTTGCTGCCCGTTGTGGCAGTCCAATTGTACTCGGACTGGGTAAAGAGGAGACTCTTGTTGCCAGTGATGCCTCGGCCATTATTCCGCACACTCGGGATGCTGTTTATCTGGAAGATTTTGATATGGCGGTCATCACGGCTGACGGCATCCAGATTTTTGATCTGCAGCACGCTCCGGTCAATCGTGAGGTTACCGCGATGGATTGGGATGAAGGGAATGCTGAAAAAGGTGAGTATGAGCACTTTATGCTCAAGGAAATGTTTGAGCAGCCGGAGGCAATCCGTAACGCGATTCGTGGGCGTCTTGATTTTGATATGGGCACCTCAGTTCTGTCGGGTTTGGAATTTTCCCCACGTGACGCCGCGCAAATCAACCGGGTGCTGGTTGTTGGTTGTGGTACTTCCATGCATGCCGGTATGGTTGGCGAATATGCTATTGAGGAGATGGCTGGTATCAATGCTGAAGTAGAGCAGGCCGCCGAGTTCCGATATCGGAATCCAATCATTAATTCTTCCGATCTGGTTATTGCAATCAGTCAGTCCGGTGAAACGGCGGATACGCTAGCTGCGGTTCGTGAAGCCAAGCAAAAGGGCGCTTTAGTCGTTGGAATCTGTAATGTAGTGGGATCAACAATTGCCCGCGAAACCGGACGGGGGGTTTACCTGCATGCCGGACCGGAAATCGGGGTGGCATCCACCAAAGCCTTTACCTGCCAGGTGTCGGTAATGCTGATGATGGCTTTAAAGCTGGCGCGTACCCGCCGAATGCCTGGGCATGACGGTTCCGAATTGGCCCGGTGGATTGAGCGTATGCCCGAACTGGTGGAGCGGGTACTTAAACAGAATGATTCCATTAAGGCTGTGGCTAGGAAATATGCTCATATGAACAATGCGTTCTTTATTGGGCGCGGCTACCTTTATCCGGTCGCTCTTGAGGGGGCTTTGAAGCTGAAAGAAATCAGTTATGTGCATGCAGAAGGCTATCATGCCGCCGAGCTGAAACACGGCCCTATTGCACTGCTCGAAGAATGCACGCCGGTGGTGGCGTTGCTCAATAATATTCCGGGCAAGGATAAGACGCTTGGCAATGCTGAAGAGTGTAAGGCACGTAAGGCTCCGGTAATTGCGGTGGTCAGCGAAGGTGATGAAGCGGTTGCAGATGGATTTGATGATGTAATTGTTGTACCTGATTGTCCGCCAAGTATTGCCCCGATTCCAACGGTCGTGGCCCTGCAGTTGTTGTCTTATCACATTGCTGCTGCTCGTGGGTGTGAAATCGACCAACCGCGTAATCTCGCAAAATCGGTAACGGTGGAGTAATTTGTTATGATCGAAACAGCAGTAAAAGCCGCTATAAAGGCGGGGGAAGCTATTCTTGAAATCTATCAGCAGGATTTTGAGGTGGAATTTAAGTCGGACGAATCACCGCTGACCACGGCTGATAAAGCGGCCCACAATATTATTGTTCAGGCGTTAGAGGAAATGCCGTATCCGGTTTTGTCGGAAGAGAGTGCGGAAATCGGATATGAGGAACGTAAGAATTGGGATACCTATTGGTTGGTGGATCCACTGGATGGAACCAAAGAGTTTATTAAGAAAAACGGCGAGTTTACGGTCAATATTGCACTGATTGAAGATGGCGTTCCGATTCTCGGGGTCGTGTATGTACCTGTTCAGGATGCACTTTATCTTGGGGTAGAGAATGATTCCCTGGGGGGCAAGCTGGGCGCATGGAAATGTTCAGACTGTTTAGGAAAAGGTTTAAGGGAGATTATGGAATCTGCAGTGCGTTGTCAGGTTTCCGGAGTGCCATCCGGGGCACTGAAGGTGGTGGCTTCCAAGTCTCATTGCAATGACGAAACGGTCGCTTTTATTGATGAGCTGGAGGAGGTTTATGGCCAGGCGGAACGAGTTTCCAGTGGGAGTTCTCTGAAGCTTTGTATGGTTGCCGAGGGCAGTGCAGATATCTATCCCCGAATTGCTCCTACGATGGAGTGGGATACCGCCGCAGCACACGCCGTGGTTTCGGCTGCAGGAGGACGGGTGTTTAAATATGACCCATCTTTTAAGGCATCAGATT
>DATCZD010000114.1:0-11827 GCA_036526075.1 Pontiella sp. | reverse complement strand
GCCATCAGTGGATAGTATCCGGCGATACCATAATGCGTAGAGTTGCGAGCAACCACCATGCCCAAGCCGTGTTTTTTGGCCTTGTCTATTGCCATCTGCATGCAGCGTTTGGCTACTACCATGCCCATGCCGTGGTGTCCGTCTACTACTGCGGTAGCAAGATGGTCTCGCACAACCTCGAACTCAGTTTCGGCCTGCTGGATTTTCTGATGAACAATACGGTCATAATAAATGGGTTTAAGGCGGCCAATGCCGTGAGAATCAATGCCACGTTTGTCAGAGGCGATCAGTATGTCTGCGCAGATCTTAGCATCCTCTTCGGGTACGCCGATGCCGAGAAAGACATCGAGCATAAATTTATACATGTAGTCGAAAGAAATATGATGTGTCATAACGGAATCCTCTTGGTCGTCTGTAAAACATAAACAAATACCACTTCTTTAATAACCTGTTCAAGCTCATGGACGGTTGTTTACAGAGTGTATTTTTCTTTACCATCGTTTTCCCGTCGGCGCCTATGCCGATCGACAGGAAGGGGTCGTTAATGAGCCACTCTACGGAGTGGTCAGTATCCGCAATAAAACAGGCTTCGCAGTTCTGCACCGCAATGCTAGTCAGACCGAGAGGTGGATGATACCGGAAATCCTGAAACCATTGCCATCACTTTTATGCGGAGTCCGAAGCCGGGCTTCATCAGGTTGATGAAGACAGGGGCCTGTCCTAATATAGTAATGGAGATCATTTACTCGGTCGATGGTTCCGATTCGTTCTCCGTGTACGGCAGGTATTAGGTTTTGTGTTGGAGTTATATGTAAAAAACTATTGCGGACATTTTTTAATCCTTGAATAATACCGAACGGTTTTCGAGAACGGAACAGGGGGTTCCGGAATCGGTTTAAACAGAACAGGAGATTGAGATGAAACGCATTGCCCTAGCTCTTATGGCTCTTACTTTCTGCATCGGGTTTACCGGATGCAAGTCCGCACCAAAGGCTGATTCGGATAAAACGATGTTCGACTATATGCAGGAACAGGTCGGTAAGATTGGTGAAAAAGGCGGTATGGCTTCTGTCGGTATTGCTGAATCCCGCAATACACAACTTGCCGTTACCAAGGCAAAGGTTGAGGCCCGTAAGAATCTGGCTCAGCTGGTACAGGTGAAAATTGAAAACCTTGAAAAAGCCTTTATAGAAGAGGTTGGTGAGGCCGATGGTTCAGAAATCAATCAGCTATTCAGTTCAGCCACCAAACAGATTACCTCCCAGACTCTGCAAGGCACGCTTCCGAAGATGCAGAAGTATGAAAGTAATGATGGGATTACTACGGCCTATATCCTGATGGTTCTTAATCCTGATGTGATCCATAACTCGCTCAAGAATAATTCTGCTAAGCATCTCTATGAGCGCTTCCGCGCTTCCAAGGCGTTCGAGGAACTCGACAAAGAAATTAAGGAGTTTGAAGAAGCAGATATGAAAGGCTTCTAAGTTAAGTCTTTTTGAGACGCTTTTGACGCCATCTTCTGTAGCATATACAGAAGGTGGTTTTTTTTTATCGGATTGATCGTTATGCCTGAGTGGTTGGAGCTGTAATCTATCTTGGAGCTCGAAACAGTATGGGTATTTAGGGGGGATCTATCTCGTCTGCTATATCCTACTAAATAAGAATACGGTTTTAATTTTATAAATTGTAAACGGGGCTTGAATCCTTCATTCAAGCCCCGTTTTATATGCGCTATGAAAATTTTAGGACTTGAGAGCTCGTGTGATGAAACTGCCGCCGCCGTTGTTGAAGATGGCTGGAAGGTGCTGTCCAATGCGATTTATTCGCAGATTGCCAAGCATCGACCTTATGGAGGCGTGGTGCCGGAAATTGCTTCGCGTAATCATGTGGCCAAGTTGCCCGGCATTATTAATGAGGCTCTTGATGCAGCTGATGAGACCTATGATTCCATCGATGCGATTGCGGTGACATATGGCCCCGGCTTGGCCAGTTCGCTGTTGATTGGCTTTACCGCCGCTAAAACCTTGGCGCAACGTTTGGGTAAACCGCTTATCGGGGTAAACCATCACGAAGGTCACCTGCATTCTGTTTTCATGACCGAGGATGCACCAGATGCCTCGGAAGCATTTCCGATGCTCGGACTTATGGTTTCCGGCGGAGATAGTAGTCTGGTGCTGATGCACGGGCCGGGACAGTATGAGATTCTCGGAAGTACAATCGACGATGCGGCAGGCGAAGCGCTCGATAAGGCTGCGGCAGTACTTAATCTCGGATATCCAGGCGGTCCGATTATTCAGAAGACGGCCGAAGGAGGCGACCCGAATTATATCCGCTTTCCGCGAGGACTTGAAGGGGTTGATCGCGGTAAGTGGATCTACAAATATGACCGTGAGCTCTGTTTCAGTTTCAGCGGTTTGAAAACCTCCCTGCTGACACACGTAAAGAATCTGGACCATTCTCCGGAAGGGGATGAATTGAGAGATATTTCCGCCAGTTATCAGGAGGCGGTAGCCGATGCACTGATTATGCGTGTTGAGCGGGCGCTGAAGCGATTTCCGGTTAAAAGCTTTTCATGTGCAGGTGGAGTTTCGCTTAACAAGGTATTGCGTGAGAAGCTGACGGCGCTGTCAGAAAAAACGGGGACTCCGCTGTTGCTCAGCCCTCCGTCACTCTGCACCGATAATGCTGCAATGATTGCCGGGGCTGCCTATGAGAAGGTACGACTTGGAAAAGCCGGAGATGAGCCTGACGATGTAAATCCAAATCTGCGTCTGACGAACTGGTAAGGGGTCATCTTCTGCGCAGAAGTAATCCTGTTCCTTTTACCGCATTTCGACTGTTGGAGACTCTATTTGGACCCCAATCCAAATCGTTCATATTCTTCCATGGCATAGCGGTCGGTGCAACCAGCTACATAATCGCACGCCGTTCGCCATAGACCTTCTTTCTTGATTCGTTCCTGGGCTTTAGTTCCCATGGTTTCAGGATGTTCGGTATAGTGAAGAAACAGTTTTCTCATCATATCAACAGACTGTTTCGTGGCATCAGTAACACCATGATGAAAATAAAGGTTTTCAAACATAAAGCCGCTAAACTCATTTAATATTTCCTGCATATCCGGACTAAAGGATGCGATCCGCTCAGGGGCGGTCATAACATCCCGAACGGATTGAGGCCTGTATTTGTCGAGGGTTCGGAACGCCTGTTCGGTAACATCGACAACCTGTAGCTCCAACATGGTACGAATGGTGGCTCGCAGGAACTGAAACTCGGAAAGATTCGGGTAACGATTTTTTGTTGTGGCGGCGGCGAGACGCCAGAACTCGGTTGTTTCAAGTTGACGCAGGGTTACGATTCCGGCTTCCAGACCATCATCCACATCGTGGGCGTGGTAGGTCATATCATCCGCAATGTCGGCGATCTGCGCCTCCAATGACTGATATGGCCCAATCGGATGCCCATCCAACAGGGCTCCCTCAACATGTGCTTCATGCTTTAGCAATCCGGCACGTACTTCCCAGGTTAGATTAAGACCCTGAAATCCCGGGTAGGGGGATTCCACCAGTTCAATATTACGGAGGCTTTGCAGATTGTGGTCGAAACCACCATGGCCGGCCATGAGCTCATTTAGTACCTTTTCGCCTTCGTGACCGAATGGACTGTGTCCAAGGTCATGAGCAAGGCAGATAGATTCGGTAAGATCTTCGTTGACCTTGAGCGTGCGGGCCAGTGTTCGACCAACGGCCGACATTTCCATGGTGTGGGTCAGGCGGGTGCGGTAATGGTCTGCCGTTCCGTTTACGAATACCTGCGTTTTATATTCGAGTCGCCGGAAGGCGCGGCTGTGAAAGATGCGGTCGCGATCCCGCGCAAAACAGGAACGCAACGGGTGAGGGTGTTCCGGATATTTCCGGCCGAGGCTTTTTGCACTTCGACTGGCATAGGCCGCCAGATAATTTTCTTCAGCACGTTCCCAATCCTGTCTCGCATTTTTCATAACTCAAACTATATGGCGGTACGGATGTTTTTTAATCACAAAAGAGAGAAAAAAACAAACGTCGTACCAAGCTAAGAATATCAACAGGCCGTTTAAAGAACTGTCCGGTGCCGAATCTTGTTCGGAAGTAATGTGTTGTCGCACTTGAAAACCAGACTGTGGTTTGATCATTTTAGCGGGTTGGTACTTATTCAAGGTTTTACGCAACGGGGAATTTATATGTATGAAAAAACGCTTTCTCGAAAGACGGTTTATGAGGGTCGCATTATTAATGTAGATGTGCTGGAGGTGGAGCTGGAAAACGGAAAAAGGTCCGTTCGGGAAATTGTGCAGCACGGTTCGGCGGTCGCAATTATTCCACGTCGTGCCGATGAACGTTTTGTTTTTATCCGACAGTTTCGTAAGCCGATGGAGCAGATCTGTTTTGAAGTGGTCGCCGGGAATTGCGACCCCGGTGAAGATGAGGCGGTATCAGCGGCGCGTGAGCTTCAGGAGGAAACGGGATATGAGGCGAAATCATTGAAGTTCCTCGGACCCATTTTCCCCAGTGTCGGTTACTGTACAGAACGGATTAATATTTATTTTGCTGAAGTTGGAAATGATCCGGGGAAAACCGATTTGGATGAGGATGAACGCATTGATGTGGTTGTTCTGACGGAAGATGAACTGGATGACATGATCCGGGCCGGGGAAGTTACGGATTCAAAAACACTTGCTGCCTGGATGCTCTATAAAGCAAATAAAGAATTGATCCGCTAACAAGTTCATCGGGATTTGTCCGATAGAGGAATAGATCTGCAGGGCACTTCGCTGGTTCTTTTCGTAATTATATTCGTTATGAGCCGTATCCATTTAACGGGCCGATATTTTTTTGAGTTCGGTCGTGTGTTGTACGTCAGTAGTAATGGGCCTGTGCCGAAGCATGAGATAGATGAACGAATCTATTGGTTGTAAAGGTAGGGATAGGTAGAGCTTCAGTTATTCTCCTTATCATGAGATTAAACAAAACCGAATCATGGAATTACATATGGCTCATTTCCGGGGGAGACGCCAGAGCGCATGACCGCCTATACCTCTATGGACGAGGAGATGATAAGGACAATACAGCCATTGAGCTTATGAAAGAATTCTGTGACAGTCTTCGCAAATAACACATCAAGGAGTGATTTCAATGCATGATGAAACATATGATGCCTATGTACCACCGGATATGGCAAAGCGTGCTAAAGCTTCAGCCGTCCGCAAGGCGAACCGCGATATTGTCAGTGCATTTTTTCTGGCGGTGCAGGCAGGGACGTTCATTGCTTTCGGTGCGGCCTTCTATACGCACGTAACGCATGACATGACATGCGGCGTCGGGATTTCCAGTTTGATCGGTGGCATGGTGTTTTCTTTGGGTCTGATTCTAGTGATCATCGCTGGTGCCGATCTTTTTACAGGCGATACATTAATGGTCATGGGATGTTTTTCTGGGGAAATTAAACTTCGAAAAATGTTCAAGAGCTGGATTTTTGTCTTTTTAGGAAATCTGGCAGGGTCCCTTGCGATTCTGATGCTCGTCCATTTCAGCGGACACTGGCTCAAGAATGGAGGTGCTGTCGGGGCCAAAGCGCTCTCCATTGCGAACTACAAGGTCAATTTGACCTTTCTTCAAGCGTTCTCCGGCGGAATGCTCTGCAATATACTGGTCTGTCTGGCTATATGGCTATGTTACAGCAGCCGTTCAGTAACCGATAAGATTTTGTCGATCATTTTCCCTATTACCGCTTTCGTCGCCATGGGATTCGAGCACTCCATTGCCAATATGTATTTTATCCCCGCCGGACTGTTGTTGAAAAATAATCCGGATATTGTCGGATTGCTTCATGGGGCGGATTTGTCCAACCTGAATATGAACGTCTTTCTGGTCAACAATCTGCTTCCGGTAACGGTCGGAAATATGATTGGAGGAGCCGTTTTTGTCGGCACGATTTACTGGGTGCTTTATCTTAGGAAACAGGAGCCCTGCAAAGGAGAAAATGTATGAGTTTAGATCCAACTAAAATGGAGGATTGGCAGATTGCTGAGGCTGCGGAGAAACAGATGCGTCCGATTCAGGAAATCGGAAGTAAGCTGGGGTTGCAGGATGACGAGCTGTATCCTATGGGCCCCGGAGTCGCCAAGATCAACTATACGAAAACCTGGCAACGCCTGAAAAACAGCAAGCCCGGTAAGTATGTGAATGTGACAGCAATTACACCCACGCCGCTCGGGGAGGGAAAGACCACGACAACCATGGGGCTGGTTGAGGGGTTAGGAAAAATTGGAAAGAAACCGGTCGGAGCCATTCGGCAACCGAGTGGCGGTCCAACTTTTAATATCAAAGGATCAGCCGCCGGTGGTGGACTGGCACAGTGCATTCCATTAGCACCTTTTTCTTTGGGGCTTACAGGCGATATTGATGGGATTACCAATGCACATAATCTATGCATGACCGCACTCACCGCGCGGATGCAGCACGAGAATAATTACGACGATGAGCGTCTGGCCTCCATTGGCATTCGCCGGCTCGATATAGATCCTGAGCGGGTTCAGATCAAGTGGGCGATTGATTTCTGTGCTCAGTCGTTGCGCAATATTACCATCGGCAAGGGTGGGAAAATGGATGGCTTCGAAATGGAGTCCGGCTTCCAGATCACTGTTTCCAGCGAAATCATGGCGATTCTCGCTGTGGCCGATAGTCTGAAGGATATGCGTGAACGTATCGGCCGCATGGTTGTGGCATACAGTCGTTCCGGTGATGAAATCACCACTGCAGATCTTGAAGTGGACGGCGCCATGACGGCTATTATGATCAATGCCTTGAACCCGAATCTTGTTCAGACGATTGAAGGACATCCGGTGCTAGTTCATGCTGGACCTTTTGCGAATATTGCCATCGGACAGAGCTCGGTTATTGCTGATATGATCGGTATTCGCCTAGGGGATTACCTGATTACGGAAAGCGGATTCGGAGCCGATATCGGCTATGAAAAATTCTGGAATCTCAAATGCCGCTACTCCGGTCTGGTTCCAGATGCGGTTGTGATTGTTGCCACGGTACGAGCTCTCAAGATGCACGGTGGAGGTCCATCGGTTAAGTCGGGCAGGCCGTTGGATAAGGCCTATACCGAGGAAAACCTGCAACTGCTGGAAGAGGGCTGCGCAAACCTGATTGCGCATATCAAAACCGTTCAGCTCAGCGGCGCTCAACCGGTGGTCTGCATTAACGGGTTTCATACAGACACATCGGCTGAGCATGATCTGATTCGACGTGTTGCTGCAGAACATGGTGCTCGCTGTGCGGTTTCCGAACACTGGCTCAAGGGGGGTGAGGGAGCCGTAGAGCTGGCTGAAATGGTAGTAGAAGCCTGTGAAGAGGAAAACCAGTTTCAGTATCTCTATGATTTGGACACGCCTTTCAAAGAACGTGTCCACGCCATTGCCACGAAAATTTACGGGGCATCCGGCGTCGAATGGTCCGAAGAGGCGGATAAGAAAATATCGAGATTTGAAAAGGACCCAGAAATAAAAAAGATGGGCATGTGCATGGTCAAAACCCATCTCAGCCTTTCGCACAATCCGGACTTTAAGGGTGCCCCAAGAGACTGGATTCTTCCTATTCGCGACGTGCTAATTTATAAGGGCGCCGGTTTTGTGGTGCCTGTCGCCGGAGATATCAACCTAATGCCGGGGACGGGTTCTAATCCAGGATACCGACGGATCGATGTCGATGTAGAGACAGGAAAAGTCGTTGGTCTGTTTTAGGGCAATAAACAGATAAGATGCAACTGATGGCGTTTTCCTGATCGGTGCTTCCGGCTAAATTGAGGTAAAGGGCTGGATGAGGATAAAGCTCGGTTTGAAGCGGTCCTGAAGGGCAGACGGAAAGACGCCAGCATCATTGTTTTCTGGAACTGATGGATGATAAATACTTGGTTTGTGTAAGATCCTGTCGGGCGTGTTGTATACGTTGCGTTTGTCCGCTGAACGATGCGTACAACCGTTGAATGAAACCCGTTCGTTTTAGTTAATCCAGTTTGCGCAGTTGCTCGTAAAGTATGCGTTGCTCGTCAGATAGATGATCCGGGATTTTTATTTTTATTATCACGTATACATCGCCCAGACCACCTCCTTGCTTTTTCATTCCCTTGCCTGGCATTTTTAATCGTTTCCCAGATGGCGTTCCCGGATGCAACTTAAGTTTTGCTTTGCCCGCGGGGAGTTGAAGCTCAACTGAATCTCCCAGAGCGGCTTGTGCGGGAGTTACAAAAAGATCAGTTTCAATATCTGAGCCGTTCAGTCTGAAGTTAGTATTAGGAACGACGCGAATACATACCAATAGATCTGTGCCGTTCGATCCCTGTCTGGCCAGTCGAAGTTTTAAGCCATCACGCGCACGCGCAGGAATATTAAGGTTATAGCTTTTCGAGCGTCCGCTTTGGCCTGAGAATACTTTAATCGCTTTCTTCCCGCCGCGCCAGGCTTCTTCAAGGCTGAGGCGCAATTCAACCTCTTCCGCTGCAGATTGTCTCGGCGGTTGAGAAAATCCATTCATTGACTGAAACCCCGAACGAGTTCCACCCATCATATCGCCGAAAATCGATTCGAAGAAATCGCTGAATTCACCATGGCCGGAAAAACCGAACCCATGACCTCCCCCGGAAGCAAAGTCGAAATGGATATTTTCCCATCCAGGTGGAGGTGTAAAATCCTGGCCCTGTTTCCAGTTGGCACCGAGCTGATCATAGCGCTTGCGCTTTTCCTCATCTCCGAGGACTTCATAGGCTTCTGAGATCTCCTGGAAACGTTCCTGAGCTCCTGCCTCTTTATTGATATCCGGGTGATACTGACGCGCCAGTTTGCGGTACGCTTTTTTTATTGCTGCGTCACTGGAATTACGTTCGACGTTGAGAATCTCGTAATAATCTTTGTATTGCACACTCATATTTTTCTATTCCACTAAAAAGGCGGTACCAACAATGAAATCAGCACATTGCGAACCAGCGCGATAAGCACAAACAAAATCACAGGGCTTATGTCCAGGACCGTCAACCCGATCCGGGGTGCCGGAGAAAAAGCTCTGATTTTTATGAGTAACGGCTCATACCAACGCCCAACGGTGTAATGGATTCGACGTGCTGTCGGATGAATAATCCACCCAGATAACACATAGGCTAATAGTCCCAGTTCATAAAATGTGAAGGCATAATGCACGAATCGTGCAAACCACATAGCGACCTCCAATGCGTTTAATCGTTTTCTTTTGGCAAGGTGATTAACAAAACACCTTTTTCATACGTAACATCCATTTTTCCTGGTTGGACCGGGCCCGGAAGTTGAACAGTTCGGGTGAACTGTTCCGCTCGTCGTTCTTGATGGCGCATATTTGATCCCTTTTTCTCAACCTCTTCCCTCGAGATCCCAGAGATAATAAGCGTCTGATTTTTAACCTTCACATTGATATCCTGTAATTGGATATCCGGAAGGTTCAGACGAACTTCATATTGGTTTCCCGCATCCGATAGATCCAGACCTGTTGCAATCGGCAAGGAGCCAAAGCTGTAAAAATCCGAAAACCCCTGAAGTGGATCAAATGAGTGGTTAAACACACGATGAATTTCCTGCCGCATTCGATCCATTTCAGCAAATGGATTCCATGTGTTGCGGTCTCTGGCGGAACCAAATGATGAAGGGGCAACATGAGGATACGTATCCAGAGCGCTTTTTGGGGTAAAGGTTATCTGTTCGTCGGTTTCGGGGTGATACCACAGTATTTTACCTAGCAGAACGCCCTGAATACTGACGGCCAAAAGTAATGCGACAGTCAGAACCATAAACATCTTTTCCCTGTTTCTTTTTGCCATACTAATTCCTCCTGCTGAAAAGAGATTCACGGGTGGCGGAATCCGCCACCCTTCATTTATTTAATCAACGCTGACCGGAATACGTTTGCTTCTGGCCTTGGCCTGCTCCGTTTTCGGGAGATCCAGCGTTAACACGCCATGTTTGAGTCTGGCCTTGGCGTTAGATGCATCGACCTCAGCGGGGAGGGGGAAGGTCCGGCTGTAACTGCCGTAATGCATTTTGGAAACATGAACTTTCCGTTTATTCTCTTTTTTTTCCTCCCGGTGCTCTCCGCGTATGGTCAGCACGTTTTCCTGTACGCTGATCTGAATATCTTTTTCCTCCAGGCCCGGAAGCTCTGCCTTCACCCTGATTTTTTCATCCGTCTCGGAAACTTCGAATCCGGACGCAGAACCGAACGGTTTCGACAATAGCTCTGGGCTCTGGAAGAAGTTATTGAACAATGCATTGACCTCCCGATGCAGCATGTCGAAGGGATGTTCATCCCACTGCGGCTCGAGCTGCAGGTCACGCTTTTTCCAAGGGATCAATTTATTCTTCATCGTAGATCAACCTCCTTCTGTATTAACCTCCTGCGGTGATTTCAATTTTACGGGGCTTAGCCTGCTCCGCTTTAGGCAGTTCCAGATGGAGAACGCCGTTATGTAGCCGAGCCTTAATTTGATCTCGATCGATCTGCTGCGGTACGGAGAATTTTCGACGAAATATGCCTGTACCATATTCGCCCGTCAGCAACTCCATACCTTCGGGTGCTCCTCCGGTCTGCTTTGCGACAATCTCCAGCTCATTGTTATCAAGCTCGATATCCACCTGCTCCTGCGTTACCCCGGGCATGTCGAAGCGAATCAAAATGCCGTCGTCTTTTTCATAGATATCAACTGCCGGAACATATTCACGAAGTTCCTGATCAGTAGCGTTCTGTTCCATTTTTTCTACAGCATGTTCTTTCTTTTCTTTCATAGGATTCACCTCCTTAGGACGCACTGATTTCAATCCGTTTTGGTTTCGTGGTTTCATGTCGAGGCATGACTACCTTGAGTACGCCATTTTCATATTTGGCAGTCACTTTGTCGTTCTCCACGGCAAACGGGAGGCGAACCGTCCGGATAAATTTTCCGTATTCACGTTCGCGACGGTGGCACACGGCATCTTCTGCGGGTTTGTCACCCTTGCGTTCACCCTTTATCGTGAGTTGATTATTGACCACGTTGATATCGAGGTCTTCGGGCTCCATGCCGGGGAGTTCGGCAGTTACCACCACATTCTCTTCATTACCCCACACATTCAATGCAGGGAACCGGGACATTGCGGTCCGAGGTTCATAACCGTCAAATAAACGGTTCATTTCCCTTTGTAGGGAATGGAGCTCATCGAACGGGCTCCATGTTCTTGGATCTCTCCAGTACATATTGCACTCCTTTCGTTATGGGTTATGCTCCTGCATTACGCGGAGCGTTTTTCTCAACAACTGTGCCCTATGCAAAAAGTGTTCCAACAATGAACCGCGTCAAATGCCTTGTTTTTTCAACTTAAACAGGGTGGGGAAGGGGCAAAATGACACACTTGATTTGTCCGGGTGTGTCATATTTTTTCTTCTGGCAGGTTTTTTTAAAGATAATGAAGTCCCCTCGGTTTAGTAGGCATCCGGCCAGAGGGGGCGCTATAAAAACCCTTAGACGATCCGGCGATTTTTCATATTGAGGACCCCGTGATATGCGACAGTCGCCGAAACCCGATATTGGAGCATAAAAAAGACATCACTTTATTGAGAGGCGCAGTTTTGCTAGGTTTTTACGGTGCGTATTTGACTTACACGTTATGCAGGATTAACATGTTTTAGGAAAAAACGACTGTCGTATATTAAATGTTGTGGAATGATACAGGAAATAATCTATGAATGAACTTTGGCTCCAAATTCTTGACTGGCCACCGATTATCCAAGGA
>DATCZD010000113.1:0-3419 GCA_036526075.1 Pontiella sp. | reverse complement strand
AAAAAACAGTACTTTTAATAATATTATTATATTATAATTTATAAATAAAGGAGCGCGTATGACCACCAAAGAGAGGCAAATGGCCGCTGATGTACTTAAAGCTATGGCCCACCCCGTTCGACTGGGGGTTATTGAAATTTTGGCCGAGAAGGAACGAACGGTTACTGAACTATATGAAAAACTGGGGTGCAGTCAGTCTATGATGTCCCAGCAACTTAAAATACTATGCCAACAAAAGCTGATTAGCATTCGGAAGGACGGCATCCAGAAATATTGCAGCCTCTGCAACCGGGACTTCCTTAAAGTATTCACCTGCATGCATACCCACCTTCGCACATATCTGAACTTTTTAGATGAGTAGTAAACAAAAGAAACTCCTATTTGTTTACCATTAGGAATTATTCCCCCTGAAATTTTATAAATAAGAAAGGCCAATCTATGACCAAGAAACTTTTAATCGTGGGCGGTGTTGCCGGAGGCGCCAGCGCAGCCACCCGGGCACGACGACTTGATGAAAAGGCCGAAATCATTCTTTTTGAACGCGGCCCGGATATCTCATTTGCCAATTGCGGCCTTCCCTATCATATCGGAGGCATGATCTCAGAGCGTGAAAAGCTTCTGATGACCACACCGGAAGCCATGACGGCCAAGTATAACTTTGACATCCGAACCCTCACTGAAGTCGTATCAATTGATCGCGACAAGAAAGAGGTTGTAGCCAAGAACCTGAAAACTGGGAAGACGTACTCCGAAAGCTACGATCGCCTGATTCTCAGTCCCGGAGCCGCTCCGGTACGCCCACCAATTCCCGGAATCGATAGCCCAAAGATTCTAACCCTGCGCAACCTTCAGGATATGGATCGCATTATTGAGCAACTAAATGGCAAGGAGAGCGCGGTGGTTATTGGCGGTGGCTATATTGGTCTGGAAATGGCAGAGGCACTTCGCGAGAAAAACTATCAGACCACATTAATTGAAATGGCTCCTCAGGTAATGGGACCGGCAGACCCAGAAATGGCGGCCGTGCTACATCAAGAGCTTCGGCTTTACGGCGTAGACCTAAAGCTAGAAACTTCCGTCACCGCATTCGAGAAATCAGACTCCGGCCTTGATCTGACTCTAAGTGGTGGCGAGCGTCTGCATACGGACCTAGCCATACTGGCCATTGGAGTAAAACCTGAAACGACTCTGGCCGTCAACGCAGGACTGGAACTGGGACCCACCGGTGGCATTAAGGTTAATGAATATATGCAAACCTCTGATCCAGGAATTTATGCGATTGGGGATGCCGTTGAGGTCACGGAGCTCATCAGCAACCAACCGGCACTGATTCCACTGGCCGGGCCAGCCAACCGTCAAGGACGTATTGCGGCAGATAATATTTTCGGAAAGAACAGCACCTACAAAAACACGCAGGGCACCGCAATCTGTAAAGTATTCAGCATGGCGATCGGAATGACCGGTCTCAGCGAAAAAATGGCTCAGCGATATAACATCGATTATGAAAAGGTCTATATTCACCCAGCCAGCCATGCCGCCTACTACCCCAAAGCCCACCCAGTTTCGCTCAAGTTGCTTTTTAACCCAAGCAGCGGGAAGGTGCTCGGCGCACAGGCGGTCGGTGCTGATGGAATAGATAAACGTATTGATGTCATTGCTACCGCAATCCGCGCCGGTCTAACGGTTGAAGATCTTTCTGAAATGGAACTCTCCTACGCTCCGCCCTTTGGTTCAGCTAAAGACGTTATTAACTATGCCGGCTATGTGGCCAACAATGTGATCGAAGGAAGCTCTCAGATATTCCATACCACCGAAGCACTGAACCCATCTGACAGCCAAAAACTAGTTGACGTGCGAAACCCGGAAGAGTTTGCCGGAGGCACCATCCCCAGCGCCGTTAATATTCCACTCGGACAACTGCGTGAGAAGCTGGGCGACCTCGACAAAGCAAAGGAATACCTCGTCTTCTGTCAGGTCGGGCTGCGTGGCTACCTCGCTAGCCGGATTCTTGAACAGAACGGCTTCAAGTGCCGCAATCTGAGCGGAGGGTACAAGACCTACCAGATGGCAACCGCCCACCTACCAAAAGGGATTCCCGAAACCGAAGTTAACATTGATAATACAGGGGGGGTATCTACTATGACCACAATCAGCCAACCCTCGGAAATTATTAAGGAAATTGATACCACCGGCCAGCAGTGTCCTGGTCCCGTTCTAGCCTTGAGCAAAGCCCTCGCCAAAATTCAGCCCGGAAAAGCCGTCAAAATTATTTCCACCGACCCGGGATTTGCAGCAGACATTCCGGCTTGGTGCCACACCACTGGACATAAACTTCAGTCATTAGGTCCGGCAAAAAACGGGTATCAGGCGGTAATCGTCAAACAGGCCAGTTCATGCGAACTCACGGCACCAAGCGACGAGGTAAAACGCTTTACCAATGTGGTATTTAGCAATGACCTCGATAAGGCGCTCGCCGCATTCATCATTGCCAACGGGGCGGCATCCATGGGCTATGAGGTCACCCTCTTCTTCACCTTCTGGGGCCTCAACATTCTACGCAAAGATGGACCGGTCGCTGCAAAGAAAAATATAGTCGAAAAAATATTCGGCATCTTGATGCCCAAAGGCCCCAATAAGCAGCGGCTTTCCCAGATGCATATGGCTGGCATGGGAACCGCCATGATTAAAGGCATTATGAAGCAGAAGAATGTACTGTCTCTTCCGGAATTGATGAATACCGCTATCGATAATGGCGTAAAAATTGTGGCCTGCACCATGTCAATGGATCTCATGGGCATCAAGAGCGAAGAACTGATTGACGGCATCGAAGAAGGCGGTGTGGCGATGTATATCGACCATATCGGCGGAAACGCAAATCTGTTCATATAGGAAAAGAGGGTTTTTACCGTCATTTGCACTGCCACAAACACCCTCCGCAAGTCGGGCCTGAAAGACTAAATAGAAAACCACTTAACGTTGGTTGTGGCTGCGCATGGCACGCTGGGTGTCGCGATCCGACTCACGTTTCTTGATAGTCTCACGCTTATCAACTACGTTCTTACCTTTGGCCAGACCGATTTTGACCTTCACCTTACCGCGTACGAGATAGATTTTCAGTGGAACAATGGTAAGTCCCTTTTCACGGATCTTACCATAGAGTTGCTCTATTTCCTTACGATGCAGTAGTAGTTTCCGCTCGCGAGTCGTATTGTGGTTAAAAATATTACCATGATCATACTGCTGAATCGTGCATCCAACCAGCCAGGCTTCCATACGGTCATCCACATGAATATAGCCCTCTTGGATGCTGACCTGCCCCTGCTTTACGGATTTAACCTCCGTTCCGGTCAACACAATACCGGCCTCGAGTTTCTCGAGGATCTGATAATCGCGATGCGCCTTGCGGTTGGTGGCTAAAA
>DATCZD010000112.1:0-3929 GCA_036526075.1 Pontiella sp. | reverse complement strand
GAGAGGAGGTGTGGTTTTTTTGTGCGCTTTGGGATTAGTTTATTCTTTGGCTTTACCCTCATCTGGCAACTTGCGATAGAGGGTTGCCAGGCTGATATCCAATTCTTTGGCTGCTGCAGCTTTGTCGCCGCCCTTGTTGTTTATCATGGTTTTGAGGTATTCCTTTTCTTTGGAGCGAAGGAATGCCTTTAGAGACTTTCCTTTCTCGTAGTCTCCACCGTCTGAACCTCCGGTTGCTTTCTTTGGGCTGGGGTTTTCCTCGTAAGAGACGATCATTTTTGAGGGAAGGGTGTCTTTAGTTATTTTCCCATCACGCAAGAACGTCAGGCAGTGTTGTATGACATTCTGTAGCTCGCGAACATTACCGGGCCAGGTGTATCCCTGAAAGATTGACAGAACCTCGTTGTCGATCTGGGGAAGTTCGGAACCTTCCAGTTCCTGAGAAATGAAATGATGTGCCAAAGGAAGGATGTCCTCGGGGCGTTGTTTTAGAGGGGGAATATCGATGGAGATGACGCTGAGTCGGTAGAAAAGGTCTTCACGGAATGTACCTTCTTTTACCATCGCCTCAAGGTTTCTGTTGGATGCTGCCAAAATTCGCACATCCACATCAAACTCTTCAGTTCCGCCGACTTTCCGGATTTTTTTGTTCTGAATAGCCCGTAGCAACTTGGATTGCAGGCTGTGCGGGATGGAGTTAATTTCATCAAGAAATAGCGTGCCACCTTTTGCAGCTTCAAAAAGGCCCTCTTTCTCGGCACTTGCGCCTGTGAAGGCACCTTTGGTGTGTCCAAACAGTTCAGATTCAATAAGAGTTTCGGGGAGAGCCGCGCAGTTTACCGGGAGAAACGGGCCTTCGGAACGGGTGCTGAAGCTATGTACGGCTTCGGCTACAAGCTCTTTCCCTGTTCCGCTTTCACCTGTAATCATGATCGTTGTCTTTGTTGGAGCAACGCGTTTGATCATTTCACAGACGTTAACCATCTGCTCACTTTCGGCAATGATGTTGCCAAAATATTTTTTAGCTTCAATGTGGGAATCAGGGCCGACTTGTGCGGATAAAGATTTTTGATAATCCAACGCCCGCTTTACGGTTTCAAGCAACTCATCAATTTTAAAGGGCTTGGGAATATAGTCAAAGGCTCCCTCTTTCATTGCCTCCACTGCCGTTGCGACTGTGGCGTAGGCTGTCAGCATAATAGCTCCTACATGAGGGCGAAGCTCGCTGGTTCTTTTCAGCAACTGCATCCCATCCACCGGCTCCATTTTTATGTCGGAAATGAGAAGGTCAAAAGGTTCTGACTTTAGCTTTTTTTCTGCAACGCCACCATCTTCAGCTAGCTCAACCTCATATCCTTTCGAAAGTAGGATTTTATTTAGCAAACTTAAAATTGTCGGGTCATCATCTGCGATCAGTATTTTGGGCATGTTTAACCTCATTATGTAATGATTCATGAGTCGGAAACGTGTAATAACCGTTATTTATCGCTACTGAGTCAAGCTTTATTCCAGTGAAGAAAGCGATATGCAGTATGAAAAGGGAATACTATTTAAGGCTTTTCAGATGCTCTTTTGCTCTGTCAGGTGTTTGGTTACATTACAATCTCGCCCATCTTGAAGATCGGAAGGAACATGGCGATTACAATGGTTCCGATGATAGATCCGATAAATACCATCAGAAGAGGTTCAATCATAGAGGTTAAACCTGAGAGCATGGTTTGGACCTCATTATCATAAAATTCAGAAACTTTATCCATCATCTCTTCGATCTGGCCAGTTTGTTCGCCAGCGGAAAGCATATGAACTAGCATGCGAGGATAATATTTATTTTTTTCCAGCGCTGTAGAAAGCGGTCTGCCTTCAGAGATTACGGTTTTGGCTTCAAGAAGAGAATCTCCAATCACGCGATTGCCAGTGGCTAGTCCTACGATTTCCAGCGATTCAACAATTTGAACCCCACTGTGTAGCAGTTGGGAGAAGGTCGATGCAAAACGGCTCACAGCAACCTTTGTTGCCAGTTCTCCGATAATAGGGAACCTTAGTTTAAATTCATCAACTTTGTATTCGCCTTTGTCAGTTTTGACGTATGCCTTGAATCCGTAGATAAGCCCCGCGATGGCGATAGATACCATGAACCAGTATTTTCTAAGCAGATGGCTGAAATCAAGTAGAGCCTGTGTTAGAGCTGGGAGGTCGCTTCCAAAACTTCCAAACATTTCTGCAAAAACAGGAAGTACAAACATAATTAAAGCTGTGGATAGTACAATTGCGACGATCATGACCACAACGGGGTACATCATAGAGGACTTTACTTTTGAGCGAAGTTTATTGCTGGCCTCTAAGAAATCTGCGACGCGGTCGCAGACATCAGGAAGGATGCCGGCCACCTCTCCAGCCCGCATCATGCTGATATATAACGCATCAAAAATGCTTGGATAGTAGGCCAGAGCCTCAGAGTACATCATGCCGCCTTCTACCCGGGCGCGGACATCGATGATGACCGGTTTAAAATTTTTACTGTCTGTTTGTTGTTCCATTGCGCTGAGGGTTTGTACTAACGGCATGCCAGCAGAGAGCATGGCAGCAAGTTGTCGTGTAAACATCGGAAGGTCGTTTAGGCGGATTTTTTTTGCTCCTCGAACAACGGGGAGGCTTCCTTTGCGAGTTGTTTTTTTAACGGCCATTTTTATTTCCTCTTAGTGTTCGCTTGTTACGCGAATAATTTCTTCAACAGTGGTAAGTCCAGCTTTTACCTGCTCCAGTCCGTGGTTTCGCAGAGTTCTCATTCCGTTTTCGATTGCCATTTTGGCAATGGCGTCGGCTTCCGGGCTGTTTAAGATAGTACTCCGGATGGCATCATTAACCAAGAGAATTTCCATTACAGCTCCGCGACCCTTGTAACCATTGCCTCCGCATTTTGGGCACCCAACTGCCTTGTAGAACTGGGTTCCTTCCAGAAGAGCAGGGTCAATACGACTTTTCTTAAGAGTATCATGAGGGACATCCATCTCTTTCTTGCAAACCGGACAGAGTTTTCGGTAGAGACGTTGGGCCTGAGTCAGGAGCACTGAGGAGGCCAGCATGAAGGGCTCGATTCCCATGTCGGTTAGACGGGCGATTGCTCCCGCCGCATCGTTTGTGTGGAGGGTGCTGAGTACCATATGACCAGTCAGTGCGGCCTCAACCGCGATTGTTGCGGTTTCCCTATCACGGATTTCCCCCACCATCACAACATCAGGGTCTTGGCGAAGAATGGAGCGAAGGGCTGCTGCAAAGGTCAGACCGACGGCATCATTGATTTGGACCTGGTTAATGCCTTCCAACTGATATTCCACCGGGTTTTCGGTGGTGATAATGTTTGTTCCGACTTCGTTGATTTCCTGTAGGGCTGAATAGAGTGTTGTTGTTTTACCGCTACCGGTTGGTCCGGTTACAAGAATCATACCGAAAGGTTGGGCAAGAGCGTAGGAGAAGTTATCGAATGAAAGCTCATCCAGTCCTAAGTGGCTAAGGCTTGGAGCTAGTTTGGTTTTATCAAGAATACGCATTACCACTTTCTCCCCGTGAACGGTGGGAAGAATACTCACACGGACATCAACCTCTTTCCCGATGGCTTTAATTTTAAAGCGACCGTCCTGAGGAATCCGCCGTTCTGCGATATCGAGTGCAGACATGATTTTAAGACGCGAAACAATGGCGTTCTGCATGTTTTTCGGAGGACTCGGCGATTCGTAGAGTATGCCGTCAATACGGTTGCGTAGGCGGACATGTTTTTCCATCGGTTCAATATGGATATCCGACGTTCCTTTGCGTAAAGCTTCAATCAGAATCGAGTTGACGATCCGGATTACTGGCGCATCTCCAGCATGTTCCGCCATGTCATCGATACTTTCATCATCGCCCATGCCGCTTTCAATTTCTTCAACATC
>DATCZD010000111.1:0-5619 GCA_036526075.1 Pontiella sp. | reverse complement strand
ATTTAGCCGATGACGGTTACATTGCTGGCCTGTGGGCCTTTTTGTCCGTTTTCAACTTCGAACTGCACATTCTGGCCCTCCTTCAGTGAACGGCGGCCTTCCATGTTGATGGCGGTGAAGTGAACGAACACGTCATCACCGGTTTCGCGGGCGATGAATCCAAAGCCCTTTTCATCGTTGAACCATTTAACTGTACCGGTTTCGATTTGGTCTGACATAACTAGCTTTACTCCTAAACAGGCTGTCCCCAGCCATTCTTTCTTCTTTTGACCCAATTCCTTTACAAAAGAACCGGCCGTTCATTACTCATTTAGATTGCGTTCAATCCACAGAATAAGTTATTGCGCTAAAATAAGAATAGCGAGAACAGTTTTATTTTATTTGTGGTATAAATTTTTTAAAAAATGGGACTAATAAACAGATTAAAAGCCATTTTTCTTCCAACTGGAGAAGATGACACTTATATTCAGGGAAAGCATTTTAACTTTGAAATGGTTATAGAGTATGAACAATAAGAACAGTGATGATTTTCTTTTTAAACCGGCGACAGGAACCGTGTTGGCCGTTCTTTCCGGACTCTCCTTTTTTTTACTGAGTATGATTCTTCCATTGGTGGGGCCGGCAGGAAGCCGGATGCCTCATGCGGGGAAGAATAAGGCAGCATTCCTCCTTGTTCTCCTGCTTACCTTTCTTTTGGCAGGTGTCTCAGCTTACTCCAAGATGGGTTATCGCCGTTTGCATGGGGGCGCTCTGCCTTTGTTCTCTTTTGGTCTCTGCGGGATTTGTCTGCTGGCACTGGTTGTTTTGCTTTTTGATGGGTTTTCCATCTAATTTACAGGGTATTTAAAACTGGGGCTGAATGTAGATACAGAGTCCCCATCGGCTTTCTTTTGCTGAGACCTTATTCATTTCCTAGAAGGTCGGCCTTTACGGAGTACAAATAAAAAACACCCCGAGAATGGGGTGTTTTTTGTGTCGACTTAAGAGACTGATTACATTGCGATTTCTTCAATGGTCGCACTATCTCGCAGACTTTGCAGATAGTCTGAAACGGCTTTCTGCTTTTGCTGCCTGTCCAGAAACTGAACGATTTTCTCTTTTGCGTCTTCAAAGCTGACGGTGCCTTCTTCGGAACGTTCAGATACCTTGATAATGTGGTAACCAAACTGGGTTTCAACCACCTCGCCGACTTCTTCGATTTCCTGAGTAAACGCAGCTACTTCAAATTCCGGAACCATCTGGCCTTTTCCGAAGGTTCCTAGAGCTCCCCCCTGCGCGCTACTTGGGCAGCCTGAGTTTTCTTTGGCAGCGTCTTCAAAAGTAATAGTTCCGGCAATGATGTCTTCCCTGATTTTTTCGAGCTTAGCGAGCTGTTCTGCTTTGGTCTCATCGGAATCATTAGCATCGGTTTTAATTAAGATGTGGCTTGCGGTTACACTGCCCGGCTGTTTAAAGCTGTCCGGATTAGCATCGTAAAATTCCTGGGCATCTGTGTCGGTGATTTCTTTCAGCTCTTCGGTTTGGCTTTCCAACAACTGACTAGTAGCCTGACCCTTTCTGAATTCTTCCTTTACTTCCTCCAGTGTGGTTCCCTGTTCGGAAAGGAATGTTTCAAAGTCAACGCCACTTTGAACCATGCGGGCTTTTACCTCTTCAATCGCTTCATTTACTTCTTCTTCATCAACGACGATTTCTGCAGCGGCCACGGCGGCATTTAGAAGTTTCTGAGTAATGATTTCCTGCTTAAAGCGCTCATACAGCTGACCCCTGGCCTGTTCAATCTCTTCCGGCTGCATGCGGCCGCTGAACTGAGCCATGGCTGCCTGAACACGCTCGATAATTTCGCCACGGATAATATCTTCGCCATTAACACGTACAACAACAGTAGTAGGATCAGACGCTAGCGGGTTGGCCAGGATGGGTTCTGTGAATAGATCTTTGGTCTGGGCCAGGTCGACTGACGGAGAGGGCGGCGCCTGTACCGCCTCCTCTTCGCAACCGGTCAGGATGAGCAGAGCTACTGCGGGCAGCGTCATAATGAGTTTCTTATTTATAAAATTGTCGAACATCGTTCTTGATCCTTTCTTCAAATTTCAACTAATACACCGCACCAGAGCGAATGCGTACATATGCGCATACTGTTCGGTGCGGCAACAAATGTCAACGCATTCAGACGGTTTTGAGGTATAGATGTTCAATGAAAAACAAACAATTCTTAAGCAGTTTAGGTGTTCCGGTTGCGGGGAGTGCTGTCGTTGGACCGGATCCGTGCTGCTGACTACTGACGATATTGTTTTAATTGCAACGCATCTAAAATTGTCGGAACTAGAGTTTGTCGACCGACATACACGATTGGCTCCTAGCCGCAAACAGCTGGCTTTGTTGGACCATGATGATGGAAGCTGTGCATTTTTGGACGGAGACCGTTGTTCTATTTATGCGGTCCGGCCGAAGCAATGCAAAACATTCCCATATGCATGGGATGTCCCAGAGGGATGTCCGGAACTTGACCGGTTAAGGGATGGTCAGAAAAGCATTGAACAAGGAGGCGAGAAGCCTTAATTTTTCAAGCTGATTTTATTTGCGAATTAATCAAGGGAGTAGAGAAATGTCACAAATGAATATTACTGAAATCATGGAAATTCTTCCGCACCGTTACCCGTTTCTGTTGGTCGACCGCATTACTAAGCTCGATATGGAAGAAGGAATAGTGATTGGATTTAAAAACCTGACAATGAATGAAGAGTTTTTTCAAGGGCACTTTCCTGGTAATCCGGTAATGCCGGGAGTACTTCAGATGGAAGCTCTTGCTCAGGTTGCCGGAGTGATGCTTAATTCCCGTCCGGGGAATGAGGGTCGCGTGGCTTATTTTATGTCTATGAATAAAGTGAAGTTCCGTAAGATGGTGGTTCCCGGTGACCAGCTTCGCCTTGAGATTGAAACGATGCGCCTTCGTTCACGCATGGCCACAGTTATGGGACGTGCCTATGTCGGTGAAGAACTGGTCAGTGAAGGCGAGCTGACCTTTAGTTACGGAGCGTAATATATGTCCAATATTCATCCAACAGCCATTATCGCTGAAGGGGCGCAGATTGCGGATGATGCCATCATTGGTCCGTATTGTGTGGTAGGTTCAAAAGCGGTGATCGGCAACGGTACGGAGCTGGTTTCTCATGTGGTTGTTGAGGGGAATACCATATTGGGAAAAGGAAATCGGGTCTCTCCTTTTGCTGTGCTTGGCGGCCAAACACAGGATCTTAAGTTTAAGGGCGGCGACCCTGGTGTAAAAATCGGCGACAACAATACGATTCGTGAATACGTTACCATCAACGCTGCAACGAACGCAGGTGACTTTACGACTGTAGGAAATAATTGTCATATCCTGGCGTATTCTCACATCGCGCACTGCTGTCGTATTGGAAATGATGTGGTGATTGTTAATGCCTGTCAAATTGCTGGGCATGTGGTTGTTGAGGATATGGCTACAATTGAAGGGTCGGTTGGAATTGTCCAGTTTATGCGTGTGGGCACAATGGCTTATATCGGTGCGATGTCGAAGATTACAAAAGATGTTCCGCCTTATATGATTGCGCACGGAGATCCTATTCAGGTTCGCAGCTTTAACCGTATTGGTATGGAACGCCGTGCTGTTTCTGATGAAGGGCGGAAGGCAATTAAAGAGGCCTACCGTATTCTATACCGTGAAGATGGGCTCAACGTAGCTTCGGCACTCGATAAAATCGAGGATGAGGTGGAGCAGACTCCGGAAGTTAAGCATCTGCTTGAGTTCTGTCGAACATCCGAAAAAGGAATCATCCGATAATCTGGTAGCAGTTTTTAATTTGAATAGAGGCCTCGCTGTTGCGGGGCCTTTCTTTTTTCAATCTTTGAACGCAACTCTTAATCCATGTTCTAAAGGGCTATCTTTAATAACAAGTAGACCATAAGGAGGAATGAGAATATGCGATGCATTAAGATTGCAGCGGTGGGGGTTATATTGGCCTTGATGGGAGAGATCAGCTCTGTGAGGGCAGGTGTACTCCAGGAGACAGGGCACGCTTTTTCTGAAATTTCAAAGCGGGCTCTTCCTGCAGTTGTGTTTATTGATGTGGAGTCGATGATTGAGGTTCAGCCTCGACGTTTCCGTCATCCGCTTGAGGAATTTTTTGGTCAGAGTCCGTGGGGCTTTCAACTCCCGGACGATTCAAGGTCCCAGAAGTTCCAGCAACAAGGGCAGGGTTCCGGATTTATTATTTCAAAAGACGGTTATATCCTGACGAATAACCATGTGGTGAATGATGCTGATAAGATTAGGGTAACGCTGGGGGATGGGCGTAAATATGATGCCAAGCTAATCGGGACGGACCCAAAATCAGAAGTGGCATTAATTAAGATTGAAGATGGTGGCGAATTGCCGTTTTTGGAGTTGGGGGACTCGGATGAGTTAGAGGTCGGTGAATGGGTTTTAGCTGCCGGGAATCCATTCGGTCTTTCCCAGACGATTACAGCGGGGGTTGTTAGTGCTAAGGGGCGTGATGAAGTCGGCATTGCCGAGTTTGGAAATTTTATTCAAACCGATGCTGCAATTAATCCGGGAAACTCTGGCGGACCTCTGCTGAATATTAATGGTGAAGTGGTGGGAATTAACACGGCTATATATACCCGGACCGGCGGTTATATGGGGATTGGGTTTGCCATTCCGATCAATCAGGCTGAGAACATAAAGGATCAGCTAATTCGTCACGGAAAAGTTTCGCGCAGTGTGCTGGGTATATTTATTCAGGAGGTGGATGACGAGTTGGCTGCAAGCTTCGGATTGGAGGAGTTCGGTGGCATTTTAATTTCGCAGGTTGTCGAAGATTCCGCAGCAGAAGAGGCTGGGTTGCAAGAAGGTGATATTATTGTTGAGATGGATAGCCGGCCGGTTGGTCGGATTGGCGCTTTTCGAAATAAGGTTGCCGCAACGCCGCCGAACTCTAAGGTGGTTCTCCGGATTTTCAGGGATGGGAAATATAAAACTATTTCTGCAATCACTAAAGAATTGGAGGGGACAGAGGGCAAAGAATCCAGCAATGATAATCCGAAGATTCATGAAAAGTTGGGCATTATCATAGATGAACTTGATAGCCGAACTGCCCATCAAATGGGGATTTCTGACGATGAAGGTGTTTTGATCTCTGAAGTTGAACCCGGAGGGGCTGCATGGCGTGCGGGGCTGAAGGTCGGTCAGGTGATTACCAGTGTAAATCGCCAGCCAGTTGGATGTGTTCGTGATTTTAAACGGGCTTTGTCTGATTTGGAGGGTGCGAAGGTTTTGCTGTTGGTCAGTGATGGCCGAAGCTCTCGTTTTGTGGTGGTAAATATGGATTAGAGCCTTTTAAAAAGCGCTTCTATATAAGACGAAACTGGGATGCTCCCTTATATTTTTTATGAGGCGATTCTTTGTACTATGCCCCTAAAAAAGTGGTGCATGGAAAGGGGAAGAAAAACCATGCACCACCCTTGGCAGGTCTTTGACCCGCCGCATTAGGGAGTTGTTGCATAGTGTTAGACCGCTTCTGTGGGGAATGTTCAAAATTTGTTTTGTGAGAGTAAGAATAAAGGTAATTCAGGCCGGAA
>DATCZD010000110.1:0-5829 GCA_036526075.1 Pontiella sp. | reverse complement strand
GGTTATGCGACCTGTCACTGGTGTCATGTCATGGAGCATGAGTCATTTGAAAGTGAAGAGATAGCTCAGTTGATGAATGAAGCTTTTGTCTGCATCAAAGTGGATCGTGAAGAGCGCCCGGATGTTGACAATATATATATGACGGTTTGTCAGATGATGACAGGGCAGGGGGGATGGCCGTTAAACATTGTTATGACGCCGGCTAAAAAGCCGTTTCATGCCGCAACTTACATTCCTCCGGAACAGCGTTTTGGGCGTATCGGCATGAAACAGTTAATTCCCCGTATTTCCCATGCCTGGCAGAATCAAAGAGAAACGGTCATGGAGTCTGCGGGACAGATAACAGGTGTTTTGAAAAAACAGTCGGAGCAGGATTTGTCATCAGAGCTGGATGTTCCATTGTTACTGAAAAATGGATTCTCTGATTTAATGAGTCAGTATGACTCCCAGAAGGGTGGTTTCGGAAAAGAGCCCAAGTTTCCTACCCCTCACCGTCTTTTGTTTTTAATGCAGTATGGAAGTCCTGAAGGTATTCAGGCTACCGAACATACACTAACAGAAATGAGTAAAGGAGGGATCTTTGATCAGGTTGGATTCGGCTTTCATCGTTATTCGACCGACAGCAACTGGCTTCTTCCCCATTTTGAAAAGATGCTTTATGATCAGGCGTTGCTGACTCTTGCTTATACGGAAGCTTATGAATTAACCCAAAAACCACTATATCGGCAAATTGCAGAAGAGATACTGGAATATGTTATTCGCGATATGACTGCTCCTGAGGGTGGTTTTTATTCTGCAGAGGATGCCGATTCAGAGGGAGAAGAAGGACTCTTCTATATTTGGTCTTCAGATCAACTGAAATCCATTCTCGGTGGAGAGTACGATTTTATATCCGAAATTTGGAATATCCATGAAAATGGTAATTTTAAGGACGAAGCCTCGGGAAAGCGGAACCCGAATAATATTCCTCATCTATCCGATCTGCCGAGTCATGAAGATGCCCAGCGCCTTTCTGAGTCCAGACAAAAGCTTTTTTTGGTACGTAATAAGCGTATTCATCCGCTAAAAGATACAAAAATTCTAACGGATTGGAACGGGTTAATGATAGCGGCCTTTTCCAAAGCCGGACGAGTCTTTGGTAATGAGAAATATATTCGAACAGCCATTCAGTCTGTTGCTTTTATAGAGTCAGAGTTGCGAATGGAAAGCGGGGGGCTGTGGCACCGTTGGTGGGATGGCCACACTGCTGTCCCCGGGCATCTGGAAGATTATGCCTTTCTGATCTTTGGACTGATTGAACTTTATGGAGTTACATTTGACCTTGAGTATTTAGAGGCCGCTTTGAGCTATAATGAAATTCTGGATTCATTGTTTTACGATGATAAAAACGGCGGGTATTTCATGACTGCGGATAATACTGAAGATTTAATTGTTCGACCCAAAGAGTTTTACGATGGCGCGATTCCTTCTGGAAACTCAGTTCAGATGCTCAACCTTCTTAAATTAGCTCGTCTAACTGGAAAAACGGAATTTGAAAGCCGGGCCAGCGATATTGCATTATCCTGCAGTCAAACAATTAACCGCTCTCCATCTAACTACGCCCACATGTTGACGGCAATGAACTTTATTCAGGGTGATTCTGAGGAAATTGTTGTGGTTGGTGAGCAGGAATGTGATCAAACACAGTTAATGGTTAAGTACATAAATTCGATTTATAACCCGAAAAGAGTTGTTTTGATGAAAAATTCGAAAAACTCTGATCGCTTGGCCAAGCTAGCCCCTTTTACGAAGGATCAGGGGGAAATCGATAACAGACCAACGGTATATATTTGCCGGAACTCTTCCTGTGAACAGCCGATCAACACACTTGAGCATCTAAAGGAGCGCTTTTAAGAAGAGTCAGCTCTCTTCGTAGGTCATTAAAAAGTTGAAGGCCAGATCGTCCTCAGATAGGCCACTGTACATCACCCTGACAATCTGATCTTCAATGTTAAGCAATTGAGTCTCGGTAACTACCAATTCCATACCGATCTTTTCATTGTTGGATATACTGTAAAATATACCCATTCCAATCATTACTGCAGTTGCCATTGCGAATGCTGGTTTGAGAAAAAATAGTTTAGCTTTTTTTATCTGCGGAGCACTTAACCGAGCTTCTCTCAGTACATTCTGCACCGCTTTTGTAGGTGGGTCCTGATCGGGAGTAACGATCATCGTTGCACTCTCCAGAGTATGTTGAAATTTGCGGCATGACGTACATTCGATGAGGTGAGTGTCAAGTTCGCAGCCCTTCCGGCGATTGAGCTCTCCGGAGTCCTTTAGAAGTAGTAATTTTTCAGCATCCTGACATGTCATGGCATAACCTCCTGCAATTCTTCGTATTCTTCCTTTAATATAGAACGCAGTTTGCCCAGTGCATATTGCATCCGAGCTAAACAAGTATTGATGGAGCACTTCTGGGTTTTGGCAATTTCCTTAAAGGATGTGTTTCCATACATACGTAAAAGAAACACCTCTTTTTGCTCAGGCGTCAGCGTTTTAATTGCATTTTCGATCTGTTTTCCAAGAGTATAGCCACCGGCTTCTTCGGCAGGGCTAATGCCATGAGAAATCAGGTGGGATTCGAGCGTATTATTTTCATCGCCACCGACAGATGCATGAATGGATACTGTTTTTTTATTTCGGCGAGCCCGATCAATAATCAAGTTATGTGCAATGCGGAACAGCCAGTTCAGAAAGTTTTTGTTCTTGAATTTATGAATGTTCTTCAAGGCCCGGAACCAGGTTTCCTGAAAAATCTCGTCGGCATCCTCCCGGCCCTCGGTCATTTTATAAATAAAAGAATAAAGCGGACGCTTGTATTTTTCCACTAGGGGTTCTAAAGCGTCAGCGTGTCCGCCTAAATAGGCATCAATACATTCAATATCCGTTTTATTCATCATTGTAGAACGGCGAGCGTTTGGATCTATTGTGTAAATTCTGACCTTATTTTTCCTGAGATAGGATCAATTTCGAGGTGGATGCCGAGGCCTTTATTGTTTTCCAGATCGAACTCAAAGGGTTCGCACTGTCCGTTTGGGAAAAAGCGAACGGTGTACAGATCGTGGTAATTTTCGTCCTCTTCGGTCCATTCCTTCTTGAAGTTTCTGATGCTCAGTTCATTCGGCAGGAAGCGCTGCACCTCTTTTTCAATGCCGATGGAGGAATGTGCGGAGTCGCCCTTTACATAGCCGAGCCGTTTGAGGGCATCCTGATCAACCTCTCCATTTGCTATGTTGGTAGAGGTAGATGAAGTGCTACCCAGGAAAATTTCCATTGTCTCGTGGTTCAGGGCGATGGTTAGGGTCTCCTCTCTCATAATGGCCATACTGCGGGCATACTTGGTCATGCGCTCAATCGTTCGGGCTGATGTGCGCAAGTTATTTCGTTTAAAGGCGCCCGAAAAATAGGGAAGCGATATGCCGGAAATTACAATGATCAACACCATGACCAGAATAACTTCAATCAAAGTGAAGCCGTTTTCAGAACAACATGGTTTTCTGAAACAAATCGGACGGCTTTTAAAACCGTCCTTTTCTTTTGAAATTCCAGTCATCAGGAGGGATTACTCCCAGTTGTTTACCGTGATGTCTCCAGAGGTGCAGGAGATATCAAACGTATGGGTGTTGTGGGATCCCGGAGCTGAATAGTTATAAGGATTTCCCCAAGGATCTTTCGGGATTACTTTCTTCTCCATGAATGGTCCACCTTTGGATTCATCCAATAAAGAGGCCAGATTCGGCGGATATTGACCGTTTACCATTTCATATTCCTGAACGGCCATACTTAGTGCTGCAATGTTAGATTTTGCTTGAGAAATTAGGGCTTTCTTGGTTTTTCCGCCCATGCGCGGAATCGCGATGCCGGCCAGAATGCCGATGATAACGACCACAAGAATAATTTCGATCAAGGTAAAACCTGAACGTTTGCTTAAATGTTTTATTTTTTTATTATCCATGGATGATGTCCTCCGGGTTGTTTAAACATGTAAAGAGTCGGTTAGCGTTAATACCGGCAACAGCAGGCATACTGCGATGCCGCCAACTACGATTGCGACCAATACGATCAATAACGGTTCAAGAATGGTTGTGCAGGCTTTTACCAATCGGTCCAGCTCGGAATCATAGCGCCGGGTAATATGAGAAAGGCTTCCGGGAAGATCACCGGTCTCTTCGCCTACTGCGAGCATATCAATTAACAGGCGTGGAAAGACTTTTCCCTGAGCCAACGGCTTGGAAATGCTGGTGCCATCGGTTACCCGCTCACGTGCTTTCCCGACTTCATCGGAAATAATGATATTGTCGATAGTTTTTTGTACAATGCCGAGGGCTGGAAGAACCGAAACTCCATTCTGAAGCAGGGTGCCTAGTGTTCTTGAAAAATGAGCATAGGCATTGGTTGTAATGATGGACCCTATAATAGGAATATGTAGCTGGATACGGTGCCATATCTGTTTTCCAGGGGCTTGTTGAACCCATTTTTTAAGCATTATGAAAATACCAAAAATCACACCGGCAATGATGATTCCATATTTTGTGACAACATGACTGATGGCCATAAGGGCCAATGTTGGTCGAGGAAGTGTGGCACCCATTTCATTAAAGGTATTGGTGAATTTGGGCACAATAAAAACCATAAGGAAGATGACAGCAATGACACCCACGATCATGACTATAGCAGGATAAATCAGGGCTGAGATAACTTTACTGCGGGCATCTTGGACGCGTTCATAATGGATGCAGATATTTTCTAGTGCAAGGGGCAAGTTGCCGCTGGCTTCTCCGGCTCGAACTAGGTTTACGTAAAGCGAGGAAAAGGTCTTCGGATATAACTCCAATGCATCGGAGAGCGAGGTGCCCTGCACAATTTCATCACGAAGCGTTTTTACAATTTCGCCGACCGCGCTTTCATCTTTGCGAGCAGAGAGGGTGTGTAGCGCGCGACCAATGGTCATTCCAGAAGCGACCAGATCTGACAGTTCACGCGAAAAGAGCAGAAGATCCTGCAGTTTCATTTTGGCTTTTCGTTTGAATCCCAACTCAAATTTAAAGCGTTTTTTACCTTCTTCATCGGACTGACGGACGGTTTTGGTGGTTTCGGTTATTGAAATCGGAATCTGGCCCATAGATTCAATCATGCGTGCAGCATCGGAGCGGCCGTTTGCCTCGACCACGCCTTCTACCCGTTCGCCCTTCTTGGAGCGGCCTATATATTTAAAGTGAGCCATTTTTTGGAAAAGAATAGTGAAAGAACCGAAGAATGGAAGTCTTTTAAGCTCTCGGGTGAAATTGCTGGTGAATGGACTTCAGTCGCTCCGGGTTAACATGGGTATAAACCTGGGTAGTGGCAATGTCGGCATGTCCTAGCATTTCCTGAATAACTCGCAACGGGGCGCCGTTTTGCAAAAGGTGGCTGGCGAAAGAATGGCGCAGGGTGTGCGGTGTTACATTTTTCATAATTCCCGCATCCTTCGCATATTTTTTAATAATCTGCCAGAGGCGCTGGCGGCACAAAGCAGTTTCGCGTTTAGATACAAAAACATTCTGCAGTTGTGAGTTCTTGCAGAGTAGGGGACGAACCTCTGCAAGATAGCGCATCAGGATGTCGGCGGAATCTTTGGCCACGGGAATAACGCGTTCCTTCCGCCCCTTACCAATCACGCGGAGATACCCGTCAGCAATATGTAGGTTGGAAAGCTGAAGGTTAGAGAGTTCTGAGACTCGCAGTCCGGAGGCATAAAAGAGTTCAAGGATTGCTCGATCACGCACGCCGAGCGGCTTCTGAAGGTTA
>DATCZD010000109.1:0-4014 GCA_036526075.1 Pontiella sp. | reverse complement strand
CTCCGCTTCGATGAAACGTAAGAACGCACGCACGCCGCGATAAATGCCATGCACACCACCTGCGTTGTGTCCTTCGCTCATGGTGAGCATAAACCGCCGTAACAGGTCGGCTGTTACATCCTGGACTTGTGTCACGGCTTGCGCCTCACACCATGCAAGGAATATGTTTATCTTTTCGCGATAGTATTTCAGCGTGCCTTTTGACAGCCCCTCCGCACGCTTCGCCGTTATGAATGTTTCGGCAAGAATGGGTAAATAACATTCCTGCTGTAAAAAAGTCTGTTGTGTTTTTTCGGCTTGCGATAACATAAAACCTGCGCTCCTCTCTTGTTTGTGAGTAGCACAGGTCTATTTATGGGGCGAGAGGGGGTCGAACCCTCACGTTGTTACCAACGACAGATTTTAAGTCTGTTGCGTCTGCCGATTCCGCCATCGCCCCAAGACGACGTGTGTATATTCTACCTTAAACTGAATTGCAATCCAATCTTGATAAACTCACATCTGTTCGCGGTTTGAACGGGTCTGCCAATCTTTTATTGCAAATGGTGTGTAAAGCAAAAGTACTGTGATCAACCCAATGGCTTCCATGTAAAGGATATATATGGGCCACGGCGGGAGCAGATCGAGCAGGCTGGCGGTAGGTGGCTTGTGATTGATCATCAGATAATTGCTGCCGATGGCGCGGTTCAGGAAGAAAACGGGAATCATGTAAAGGTTCATCCAAATGGCGACGCGCGAGACCGATTTCCATGTGGGGCGGAAGCCCTCGACAACGGTCATGTAGATGGCGGAGGTGACAATAAGTCCATGCGAAGTGAATGTTTGGAAAAAGCGAAAATGTGGAAAGCCGTAAATCCCCAGGTCCGGGGTCGCGAGGGCTTGGATCGCGCCGCCAATGCCCATCAGGTACATGAATTCATAGATCTGGTAGTTCTTTGTTACCAGCATCAGCGCGCCAAGCCAGACCAGCACACTGCATAGATGCAACGGAAGCATGGTTTGGATGGTCCACTTGCCGACAATGTAGTTCCAGTAGTGCCAGGCAATTTCGTTTCCCAATAGGATCAGGGCCAGTGCCCAACGAACAGTGTTCTTGGTTTTATTGTCCGCGCTTTTGAAGCGGAGTAGATATAAATTTAGCAGAACGAGAAAAAGCACGGCGCTGATATGTGCAACGCCCAGAAATTCGAACTCGGGCCCCGGATAATCGCCAGCAAAAAATTTTTCCATAAGACATTTCCTTTACTGGCACATTGTACTCACTGGATTAGTTTTCGGGGAGACAATGACTCTCGGAACAAACGCAAGGATCGTCAAGCCCGATGCGCTTCACGCACCGTCTGAACCTGATCCAGTTATGGATTCCTGATCTGTGCGATTGTGAGTCCCGATGTCCAGTGACTTGCAGATTCTAAGCCGACGTACCTTAAAAGTAATTAGTCTCATAATTAATTTGCTAAAATTTAAGATAGGGTCTAAAATTGTATTGTTAGTCAAAAAAGGATACAGAGTTAACGAACACAGCATTGGATCGGGTTTCTTTCGAAATCAAATAATTTGCCATTATTAAATTTGTGCGTCCTTATTTGCCAATCACGCAAAGTTATTGTTGGGGCAATTGTTTACTGATAATATACACAATTCAATAGCGCGGATACTTATCTGATCGATTAGCTGGATTGGAGGAAATATGAGCAAAGTATTGAATGAACTCTTTATCCCCATTCAAGAGTTTACTGGCAGACGAAGACTCGCGCCACAGATTACCTTCTCTGCTAATGAAATTTATTACCCCATAAAAACCATAAAAAAAGTTAGCTTTTTGACCAATGCTCTGTATGTCAATCTAACGCCCAAGCTGTATGCGGTTGCCGTCTCGCCGGAGGGGAGCCCTTTTGTTCTGAGGGGAGGAATAAACTATCCGCTGGCTTCCGGGAAATATTCCATCTATTATGTTTCCAAGGAGCAACGTCAGGCGGTCATTCCTAAGGTTTCAGAAACTACAGCAGATGGTGCACAGGTTTCCCTGGAACTGATTATCAATTATCGGGTGGCCGATCCTGTGAAAGCATTAGAGGTCGAACAGCCTGTGGAATCACTAATTGCATTCATAAAGGCTGATCTTCAAGAATACATCCGTTCCAATACCTATGACGAAATTCTAGGGGATGGGGCAACGCGGCGGATCGACGACGACTTAATCTCTCGCTATATTAAAGAAAAACACAACACACGTCACCAATTATCAAAGCTCTTCTTCATAGCTGATATCGCAGTAGACGAAAGAACTGGCGATCCGAAATTAATAGGGATCCGGGAAAATTACCAGGTCCAACAGCGACAACAAACAACAGACAATGAACTCCTAAAACAAAAGCAAGATTTGGAGAAAAAGGTTACATTACAGGAAGCAGAGATCAGGCGAATAAAAGCAGAGTCGGACGCAACCCAGCAAGATATTCGTCAGAAAATGGAATTGCAGATGATGGAACTTGAAAAAGCCAGAGCCGAAATGCAATACCGTCAAGATAGAATGCAGCGAGCTATGAGTGCCGTAGCCCAAGCTTTTTCATCAAACTATCCAAAAGATCCGGGCGAAGTTGAGATAATCAATCAACTATTAAACGAACTCGGAAGTGGTGGCATTTCACACAGAAATATAGTCAATCGACAGGAGGATCCCGCCAGCGATGGATCAGGCGCGGAGGGCAAATCACAAAGGATTGACAATCTGACAGATACACTTTTACGCTGGCTGAATCACAAGTCATCTTGAATTGGATTATCCGAACATGTCCACCCCCTGGATCGAGACTAAAAAATATCCAGATCAAAGTAATCTGGCGAGGTCCGGTTCCGAATATACCTGGCAAGCAATGTTTGCCTGCCAGGTAAAGATACTCCCGCACCAAGAGTGGGTAAAAATGAGATGGGGCTTCAACGCATCAGCCCTTTTCGATGAAGCATTGGAGCGACAAAAGCTATTCCTAACGTCGCAACATGAAGCAAAAGGTGGTCTAAGCATCGAAAACCTTGATCATCGTACATTGGCATTTCGATATATCACTCGCCCAAGTGATGGTTTGCTGGTTACTGTTCTCGCAAAAATACTTGGCCGCACCCAAGTGGAGGCTGATCATAAAGCGCTGGCATATTATCGCGAGATAAAGTCAACCTTCCCGTATGATTACTCATTGGTACCAGCCGCTTCCAAAGATGACTTCATCTACTTCACTGGTGAAGATATTCTGGAAGATGTGAACACCCTTCACCTTGCTCAAATCAGACGCCTAGAAGTTCCGATCCATCCGAGTAACAAATCCCCGATTTTACAAGGTCTTTGGCAGTCTGGTCCACGTGCACATGAGCAGATATGGCGTTTCCTAGCTGCATCTCCACATCCCGTGCTTTTAAACTCATCTATCCGTTGTTCGGTTCTATATGAGAGAGATCGCGAATTGATGCTGGGAAGTGCAGATCGGATCGAAAACTTTACCGATGGTTCTATGAATCAAGTCACACTTTCAGCCCTGAAGAGTTGGAATGAGAAGTACATTGAGCGCCGTCTTGCTCCCTGGAAAAAATTTTTTTACTTGCAAGTTCATCTGGCGTCAACCCAGGAGATCGATGAAAATGCTTATAGGATATTGGGAACCTCACTATCTTTGAGTCCGAGTGGCCACTCGTCTCCTGATTATCAGGTCATATTGGCAAGGAAGCATGAAGTAACTTCCTGGCAGGAAAAGTTGAAGAATCTAGATTTTGTCAATTCCGGCAGTTATCTTTCTGCCCCGCGCTTGACAGAAATTGCAGATATGGAGGAGGTCTTTGCAGTGATGCGGCTTCCTTATTTGCCTCCTGAAAATGGTTTCCCCGACATGAAATTCGCAGACACACGTGACAGCAAGAAGAATAATGAAGTCTGAATCGAGAGAGCTGATTGCTGTCGAGCTGGTCAGTTATCTGCCTATTAGCCTTGGTGTGGAAACAGAAAGCGGTCTATCCGGAATTGTA
>DATCZD010000108.1:0-8487 GCA_036526075.1 Pontiella sp. | reverse complement strand
GAAAAGTAGGCCTGCGGCGATGCACGTCCGGTATCAAGAATTTCCCAGAGGGTCATTTCAATTGTTTTAGTCTCTCCTTCCTTCTGAAGGAAATAGATATACGAAGAGGTGTAGTTCCAGTTTTCAGGCATGAGTAAGGCTGCGCTCTTAAGCCAGTGGAATCCTTCTTTATCTTTTTTCTGGCAGAGCAATACGCCGAGGTTGTAGGCCGCTTGTGCCATTTGAGGGTCTGTTTTAAGGGCGGTTCGCAGATGTTTTTCTGTCGCATCTAATTTGCCGAGTTCGGCTTCAATCAGGGCCAGATTAAAATTAGCTATCGCGTTTTCAGGCTCAACTTTAAGAGCTTTTTTGAGTAGCTCGTAAGCATTCGTAGTGTTGCCTGAACGGGCATATACCATAGAGGCGTTAATCATCGGTTGAAGAATGTCATTCCGTAGTTCCATGGACTTCTTGTAGGCTTTTAGGGCATTGTCTGAATCCCCAAGTGTGTCGAAGTAGATTCCCTGATTATAGTGAGTGGACCAGCGATCCGGCCAGATAATGAGAGAGTTCCAGTATTCGGCATTAGCATTTGCATAAGCGTCTCGCTCCTCTGATGTGTAGTCAGATAAGTCGCGCCCGAGCAGGGAGCTGGCTGCACGAATGCGCACGGTTCGGAATTTATCCGAGCAGGCTTTTAATAGCATCTTGGTTGCTTCCGGAGTGGTATCATATTGGAGCCCGGCTGCCGCTGCAGAGCGAACCCACTCATTGTGGGAAGAGAGTTGTTTGCGGATAGGTTCCCACTTTTCCTGGTCAGGACAATTAACCAAAAGGCGCAGGATGCCGACCTTTGCAGCGGGATCGCATTTGGGATTCTCAAGATAGGCGGATATTTCGGATAGTTTTTCCCATTCATTGTTCCGGCAGGCCTGAATAATATGGCCCATCTCGAGAATGTCTTTTCCGGAATCTTCACCGAACCACTCCTTTACATGTCGATCAGCCCATTCGACATCTGCAGTATTGTGCCCGTAAAAATCACCGGTTATAGCTTCTTTGTTATGATGGCAAAGATTGCAGGCATTCGGAGAACTAAATTCCAGTGTGGCTGCGGGTGAGGGTGGTCGGAAGGTGTGGTCAGAACGGTGCATATGAGCCTGGGCGGTCATGGGCATATGGCAATCTACACAGGAAACATTGGCATCAACAGGATGGTGGGAATGTTTAACAATATTTTCAATACGTTCTTCATGACAGGGCATGCAGGATTGGTTGGGATTGTCTTTAAACCGGAAGCGGCCACTGGATGTATGACAATGAATGCATTCAAGCTGTCCGGAAATGGCGCAAGGATTGGCTTCCCAGGCGGTCTGCGTATAGTTTTCTCCAAGATCTCGGCCATCGGGGTAGAAATCCAAGTCTTCATATGCGGTTAGGTCATAATGATCAAAGAACAACTCTCCAGGGGTGAAATCACGGGTTAACGGAGTCATTTTTGCGTGGCAGGGAGCGCAGGTTGCATCACGTTGTTCCCGATTAAGATCTTCATGGAAGCGGATCAGTTTAAGATCTTTCAGCTTCTCGCCTTTTGCGGCTGCCGCTTCAGCTGCTTGGATATGGGCCTCTGCTGGGCCGTGACAAACCTCGCAGTTGATACCAGGTTCTTTCCATGTGGTGGTATAGCTATCCTCTTCCGCATTGTAGTTTTTTCTCATCTGACTGATGTGACAATCGTGACAGGCGGTATTGAACGTCAGCTGTCGGTCTGTCCAGTCCAGTGGCTCATCTGTTAGGCCATTTGTGAAGTGGCGAACCATACTGCCGGTGGCATCATACCACTCTTTTCGGTGAAGATGGTAGGCCAGGGGAGCAACCTGCAGTTTTCCTTTTTCAAGGGGAACAAGGAAGAAGTACACGTTTTTACCGCCCAGTGCATGAAGAATGGGATACGTGCTTTGGATGCCGTTGGGGTCAGTTTGGTGCATTATCCCGCCTGCCGCATTGAGTTCGATGAAAAATTTATTACCTCGAATATCGATAGACTTTTTCATGGGAATTAATGATCGGGCAAATGAAGCGCTGAAGGCCTGCATGGCCTTTCCATGATGTGAGGTGCTCCATAATTCATAAAAACGTTCGTGACAGACTAAACAGTCAGAAGATCCCATATAGTCCCCCTGATCAGTAAAATCGATCGCATAAGCAGGGTGGAGAACACTTGTTAAAAGGGTGGTATAGAGTAAAATACGTTTCATAATAATGCCGTCCATTTAAAGTGATAAAAGGCTACAGGTTGAATATAGATAAGGGAAAGTTAAATACACGATTGCTTTCAGCTGGTTTTTGACATTTAAATGCCATTAGAATGAACGAGATGAAAGAGAAGAAGACGACTATTTTATTTGATTTTGACGGCACGTTGGCTGAAACCATGATGCTGATTCATAATGTATTCAATCGACTCTCAAGCGTATATGGATATCGCCATCTGCCAGAAGAGGAAATTGAATCTCACCGGCATATGAGTGTTCGTGAGTTTTTTAAAACCAGTGGAATTTCTTTGTGGAAGGTTCCATTTATTGCGATTCATGCTCGGCACCTGATGCATGCCGAGATGGATCAGATCCTCCCGCCCGAGGGATTGGTACAGGCCTTAACAAAAATTCATGAAAGCGGTCACTATGTTATGGACATTCTGACGTCGAACAAGTGTAAGAATGTTAATGCTTTTCTGGCTCAGCATAATATTGATTGGTTTGATGAAGTGGAGTCGACCCATGCGATCCTAAGTAAAAAGCGACGCGTAGAAAAATATATCGCCAAACGGGGGTTAGAGCCTGACTCGCTTTACTATGTTGGTGACACGACCATTGATGTTGAAAGCGCTCGGCATGCCGGTGCAAAAACGGTCGCAGTGAGCTGGGGGCTCAATACGCCTGAGGCGTTAGCCAAGGTAGGGCCTGATTATCTGATTGAACACCCGTCCCAGCTGTTGGAGGTTTTTCCTGTAGTATGATTTCTACGGGAGAATGATTTTCATGACAGCAAAGAAGGACCGCAATCTTGAGGATGAATTTTCCAGTCGTAACGAGGTATTACGTGAGTTTTATAATGCTGATGAAAAGGACCTTTCAAAGGAGGAGTCCTTATCGTTAACTCCTATTCTGAATTCGCTGACTGATAATGAAGTCCGTTATCAGCGCATACGGACCATTGCTGAGGGTGGAGAAAAAAGGATTTCATTATCTCATGATCAGCGTTTGAATCGGTATGTAGCAATGGCTCATGCTGTTCGAAATGGAACGCCTGAAGATCTTGAGCAATTTCTTCGAGAAGCCCAGCTCACGGCAAATCTGGGGCATCCCAATATCGTGCCAGTATACAATATGGGTATGGATGAGAATGGAGAGCCCTTCTTTTCAATGGAATTAATTCCCGGAGATAGCCTGAAGTTCATCATTAAGCAACTGCAAGCAGGGAATCAGGAATATCAGAAGATCTACTCGCTAGAGGTATTACTGAATATTTTCATGAAGGTATGTGATGCCATTGCCTATGCGCATTCCCGCAGTGTGCTCCATCTTGATATTAAACCGGATAATATCCGAGTTGGTAAATTCGGAGAGGTCTTTGTCTGTGATTGGGGACTGGCTCTAGTCAAAAACTCTCCGGAAGAACCTATGTTGGAGGATGAGTCTAGAATGATTCTGGACGGTGATGTTCTTAACGATATGACCCTCTCTGGCGTGATGAAGGGAACACCTGGATTTATGGCTCCGGAGCAGACCTATGCTGGTCGAGAAAAAACAGAGCAAACCGATGTTTATGCATTGGGAGCTTTGCTCTACGCGTTGCTGACGTATCGGGCTCCGGTCGAAGGGCTCTCGGCCAATGAGATGATAGAGAATACGCGTAACGGAAAGATTATACCGGTGCGTCGACATAGGCTGGTTCGGCCTCTAGCAAAGAGTCTTATTGCGATAGCAATGAAAGCCCTGTCCCTTAACGCAGAAGAACGTTATGACAGTGTACTTTCTCTGCGGCAGGATGTTGTACGCTATCTTTCCGGCTATCCCGCCGACGCAGAGCATGCAGGGTTGGTTACACGTGCATCGTTGCTGCTGAAGCGTCACAGTCGGATGGCCTTTCTTCTAATATCCTTTCTGTTTGTTTTGGCCGCTGTTGTGGGCGGAAACCTCATTGCTATCAGCCGGGAAAAAGCAATAGCGGTAGCTGAACGAAAAAAGGCTGAAGAAAATTTCAGGCTATACAAGAAAGAGCAGAAGTTGACTCAAACACTGGGGAAGGACCTTGGAGAGGCTGTGCTGTATACTATGCATAGTAGGGATTTAATCAATGCCTCTTCTATGATTCATGTGTTGAAGTCTGGGTTGGCTGAAGATATGCCGGCTGCTGAGCGAAAACAACTGTTAGAGCAAAAAGGAGTGCTGCATTTTGTCCTGCAACAGTTTAATGAAGCCAGTACGTGTTTCTATGCTTCCGGTCAGTCATGGGATCGGATCGGTGTCATGTGGTCTTTAAGTAAAAAGTATGCAAAAATTAAGCCGGAAGATGATGACCAGTTGACCGATCTTCAAATGGCTCAGCTTCTTGAAGAAAAAGGACTGCCCGTAGAGCCGATACTCTTTTATCTCTATTATCATCATATGAGTAATCGGCCGGCCGATACGCCTCCGGAGGAGTATGCGCCTTTGGCTAGGGTTATGTTGGACCTTTTGAATCCCACAGCTGCGGCTGCGGGACAGCCTCTAAAGTTAACAAAAACTGTGGCCGGGTATCATTTGGATCTGTCGGGATGTGGATATTCAAAGTTCAGTGTCAGTCTTATGGGCCGTTATCTACGGAATGTACTTAAAGGCCTAAGCTTGAGCTCGCTGGATATCAGTGACAACCATTCCATTAATGATGTTTATATGTTGTATGGCTTGACGCTGGATGAACTACGGATGTCCAATGTGAACATTCATGGTAAAAGTTGGTTTAATCAGCAATTCAAAGATCTGAAGATTAAGCGGGTTGTACTGGATGTGGACGCCTATCCATCTAGAGTTATATCTGAACTGTCTAGAAAGATGGAAGTGATCAATGCTGGCCAAACAACTCCGATACAATCGGTGCATGAGGAGTAACGCGCTGTTTCGTTGAAGAACTGTCTTTGAGTTCGGTAGAGCAGGCGGCCAGATTTCAATTCCGGCTATTTTAATGCGGTATTGGCTGGTTCTTTTCCGATAATGATTGATCAAGCCGGAACTCCGATGGATTTTAGTTATTCAGCAAGATTTGCCTGTTTCAATAGCATGGTAAGGAGTTTTTTCTTTTCCGGTTGAAATTCAGGGTTATCCGCAAGGTTGACCCATTCGCAAGGGTCGTTGGCATGGTTATATAACTCCTCTGCACCGTTTTCATAGCGAATATAACGCCAATACTTAGTTCGGATGGCCCAGTGTTTTCCGCTAACGGTGGTTAATGCTCCTTCTGGTCCATCCCAGGAATTCGCCTTAGGATTTTCCAGAAAGGGGCGCACGCTGAAGCCATCCAGGTCGTGACCGTTTTCATTCTTTTTTGTGTCTCCCTCAAGACCGCAGAGGTCAACCAGTGTCGGATAAAGATCGATGAGGGAAATTGGATGTTCGGCGATGCCGCCGGCTTGAGTTACGCCGGGAGCGCGTACAATAAATGGAACGCGGGTGCTTTCCTCCCATAGCGAATTTTTAAAGAGGAAATCCTTTTGCCCCATATTCCATCCATGGTCACTGGTTAAAACAATGATGGTATTGTCTCTGAGCGGACTGTTGTTCACGGCTTCGACCACCTGACCAATACATTCATCCACTGCTGCGACACTAGCCAGATAGGCCTGGGTGAATGCGCGGATGCCCAATTCCCATTGTGGATACGATTCGTGTAGCAAGCGGAAATATTTCAACCCCTTACTGTTTTCATCTAGGTTTTCCGCAAGGTGGCAGTCATCGCTATCGTTCTGCCTGATAAGGGGATTCTCCAGGGTTGCGAGCGGGAACATATCGAAATATTTTTGGGAAACATGCAGGGGGGTATGTGGTCTGATAAATCCGACTCCGAGAAAAAACGGAGTTGATTTTTCCTGCTGTGCATAGTGTTGAATTGTTTCCGCTGCCCACTTTGCATTGGCTTCGTCGGGGGTCAGAGAACGAGTACCTTTATCGGAAAAGTTCAGGTAATTTTGTTTGTTTTTTGTACTTGGGTTTTGTGTCCAATTCCAGGGCTGTTTGGAAACCCATCCGGTTTTTGGGTTCCCGTCATGTATATATGCCAATGATTCCAAAGACCCATACGAACCATCTACTGGACCGATGCTGTTGAAAGGTGAAGGAACCCCTGTATGGGCGACGTTCTTTTCCCCGTTATAGGCAAAGGGACCATAATCCGGTGCGTTTTTAAATTTTGACCATTCATCTTTTTTGAGGAAGTGCATTAATTTGCCTGAGCCTACCACTTCATATCCGTTGTCTCGGAAATAGTGCATCAGGGTCTTGGAGTTTTTAAGAACAGGAAGATTATACCATTTAGGCCACTCATTGCCGTTAGAGTTATGTCCATATATACCGGTGAGAAAGCTGGCCCGTGACGGGGCACAGACCGGATTGTTGCTATAGGCTCGGCGAAAGGCGACACCCGATTGTGCCAGTTTTTCTACATTCGGAGTTTTTGCCTGCGGATGGCCACTCTGTCCGGGAATGCCCGTGATATAATCATTCAGATCATCGCAGATAATTAAAACGACATTCGGTTTTTTCGTTGAGGCAGAGACTGTAATAATCAATCCAAAGGTGAGTAGGAATAGGCGTAGTAGGTTCATATTTTTCTCTATAACACGTATTAATTAGACGGCATGACTTTGTGAAGTTGTACATTTAAGGAGTACAAAATGCTGAAACATGGAGTTTAAATCAAATGTATACCTCTGGATATGTAAGGGTATTTTTAGAAAAAAAACAATGTGATTGATTGTTGCTTAACAAAGGGTGTTTGTTAGTATGTGGGATACGTGTACCCATGATTGCATGGGATGAGGTTTGTTGCTTTTGTTTGCGTAGACCTGAATAAACAATTTACCAGGTGTTTGAATGAGTGGATTCGATTCTAAAAGAGATAAGCGAAAATCCAAGGGGATTGTTAAAGGCGCTCCTAGCGGGGTGGTTATCAGCATTATCATCCATGCTGTTGCAATCCTCATTGCCGGGGTTATCGGTTTTACCGTGATTCAAAAAGAAGAACAGAAGTTTGTTCCTCCTCCGCCTAAAGTGCGGCCAAAGATGAAGCCTCCAAAAATTAAGCCTCCGGTTAATAAAAAATCAAAGCCCAAGCAACGCAAGCGGATCGTATCGCAAATTCCAAAGCCGACTCCTCCGGAAATTGCTCTGCCTGAAATGAACGGAGTAATTGGTGGTAAAGGGGGTGGGACTGGCCTAGGTGATGGGTTCGATATTAGTTTGAATATTGACACACTGATGGGAGTTGACGAAAGCAAGTCTATCGGATCCGAGTTGATAGGGACGTTTTATGATTTAACAAAGGATCGTAGAGGAAAGGATACCGGATTTGGATCCTCTAAATACGATCAAGAAATAGGGTATCCATTGATATGCGGAAAACTGGCCGATGGAGCCGGCGAGAAAAGTACATTAAGGAAATACTACAAATCACCCAAAAAACTGTATGCACAAAGCCTAGTGGTTCCAACGATCCCATCAACAATTGCTCCATCCTTTTTTGGAGATCCTGAGGATGTTGGCGGGTTCTGGATGGTGCACTACACCGGAAATCTGGTCCATCGGGATGGAATAAAGTTCCGTTTTCTGACCGCTGCTGATAGTTTTACGGCCGTCTTGGTTGATGGTGAGCCTGTTTTGGCAGCTGGGTGGGTAAAGCCGCCGAATTATCAATGGAACATAGATGATTTTTATGAACGTGCTGGGTGGAAGTGGAGCTCATCAGCGATTGAAAACAGAAAAATGTTCATGGGAAATACCTATGTAGAGTTTGGAGACTGGATTGAGCTGGAGCCGGGCGTTGCGAAGAAAATCGACATCTATATTGGTGATATGATCGGGGCTGCCGGCTTTATTTTGTGTGTTGATGAAGAGGGGGTTGAGTACGAGAAAACTCGTGATGGTAATCCTCGGTATCCAGTATTCAGAACCGGCAAGCTAGCTCAAACATATATTGATAACGTATATATGCGGGGATTATCGGAAGATGAGGTTTCGTTTACTACGGGACCGATCTTTAATGATTTTGCATCTTCCAATCCTGTTGATAAAGAGGGGGAAGAGGATCAGCCTCAAGCGGAAGAGCGGGTTGTTGCTTTGCCGGAGATAGAGGAGTCGACTACAAGAACCTGGACTTTAGCAAGTGGTAAAACATTTGAAGCCGATTTGATTAATATCATGAGTGGTAATGTCGTGTTTCAAACTTATAAGGACTCCGGAAATAAAGGACGTA
>DATCZD010000107.1:0-2030 GCA_036526075.1 Pontiella sp. | reverse complement strand
TTGCATGATGTGAGGACCAGTAAACCAAAAACCAGTTTCAGGTTTGTAAATATTTTCATGATCAGATCAGTTAGTTGGCGATTTCATTCCCAGGACAGCCGGTACCCCTTTTCATTACTTTCTCACCCTTACTCCCTTACTTCCACTGGCAACCTGTCCTTGCCCGTCCAGGATTTTTCATGATGCTATATGCCTGGAAGAGCAGGACTTGCCAATTGACAAAAAACAAATGGAAAAACCCATGACAGGTATCATAGGACCTTTTGATAAATTGAACTACCCTGTAAGGCAGCGTTAACTATGAGACAGCCATGCAATTTTCAATGAGTCAGAACGGATATTGCCGCTATGATTGCTTCTAATTATAATTGATATTGCTTTCGGATTCACTTCATGACCCCTGTAGAAGACTTCCTTACTGCCATTGGCATCGCCTATGTGCGGCATGAACATGTAGCCGTATTCACGGCCGATGATCTCGCCATACATTGCCGCCATGTACCGGGCCTGCACTGTAAAAATCTTTTTCTCAGGGACCAAAAATACAAACGCCATTTTCTGGTTATCCTCCCCGCAACACATCAGACGGATTTAAAAAAGGTGGCTGAGGTCGTGGGCGAAAAGAAACTCTCCTTTGCCAACCCCGACACCCTTCGGGAAAAGCTGGGCGTGGAAGTGGGATCAGTTTCTCCGTTCGGTTTACTGAACGACACCCTTCACGAAGTGGAGGTGTACGTGGACAAAGCGGTGTACGATGCGGATATCGTCAGTTTTCATCCCAACCGGAATACCGCCTCACTGGAATTGACCGGGGCCATGTTCAAAAAGTTTCTGGAGCGGATGGAGAATAAGGTTGAGGTGGTGGAGTTGTGAATGATTAATTTGTATTACAACAATTCTCGGCCTGCTAACATAGTTCTGACCAGGTCATGCTCCTTCTGGTATTTTTCTTCGGCCTGTCGCTGAAATGCCCTGAGGCGTGGATCATCCCGGATGTTGTCCAGAAGAGGATCATATTTAAAGCGAGTTAACATCCCGGTTCTATAAAAGCGCTCTCCTTCCAGATTCTTCAGATGCAGAAAGGCTTTATCGTAGTCTTTTAGAAATGAGTAAACACAAACAAGTTCAAAATGTCGCTCACTAACAAAATAACTGCTATTCAATTCTATCTCTTTGAGACAGAATTTTATTTGCTTATCAAAATAGTATCGGGCTGTTGCAATATCCTTCCCCTGCCAAAATACATAAGCTATTCTATAAGACAAGAAAACGGGAAAATCCTTACCGCTCCTTACTAATTCAACAACCTTTTTTTCAAACTTTTTAGCAATCTCTCTCTCCCCTACGATTGGGTTGTACGCTCCGGAAAGATAGGTAAGGGCATTCCAGTTATTGGCATCCAATGCCAGCAGTTTTAACCACCATCCATTTGCACTCTCAAAATTGGCTGAAGTCCATTCTAGCCAAGCTAAATCCCTATAGTACCTGACACTGTCATCATCTAATTTCAATTTCTCAACAACGAAAGCAAATGGTACATAGTATGAATCTGGGAAGGTGTCTGACGATTCGGAACCGTCTGTGAGCTGCGGATGTATTAGGGTAAAGCTAAAAGGTAAGAATTAAGATTTTCCCAGCATTGTACCGGATCTTATAGACATATATGAGACCCCGGGCCACAACTACAACATCCCCTGTTCCTTTAGCCATGCCTTTACCCGCTCATGTTCGGCCTGGTATTTTTCTTCGGCCTGTTGCTGGAATGCCTTGAAGCGTGGGTCATCCCGGATGTTGTCGAGGAGAGGATCAGTTTTGATTAGGGATACGAACCACAGGGGAAAAGAATATTTTGATTCAACCTGTTTCAAATATTCAAATGCTTTGTCTTTTTCTCCCCTGAAGGAGTAAACTCCCGCAAGATCATAATGGGCTTCATAGTTAATCGCTCTTATCCTGTTCTCGTTAATGGATATTTTATCCACCTCAACTTCATGATCGAAAATCAACTTTGCTTCTTCGTGCATTCCAAC
>DATCZD010000106.1:0-4543 GCA_036526075.1 Pontiella sp. | reverse complement strand
TTTGTTATGGAAGTCGTCGAGCAGTTTGGATTTTCGGAGGTTCAGCTCACTTTCCAGAATCTCCAGCAGCTGACAAGTATTTTCCCGCAAGACCTCGTCGACACTCACCTCAACCGGGCGATTTTTTCGCAGGCAGATGAGGCGACTGGAAACAGAGGTCTCACATTTGGTGAAGGCGTAGAGGGCTTGAATGGCTTTTTCCTGAGCGGCACCCTGTGACAGCGTCAGCTCAATCTCCACCTTTTCAGCGGTAAAGTCATCAATGTTGCGCACCGGCACCTTTTTCTTTTTAACGGCATCTTCGATAGACGCCATCAGCGAGTCGGTGGTTACGCCATGTGGGAGTTCGGTAATGACAAGCCGGTTGTTTTTATGCGGTTCAATTTTTGCGCGCAGCTTAACTTTTCCATTACCTTTGTTGTATTCGGAAACATCCATGAGCCCGCCGGTCTGGAAGTCTGGCAACAGGTTCAGTTCCGCCGGAGCACGCATCTTTTCACGCAGAATTTCAATCTGCGCTTCAAGCAGTTCAATAAAGTTATGGGGGAGGATGCTGGTAGAAAGGCCGACAGCAATGCCCTCCGCACCGAGCATCAGCATCAGAGGCAGTTTGCAGGGGAGGGAGACGGGTTCCTTATTTCGGCCATCATAACTGGGAATCCATTCCGTCAGTTCTTTATTAAAGAGTTCATTACGCGCCAGATTGGTCAGTCTGCACTCAATATAACGGGAGGCCGCCGCGCGGTCACCGGTGTAAATGTTACCGAAATTTCCCTGCCCTTCGATCAGATAGCGCTTATTGGTGAGTGTCACCAGCGCATCGGCAATCGATGCATCTCCATGCGGGTGATACTGCATGGTATGGCCGACAATGTTGGCCACCTTGATAAATCGGCCGTCATCCTTTTCTTTAAGGGCGTGCAGAATACGCCGCTGTACCGGCTTCAGACCATCTTCAAGGGCCGGAATAGCGCGGTCGCAGATTACATATGAGGCATACTGAAGAAAGTTAAAGTCTACCAATCGTTTTAGCGGACCATGTTCTTCATGAAGTGGATCAAAGCCCTGTTTGCCTTCGACTTCCTCGACTGCTGGTGAGGCGAGAGTGACTTCGTTATCAATCAGCTCATCCGCTTTTTCAAACAGTTCCAGTTCTTCTTCTTTTTTCTTTTTAATCATGAAATTAGTTTTGTCTATTAAGTTTAAAGTGATGAAAAATTCGATTACCTATAACATCTCAGCGTCAACAACAAGGCTCCCCATGATATACTCGCGGCGTTCCGGCGTGTTTTTCCCCATATAGAAGGAGATGACTTCTGATACGGAATGATCCCCCTCCACGGAGACCGGCGTGAGTCGGATGCCCTCATCGCTGATAAAATCTTTAAACTCTCCGGGAGAAATTTCTCCCAGCCCTTTGAATCGGGTAATCTCCGCGCCGCGCCCGAGTTTATTGAGGGCGCGGATGCGCTCTTCTTCCGAATAGCAGTAGATCGTTTCTTTCTTGTTCCGCACGCGGAAAAGCGGGGTTTCCAGAATTTTCAGATGCCCCTCCCGGACCAGCGGTTCAAAAAAGCGTAGGAAGAAGGTGATCATCAGGTTGCGGATATGCAGGCCATCCACATCGGCGTCGGTTGCCAGAATAACCTGATTATAACGCAGTTGCTCAATATTTTCCTCAATATTGAGGCTGCGCATCAGGTTGTAGATTTCAACATTCTTATAGAGCGCATCACGTTTGAGGTCGCAGACATTAAGTGGTTTCCCTTTCAGCGTAAAGATAGCCTGCTTAGCCGCATTGCGACAGCTGACCAGTGAGCCAGCTGCAGATTGGCCCTCGGTGATAAAGATCTGCGTGTCGAGATGCGTCTGCTTTTCACGGTTGAAGTGGTTTTTGCAGTCTTTTAGTTGCGGAACGCGAATAGAGACCGATTTAGAACGTTCGCGAGCCAGTTTTTTTACGGTGTTCAGTTCTTTACGCAGTTTTTGGGTTTCTTCAATTTTTGAAACAAGTTTTTTGGCTTGTTCGGGATCACGGTGTAGCAGATCCGCAACAACCTGTGAAACTTTGGCAACAAGATCGGAGCGGATTTCAGTACTTCCGAGTTTGTTTTTGGTCTGACTCTCAAAAACCGGCTCTTTCAGGCGGATCGCAACGGCCCCAAGTATGCCTTCGCGCACATCGTCGCCGGAAAACTTTTTATTGGCAAAATCATTAATGCCGCGCAGCAGTCCTTCACGGAAGGCAGAAAGATGGGTGCCGCCATCGGATGTATACTGGCCGTTCACAAAAGAATAGTATTCTTCGGAAAAGCGGTTGGTGTGGGTGAACGCAATCTCCAACGTATTGTCAGCGTAGTGGAACGGGGTGTAGATCTTTTCGTACTGGCTCTCATCGCGGATCAGGTCAAGGAGGCCGCCCTTGCAGTGGTACAGCTCGCCGTTAAACCAGATCTTCAGTTTGGCATTGAGATAAGCATAAAAACGCAGGCGCCGTGCCAGATGGTCGGGGTTGAAATTAAATTTCTTAAAGATGTCCGGATCGGGAGAGAAAGCCACAAAGGTTCCGTTTGGTTCATCTGTTTTTCCGCTTTCTTCCCGGACCAGATTTCCCGTTTCAAACTCTGCTTCCATAAACTCGCCATCGCGATATGAACGGACCAGAAAATAAGAAGAAAGAGCGTTAACCGCCTTGGTTCCGACTCCGTTAAGGCCAACGCTGAACTGAAAAACATCATCGTTATATTTTGCGCCGGTGTTAATCTTTGAAACGCAGTCTACCACCTTGCCCAACGGGATGCCGCGGCCAAAGTCGCGGATCGTTACCATATCCTCCTCAATGGAAACATCGATCCGGTCGCCATGACCCATAATGAATTCGTCGATGCCATTGTCGATGACCTCTTTTACAAGGATATAGATGCCGTCATCATAATGTGCGCCGCTGCCCGTGCGGCCGATGTACATGCCGGTACGCAGGCGGATATGCTCGAGAGACGAAAGCGTCTTAATTTTGTCTTCTGTGTATTCGTGTTTTTTTTTCGCGGCCATGTGCCTAAAATCCTCTAAAACCACAAGATATGGATGTATGCTTCCAGTAAACCCACAAAACCTAGCACTTCGATGTGTGGTCTTCAAGCGGTTCGCAGGGCATTTTTCGGGGCAGAGAGGCTTTTCGTGCAAGGATTGAAAAGGTTTAAAGCTCTTTGCTTTGAACAAAAGTGCCGCCTACTATCCATTTCTGAATGAAAGCTCATTTCGCCAGAAAAAAGCGAAGAACATGGCTGACGGTTTTTATGCTCGCCGCTTTACTGATATTGATCCATGAAGTTCGCTTCTGGATTCCGCATCACATTCGGCCGGGCCAAGGGATGGTCCTGAAAAAAGTTGAGCTTAAAACCACCTCTTACTGTCACTGTTCACACTGTTGCAGCTATAACTGGCTATTATTCATTCCCTGGCAGCGGAACCCTTCGGGCGGCGTGCGGATAAAGCATATTGGGAAAACATCATCAGGCTCCTTCGTGCGTCCCGGATGTATTGCCGCCGACACAGCATTATTCCCTTATGGAACTATTATGTATATTCCGGGGTATGGCTATGGTCGGGTGGAAGATACCGGCGGTGCAGTGAAGGGAATGCATATTGATCTATATCGTCCGAGCCATTGGTGGGCCAGATTCTGGGGCTCGAAAAACAAGACTGTCAAGGTCTGGCTCATGCCCCAACCAGAGGAAAAAGAGTCTGATCCATAAAACCCCTTGCTTTATCGACGCGCTTTCCTGTATTGCTATCGTCCGCTTAAAAAAAACCGGGCCTGTAGCTCAGTCGGTCAGAGCAGGAGACTCATAATCTCTTGGTCGGGGGTTCAAGTCCCTCCAGGCCCACCACCTTAAAACCTCGTTCTCTTCAATGGTAACGGGGTTTTGTTTGTTTTCTGGAGTATTGAAGCGTCGGGATGTGTCCGATCTTTTCCGAATGGTAGAAATTGATATAACCCCACCATAACCCCACTGATTAGTCGTTGGTTCAGCCAAGGAGTCCATAGCTTAGGTTTTGGGTTGTTTGAGTGTTGCTTTTTACAGAGGGTAAATCAGTCCATCTCCTTCTCGGGATGACCTCATTATTTCTGCAGATATAATGATAATCGCTTAGCGATTGACGGGAGATCTTTTTAGGCGAGGGGCAGGGGATTTCCCCCGCATCCTCGTTGTGAATGTACACCATGTATGCAGGAAGGATATGGGGCTGCCCCGACATTTGCCGTTCATAGTTAATACGTTCTATAATGGGCCTGATCTTTGCCAGCACAGCCATAAAACCTGATATTTAAAGGGATATTCGTTAATACTTGGATATGCGACATGGCGTATAGCATAGATATTAAAGGGTAAAAAAGACATGATTTAGATCAAAATTGAATGTTTTGGATATTGAGGCCCCTTAATATACGACAGTCGCCGAAACCCGATATTAGAGTATAAAAAAGACATCATTTCATTGAGAGGCGCAGTTTTATTAGGTTTTTGCGGTGCGTATTTGA
>DATCZD010000105.1:0-14149 GCA_036526075.1 Pontiella sp. | reverse complement strand
ATTTGCTCATGCGGCGTCATTCCACTTGCGACCTCATTGCGCAAGCATGGAGCCAGCCGGAGAGCCACAGCATCCTTCCTAGCCTCCACCCCGCAGACCGGCGTAGACAGTCTAATGATCACCTATGCCCTGCTCGGATGGATCTTTGCGATCTTCCGAGCCCTTGTAGCATTTCTATACGGAATCCTATGCGGCACGGCAGTCACAGCTATATCGCCAAATAAAAAGGAAGACGTTCCGCCTTGTGAAGACGAATGCTGTCGCCCCAATCAGTAAGCAATTATTCAACGTATATTTCGTTACGGCTTCATCAGCCTGCCACGAGACATTGCTAAACCGCTGATACTAGGCATCGTTTTTTCCGAAATCATCAGTGGTCTTATTCCTGAAAACTTTTTTACCGACGGTCTGGGAAACTCGCCATTTACCATGCTGATTATGTTGGCTATCGGCATTCCGCTCTATGTCTGCTATTCGGCATCGGTGCCTATTGCTCTGGCGTTTATTAAAGCCGGCATTCCCCCTGGGGCGGCACTGGTTTTTATTATCACCGGACCGGCGACCAATGCCGCCACGCTCACCACCCTCTGGAAGATTATCGGCAAAAAACAACTACTTGTCTTTTTAATCACCCTGACGCTATGCGCGCTTGCGGCAGGATTCCTGATGAACCTTTTTAGTCCTCAACATAGGTATTTCCGATCAGGTATGCCATACGGAATCCCACCCAGGGCCGACAGGAATCTTCTGGGCCGGACTACTGAGCGGGATACTTGCGAATGGAATGCGATTAAAAAAAAGCGACGGAAGAACCGTCACTAAAAAAGACAGGCAGGGCGGTAAGCCGGATTCTGTTCTCCCGAAGGAGTCGGTCATTTATCTAATGCGATCAACCCAGAACTTAAACAGAGCGGGCCGCTCCTCGGTTCTCTATTTGATCTTGCTCCGGACGGGGTTTACCCTGCCCCCTCGGTTACCCTCGGGGCGGTGGGCTCTTACCCCACCATTTCACCCTTACCCCAGCGAACCGGGGCGGTATATTTTCTGCGGCACTTTCCATCCCGTGCGATCTTGCACACGGGTTCCCGCGTTAACCACGGGACGTCCTGCCCTGCGGAGTCCGGACTTTCCTCCCTCCCGAAGAAGAGCGACCGATACACCCTGCCTGAAATAAATTATTCGCCAAAGGGCGGATTGTAAACAATACGTCCACAGAAGTTGCAGCTTACAATCTTGGCTGGATTGCGAGCATCATGTATTACCTGAGGAGGAAGCTTCATGTGGCATCCGCCGCAGTATCCCCCATCTTCCACAAGCACCACTGCAAAGTCCTTCTTGTTCTGAAGAATGCGAGCATACTTCTGAAGCAGAGATCGGTCGCACCCTGCGGCAGCGCGGGAACGATCAGCCTTCATCTTTTCGACCTTCTGCTCCAACATCGCTGTGCGTTCATCAAGCTCTGCAAGTTCGTCTGCAATACCTTCTTTTTCGACGTTCAGCTTTGCTTCGCATTCAGCAATAATGGCATTGCCTTTCTCAAGGTTTTCCATTAACTGGATTTCCTTTTCTTCAAGCGCTTTGATTTCGTCTTCAACAACGCCGATTTCTTTAACAAAGGCACGATACTGATCGTTTGTTTTAGCCTCCATTTGTTGGGTCTTATACTTTATAACCTGCTCTTTGAGAGACTCTACTTCCAACTCCAGATCCTTAAGCGTAGCTTCAGTGTGTTTTCTGCTATTGAGTGCCACCTCGAGCTTTTTCTTAGACCCGCTCAGCTGCGCTTCAATATCGCTTTTCCGCTGCGGGATATCGCGGATTTCCCGCATGACTTTGATAAGCTTACGATCCTTCTTCTGCAAGGCATAAATCGGTTCCAACGGATGCGACACAGGCAACCTCCTTAAAATTTGTAAAAAACAGTCAGGTAAACTACCTCGTCAAACGAGACAAGTCAAAGCGATGAATCGACTTATTTACTTCCCGGATGGACTAGATCCACCCCTTTCTCACAAAGCGGACACTCGGAAGGGTCATAGGTAATCGGCTCGATATCCAGCAGACTTACCAATGGGGACTTGAATTCCGCCTTGCCGCCACTTCGATTAACCAGAATGCCGATGGCCACCACTTCACCTCCGTTTTCCTTAACAATATCAATAGTTTCCTGAACACGACCACCACGAGTAACCACATCTTCCGCAATCACAAAACGTTCACCCTTCTTAATCTTAAATCGGCGAAGCTTCAGCTCATTATCTTCCTTTTCTACAAAAATAAAGCGAACGCCCAATGCTCGGGCCACATCATGACCAATGGTAATTCCTCCCATAGCCGGAGCAATCACAGTATCCACCTCTAGATCCTTGAGTTCCTCCTTCATTTTTTCGACAAGCGCTTCGCACAGTTGTCCGGCAATACGCGGATACTGCAACACCAACGCACACTGAAAAAACTGATTACTATGAAGGCCGGATCTCAGTTCAAAATGGCCGTTTAACAGTGCATTGGTTTCTTCAAAAAGCTTTAGTACTTCTTTCTGTTGCATCAAAATTCTCCTTTAAAATGGATTTGTGTTTAAGCGGTCGGAAACCTTTTCATAATCCGACCAAGCACGTCCATTTCAATCTTACTTTCAAAGCAAAAAAAGAGCGTCCAAAGGACGCTCTTCATCAAACAGATCATCTCCGCTACTTGATAAGCTTGGTCGCTTCCACCTGCCCCTGCCGGGCATAGTCGGCTGCCTCAGCTAAAATACGGGCCGCTTCCTGCGGAGCATGGAAACCCATCGAGTTTTCAGCCGCAATATAATCTAGACGCCACTGGGCTTTTCTCTGCAACTCCAATGCCGGTTTCAGCTCTTCGTCGGAAGCACCGGCCTGTTTTGCGGCCTCCACCGCATCAAGCAAATCCATCAGCGCCGCTCCGCCACGCTGTAGCAGATCAAAGTTTTTCTGTTGAATCGCATCCACACGGGCAAGAATTTCTTTTTCATCCACATGATGGCAGGTCTGGCAAGAACGGTTCACGTTGAGTAACGGACTGCGAACCCAGTGATCCGACACTTTAGATGCACCCTCCCGCATATACGGCATATGACAATCGGAGCAGGAAACACCACTACGGGCATGAATCCCCTGACTCCATAGCTCAAATTCCGGATGTTGTGCTTTAAGAATTTCCGCACCGGTTTCTTTGTGTTTATAGTCATAGAACCGCTCTCCGCTCGAAAGCTTCGTATCGTTCCATTCCTTTTCGATATTTTCCATAGCTAATCCATTACTCCACGGGAAGGTCAGCGGGAAGTCAGATGAACAATAATACTCTACATGGCACTGTCCGCAAACAAAGGAGCGTTTCTCATTGCGAGTCGCATCCTCATTTGGATCATACGGCTTCGAGCGGGATCCCTGGCGCCAGATATCAATAGAGGGAATAGCCGGAACAGGAGCATCGGACTCAGCAAGACGCTGCATTCCGACAATAAAAGCCGGACGGGTCACACGAATCTGCATGCTTTCAGGATCATGACAGTCCACACAGGAAACCGGGTGAGCATGCCCCATATCGTGTACCATTTCATTGAGTTCCTTGTACGGCATGGCATGGGTTTTATTCATTCCAGCTAAAGCATCACCATCCCCTAGCTCCCGATAAACGGGCATGATGGATGAGTGACAATGCATACAGGAACCGGATTGTGGTTTCGTCTGACGTTTCGTCTGCTCCTGATCCTCCAACATATAGGCATGACCACGGCGGTCACGATAATCTATAGAGAACGCGTAGCCTTTAAACATACGCTTTAGCCAAGGATCCCGTTCTATCTTTTCTTCAGGAAGAGCTTCACTTCCGCCATGTCCTCCAAAACGGGTGCGAGTTGCCAGTGCCGTACGCTTGTAGCTGTCATACTGTTTGGGCCAATTTTTCCCCCATACAGCCGGATCAGTAGTATCCTCCGTCACCTCAACCAACCGTTCATACGGCGTTTTTTCTTCACTCTTCCGCTCAGCAATATTGAACAGCAACGCTGTTACGCCGATTGTAGCGACAGCAGTTACCGCGACAAGTCCGATAAAAATACCGGTCAACCCCTTGTTAATGTTGATTTTAATCATAATCTTCCCTTTCCCGTTTCACACCTCGATCTGCACCGCCAATACTGGTCGGCAATGCTCCGTGGCCAACCGATGCATGACAATGAACACAGCTGACCGCATCCGGTTCTGTCATATCTCTCTTAAACAACTCATGAACCATGTCTTTATGACACTCGATACAGTTATCCTGAAGGATCCGTTTATTCTTTTCCTTAATCATAATTGGTTCATGAAAATTCTGCAGAGTAAACGCCTTGGAGTGATGCCAACCGTTTTCAGCTTTTGCTATATATTTCCCGAAAAAATCATGAGGTAGATGGCAGTCAACACAAACAGCCACCGTGTGATGACTAGATTTCTGCCAGGAATCATACTGAGGCGTCATAATATGGCAGTTAACACAGACTTCCGGGTCTGAACTGAGATAGGAAAAGCCTTCAGCATATTTAAAGGTAAATGCACCTATCCCAATCAGAACTCCTAGTAGAACGGCAAAAATTATCGCCTTTTTATTAAACATTACATCAATCCCCTAGCTCGCATAACAGTCATAATATAACTGATAATATTAATAATATTATGCGCATTCAAGTGAGAGTGTCGTTTAGCTTGCTGATTGAAAAGAAAAAAATGCGCAAAGAGAATATTCCAATAGAAATCAAATCCTCTTGCCTCAAATAGAATGAATGCGTATGAGAATCATACCTTATGAGCGAACAAAAACTATCAACTTATTTTATCAATGTACTTGGTTGCAAGGTCAACCAGTATGATGCCCAACAGATCGAACAACTGCTGGAGCGTTATGACCTTAAAAAGGTCGACCAATCTGATGATGCCGATGTGATTGTGGTACACACCTGCGGTGTAACGGCCTCCGCCGCACAGAAATCGCGCCAAACTATTCGTCGGATGCAACGCAATAATCCCCTCGCTCATGTTATTGTGACCGGATGTGCGGCCCACGATGAATTGACGCAGGTTGATCAAGATCCGGTATTCCGAGTGCCGGCCGGAGCAGACTGGATCCAGCGCCTGGCCGAACAGCTGGACTCTCTGTCCATGCCGAAAAGTCACGGTGTAAACGGAATTAAAACCGATACCTTTACAATTTCCCGCTTTGGGGACCAAACACGTGCTTTTCTGAAAGTTCAGGATGGTTGCGATATCGGATGTTCCTTCTGCATCATTCCTCAACTACGAAAAGAACCCCGCGATAAAATCATTGAAGATGCTGTACGCGAAGCAACGGCACTTACTGAAGCCGGCTACCGGGAGATTGTAGTCACCGGTGTAAGTGTGGGTCTTTACGGTAGAGGACGTGGTTCGTCGTTAGCGGATATGCTGCGTCATCTGGTCCAGGTTCCCGATATTGGCCGAATTCGTCTTTCCAGTCTGCATCCGGGCGAGCTGACTGAAGAACTACTTGAAGTTTGGTCAAGTTCGCCCAGCATTATGCCGCACCTGCACCTTTCATTACAGTCGGGCTCAGATGCCGTTCTGCATGCCATGCGAAGAGGATACACATCCGAGGAATACTACAATGCTGTCGAACGAGCCCGCACGGCACTCGACAACCCCGCCTTCACGACCGATGTCATTGTCGGATTTCCGGGCGAAACTGACACCTATTTTGACGAGAGCTATGACTTCTGTAAAAAAGTAGGGTTCTCGCAAATGCATGTATTCACCTATTCTCCCCGCCCTAAAACCATGGCGGCAAAAATGAAAAATCAGATCAACGGGGCGTTGGCCATGGAACGGAGCCAACAGCTTCGTGAACTTGGAACACAAATGGCCCTTGATTATCATCGCCAGTTTTTGAACAGAGATCTCAATGTGCTGGTAGAGCAAATTAAAGACGGAACAGCCTCTGGATATTCAGAACATTATATACCCGTAGAATTCCAAACATCAGACAACCTGAAGAGCGAAGTTATTTCAGTGTTAGCAACCGAAGCGACTAGCTCCGGACTGAAAGGTTGATAAATAATCTTTGACCTCGTTACCTCTGTTCCTATTATTCGTGGAACATGATTAAGACCAACTATCGAAAACTGGAACAGGCCTTGGGCTATCGCTTTAGAAAAAAAGCACTGCTTGAACTCGCCGTCACCCATCCTTCATACCGATACGAGCACAAGGACGTTGATGACGACAACCAACGTCTGGAATATCTCGGAGATGCCGTACTAAGCCTGATGGCCGCCGAACACCTGTTCAAAACCAATCCGGATGCGCGTGAAGGCGATATGTCTCAACTTCGCAGTCAACTAACGCAAGACCGCAAACTGGCACAGATTGGAGCTGGAGTTGGCATCAGTGAGTTTCTTCTTCTCGGTCATGGTGAACGGAAAAACGGCGGAGCAAAACGAGCTTCCAATCTGGCAGACGCTCTTGAAGCTATTATTGGTGCAGCATGGACCGACGGAGGGGCGCGGGCCGCAAACAAGATTTTTAAAACGGTCTTTCTCCCGGAACTGGGAGAACTCAGAGAAGTCGAAGTAAAAAGCAATCCCAAGGGCGATCTTCAGGAATATGCCCAAAGCCAGGGATTCGGCATTCCGGAATATGAAACAATCGAAACCAACGGCCCTGAACATGCCCGAACCTTTACTATTGAGGTAAGAGCCTGCAATAAATCCTGGCAGGCCTCCGCCGGAAGTAAGCGCGAAGGAGAACGCCAGGCAGCTTTTAAAGCCCTGAATGAATTAAACCAACAGGATTAAAATGAAAAAAACCAAACCGATCCACCCCAGAATTCCTGTTTTACTATCAGCTTTTGTCTGCCCTGGAGCCGGACAGTTCGTACAGCGGCGCTGGCTTGCTGGAGCCATCTTTTCCGGCGGATTCATGATCGGGTTCTGTTGGTTTTCAGTCATTTCTATCAAAGTGATCCTCGATATTTACAAACTGGCATTTGAGTTTGAAACCCATGAACCTGAACCGATCGCCCTCACCGCATTTATTGCTCCGCTTGCTATTGCTACACTTTTCCACTTAGTGAGCCTGTTCGATGTAGTCATTGCTCAACAGCGCATCATACGGACTCGAAGCCTGTCTCTTCCGAATAATGAATGACCAGATTCAAGAGGCCTACAAAGCCTTGATCAACCACTGGGGTGAACAGCATTGGTGGCCAGCTAAAACACGTTTCGAAATGATGCTTGGCGCGATCCTGACTCAAAATACAACATGGTCCAATGCGGAAAAGGCGCTCAGCAACCTTCGAAAAAACGATATGCTAAAGTTCGAGACCCTAGGTCAAATCTCTGAAGAACAGCTTTCCGAATGGATCCGACCGGCTGGTTACTTCAACCAGAAAGCAGGTTATATCAAAGAGATGATCAAAACCATCCATGAACGCTTTAACGGATCGATCGTTCAGTTATTTGCGCTCGACACTCCCACCCTTAGAAGCGAACTGCTTTCCTGGAAAGGTATTGGTCCGGAAACCGCTGACTCCATTCTGCTCTACGCAGGGAAGCGCCCGATCTTTGTTGTTGATGCCTATACTAAACGGGTCGGTGACCGCCACGGATGGTGCGATAAGAATGCGTCCTATGACTCTGTAGCTAGGCTGTTCACCAGCAACGTCCCTGAAGATGTTCTGCTCTACAACGAATATCATGCGTTGATCGTGAAACTCTGCAAGGAGCACTGTACCGCAAGAAGTCCAAAATGCGGTGGATGTCCACTGGAGCCCCTGCTCATAAAAACAAATACGAAGGCTAAACGAGTATAACTTAGAGCGACTTGGGACTTCGTGTTTATTTAAGACTATCCATCAAGCTTTGATTTGAGCATCTGCATAACGGCTCCGGGATTGGCCTTCCCTTTACTGGCCTTCATGACCTGCCCCATCAAAAAGTTGATAGCCCCCAGCTTGCCGCTTTTATATTCATCAACGGATTTAGGATTGTTAGCGATAGCCTCATCCGCCCACCCTTCAAGCGCAGAATCATCAGAAACCTGAGCCATGCCCTTTTCTTCGATAATTTTTTTCGGCTCGCCACCATCAATGAAGATCATTTCAAAGATCTGCTTACCGGCGCTGGTACTGATGGTCTTAGAATCAATCAGTGCAATAATTTCAGCCAGTTTTTCAGGCGTTACCTTGGACTCTGAAATTTCGATATCCTGCTCGGAAATGAGGCGCATCATTTCACCCATAATGAAATTGGAAACCGCCTTGGCATTTTTTGTATACTTCATGGCCTCATCGAACCAATCCGACACATCCTTATCGGCGGTCAGGATGCCGGCGTCATATTCCGGAAGCTCCAAGTCAGAAATATAACGGGCTCGACGCTGGGATGGAAGCTCCGGAAGTTCAGAGCGCCACTGTTCCACCTGCTCGGCGGAAACTTTAACCGGCATTAGATCCGGCTCAGGGAAATATCGGTAATCATGCGCATCTTCTTTCGTGCGCTGAATAAAGGTTTCGCCACGATCCGGATTGTATCCACGTGTTTCCTGATCAACAGTTCCTCCGGACTCGAGCACAGAAATCTGACGATTGATTTCATACTCGATCGCGTCCTGAATAAATGCGAACGAATTCATATTTTTGATTTCAACCTTAGAACCAAGCTCTTTCTGTCCTACTGGCCGAACGGAGACATTTACATCAGAGCGCATCTGCCCCTTTTCCTGGTCGCAGTCAGAAATCCCACCATACCGCATGATCTGCTTGACGGCTGTCATATAAGCCAGCGCATCGGCCGCTGAGTGCATGCAGGGATTGGAAACAATCTCCATCAATGCCGTGCCGGCACGATTATAATCCACCAGACTGGCTCCCGCAGCATGGGTATTTTTAGCCGCATTTTCTTCCTGATGAATCCGTTCAAGAGTGAACGTTTTCACCTCGCCTTCAACCTCAACCGTAACTTCACCACCCAAACAGATCGGCTGATCCGCCTGCGTAATCTGATAGTTTTTCGCCATATCCGGATAGAAATAGTTTTTCCGGTCCCACTTACTATTAGGATTGATTTCACAACCCAACAGAAGGCCGGCTTTACAGATCAGCTCAATGGCCTTTTCATTCATCACCGGCAAAGCCCCTGGATAACCCAGACAGGTCGGACAGACATGAGTGTTCGGCGCCGCACCATATTCATACTTACAGGAGCAGAACATTTTAGAGTTCGTCTTCTGCATGATATGCGTTTCAAGACCGATTGTTGCTTCATACTTCATGGTTAAACAATCTCCGGTTTGCGGGTGTGCCACTCTGTGGTTTGTTCATACGCGTGGCCAACCTTAAGAATAGTCTCTTCCTGAAAATCATCTCCGATAATCTGAAGGCCGATCGGCATACCGGTAGCGGAAAAACCACAGGGAACCGACAGGGCACAGTTTCCGGCAAGGTTAACCGGTGTAGTCAGAATATCATCCAAATACATTTTCAACGGGTCATCCGCCTTCTCTCCCCTTTTATAAGCAGGCGTAGGGGTTACCGGAGCAAGAATAGCATCACACTGCTTAAAGGCTTCCGTAAAGTCGTTCCGAATAAGCGTACGAACTTTCTGAGCCTTTTTATAGTAGGCGTCATAGTAGCCACTGCTCAGCACGTAAGTGCCGAGGATGATACGACGCTTTACTTCAGGACCGAATCCCGCCGCACGGGTTTTTCCATAGAGCTCAGCGGGATCACGGCCATCAAGGCGCATACCGTAGCGAATCCCATCGAAACGGGCCAGGTTGGCAGAGGCTTCTGCCGTAGCGATGATATAATAAACGGCGATAGCATACTTGGCATTCGGAAGAGTCACATCAACAATTTCCGCGCCGAGGCTTTTACAGTGCTCAACGGCATCACGTACCGCCTTTTCAACATCGGGATCCATGCCATCCACAAAATATTCTTTCGGCAGACCCAGCTTCATCCCGGCTAGCGATGTGTCATCAGAAAGGTTTTTACCGAATGCTGGGACTTCTGCATCAATGGAGGAAGAATCGTTCTTATCCAGTCCACAAATCGCTTCCAGCAGAATAGCGGAATCCTTAACGGTCTTTGTGATCGGACCAATCTGATCAAGCGAAGAGGCAAAAGCAGTCAATCCATAACGCGATACCCGGCCATACGTCGGTTTGACACCAACACATCCGCAGAAAGCCGCAGGCTGGCGAATAGAACCGCCGGTATCTGAACCAAGCGAAGCAATTGCTTCATCTGCGGCAACACAGGCCGCAGAGCCTCCAGATGAGCCACCTGGCACATGCTCAAGATTCCACGGGTTGGAAGTCTGTCCCAATGCCGCATTTTCTGTACTTGAGCCCATTGCAAACTCATCCATGTTTACACGGCCGAGCAAAACGGCTCCGGCCTCCCGCAACTTGGAAATAACGGTTGCGTCGTAAGGAGCAATATAGCCTTCGAGAATTTTTGAAGAACAGGTGCAAGGCTGCCCTTTCACATTAAGCAGATCCTTAATCGCTATTGGAACACCCAACATCGGCAATGTACTCCCCGCAGCCCTTGCCTCATCCGATGCTTTGGCCTGAGCCAAAGCCCCTTCTCGATCAATCGTAAGATAAGCTCCGACCTTTCCTTCAGTAGCATCAATTGAGGCCAGAACATCGGTTACAATGTCGACTGAAGTGCATTTTCCTGCAGCCATCAGTTCGGAGAGTTCGGCAATCGTCAGTTTATGTAATTCAGCCATAAGACTCCTACTGGTCAATAATTTTAGGGACACGAATCTGTCCATCAATAGAGGACGGAGCGTTGTTCATAACAGCGGCATGATCCAGACTCATTCCGACTTCATCTTTGCGAAGGATGTTATAAACCGGAATAGCATGAGCCGTAGGTTCGACATCAGCGACGTCCAGTTCATTCAACTGTTCTACATAGTGAAGCACCTGATCGAGCTGCCCCTGAAAAAGTTCTTTTTCTTTATCGGTCAAGTCGATGCACGCAAGCTTTGCGACATAGCCGACATCCATTCCCTGATTTACTTCAGACATTTGCATTCCTTTGGTTCCAAAAACAGAGCCCGCAGTATAGATAAACCGCGGGCATTCGCAACTTCCAAGGGGTACAGATTATTCTCCGTAGACCTTTTTTTTCATCTGCTCGGTCAGGATGCGGGGATAAACCTGTTGCACAAAATCGATAATATCAGATTCGAAATCAGTACCTTCCTCTTCACGCTCCCCCTGAACTGCAATATAGGCCCAACGGTTGGCTACACTCCGCACAACGCGGTCCCACGCCAACCAGAACATACGGGTAAGGTGGTGCGGAGTTTCCCGATCCTGCCCGACAAACCAATAGGCATAGAATGAATAATAGGGCTTAGGGCCTTCAGGGGTTTGGAAAGTACGCGAGGCCTTAATAACACGAATATTCAAAGGATCTCGACCTTCAAGCGGAACCTCCAACGTATATTCCCCATCCAGCGTATTACCCTGACCCTTCAGACAGCGTTGTGGACGATGAATACTGTCACGAGCAGTCCCGGAAAGAACAATCGAAGTATACAAGCGCGTGCCGACTTCATTGGTATAGGCTGACTTTACAAACTCGGTATCTTCTGGGAGCTGTTCCTTTTCCGCCCGAGCGCACTTAAATAGATTTTCTCCGCAATTCGGGCAGATATCCGGTATCTCCAGATCACTGACGTAAAATGATGCATCCTTATAGTCTTTAGCACATTCTACCGGGTTGTGACAGAAGCGAAGCTCATTTCCCACCCAATGAGACACATCTTCCGGGAGGTCCATCACCACCCCGGGAATAAAGTTCAGCTCCACACCCACTGTAAACGCCAGTGAGAAGACAGAAAGCGTCATCAGAACAACAACGATCAAGAACGGTTTAAGTAGGCTTCTTTCCATGAAGAAAATAGCTCCCTGTAATTAATAGTTAAAAGTTTTCCGCAGCCAACCATCAAAAGAAGAGCCACTACATACAGCACATAACCAGCCCAGTCATGGTGAAGACCGGCTCCATACTCCTGTCCGGCCGTGATACTGACCAATGCAATCGAGTTAATACGAGCCACGTTAGCCAACACGGCAATTGGAATAGACACCAAAAACAACACCCATTTCTTCAAAAAGGTTTTTTGGGTAAAATAGGCGTAAATCGCCGTAATCGCTGATAACGCCAGTAGCGAGCGCAATCCTGAACAGGCGGCTTCCACGTTCAGCCTAAAATAGGGAGAAATCAGCTGTGATCCAACCCGCTGACATTCAATTCCCATAGCTTCAAGTGTTGCAAATCCCATTATGGTTGCTAAGCGTTGCAACACCCCAGACACCGCATTAAGAAAGTTTAGCGGAACACAATAGATCAAATAGGAACATGGAAAGATAAGTAATTTAGCAACCTGCCAGCCCCAGAAATAAAACGGAATACCCCAAATCAAACCAATCAGACTGATAAGCGAAAGGCGCGGTTGTTGCATCTTTACGCCCAGCCAGTGGATAGCTAAAGAGCCAACGATAACCATCAATCCCCAATTAGAGACTCGCTTTGAAGCCTCAAAGAACAATCTGCGCTTCACCCATACAACATACAAACTGAAAAAGGGAATGATATAGCCATGCGAATAATCCGCCCCGAACGAGATTTTATCGCCCCACCGCGCAATCATCCAAACAAAGGCTGAGTTACTGTTTACATTTTCCACCGTATTTCCAAACAGGTGAAAGAGAATAAACAAGAACCCGATCAATACCGAAACAAAGCCAATGTTCATCAGCTCATATCCAGAAAGAGCTCCTAAACTCCAGCGATCACTCCAGATCAATACATTTCCGAGCTTCTTGTTTTCCATACTTTGCGGATCCTGTTTTTTTGCTAAAGAAGCTTATTTATCAAATGCCTCCGACGATTTCAAAATACCTTACACTATTTTTTTATTTTTTTTGGCTTGAAAACAAAATCCGGATTCTAATAATGGCGCTTCCTTTCGAGGAAAAAGCGAGCGTAGCTCAGTGGTAGAGCTTCACCTTGCCAAGGTGAATGTCGTGAGTTCGAATCTCATCGCTCGCTCCAATTTCAACCCGTTTCGAGCAATCGGAACGGGTTTTCTTTTAGCTTATGAATTGCATTCTGAGGCCCTATTCAGGAACATGCACTTCTTATTGGAGCCCCGGTAGCTCAGCTGGACAGAGCACCGGATTCCTAATCCGGGGGTCGGAGGTTCGAACCCTCTCCGGGGCACCATCTTAAACCGCTAACAAACAACTGGTTAACGTTGTTTATTAAAAAACCCCGGAAACTACACTAGTTGCATTTTAGGCAGAAACTCCCACAAAAAGTCGCGCATGCGTTGCAAGAAAAGCTAGCAAAATCGCAGTTAGAAGAAAAAAACAACCCTTCTAATCAGATATAAAATGAAAGACCCAACCAGCGTTTAGAGGCTATCGCTTCGCTCAGCCTGACCCGTAACGTATAATTACTTTTTCGCACGTTCAGCCAGAAGCTCTATATCCCCGGCTCCAATGATGAGCAATAGATCCCCGTCTTGCAAACAGGAGGAAACATCGTTCCATGCAGATTCCATTGAACTGGAAACAACTAAACACTTCGTCCATTTCGCTGAAAATCTTTTGGCAAGGTCCGTCGTTGTCCCGCCCGCTACCGGTTGCTCTGATGCCGCATAAACCGGAAGAAGCCAAAGTTTATCCAGACCTGTAAAGCTGTCCGGGAAATCAGGGCCAAGCGCCAGGGTGCGGGTGTAGCGATGGGGCTGAAAGATGCCCAGCAAACGCTTAGGCTTCAGTTCCCGAGCGGTTTGGATCAGCGCCGCAACTTCTGAAGGATGGTGCGCATAATCGGAAACAATACGAATCCCTCCTTGGTTATAGACCGTTTCAAAACGACGGCGAATTGGGAGAATATTTTCGAACGTATGAAGAATCTCCTGTTCCTCCTTCCAGACCTTTGACAGAGCCAGCGCCGCCGCCGCATTCCACTGGTTATGTTTTCCGGGAAGAGGAAGAGAAAATTCGGAGGATGGAAGCTGATATGGTGTGCATTTTGGATTTTCCGCGCATAACTTTGCTGCCATAGAATCTCCGGCGCA
>DATCZD010000104.1:0-6279 GCA_036526075.1 Pontiella sp. | reverse complement strand
GAGATCTTTCAGCCCCTCTTCGATCGTCCCGCGCAGGTGACGGCTACGGGCTTTGATATGTTCGACTTCAGTCAGTTGTTTTTCTTCATTCATCGGAAAATCTCCTTAGTACACATCTTTCTGGTAGCGACCGTCTTTGCGGAGTTGTACAAGGAAGGCTTCAGCCTCCTCATCATTATAACCACCTTGGGTTTTAACCACCTCAAGCAATGCCTGATGGACATCGCGGGCCATTCGGCTTTCATCACCGCAGACATAAATATGGGTTCCGCGCTGAATCCAGGCCCATAGTTCGTCGGCCTGTTCTTCAATGCGGTGCTGGACATACAGTTTTTCCTGTTGATCGCGGGAAAAGGCTAAGTCGATACGGGTCAGTATGCCATCCTGCAGATACTCCTGCCATTCGGTCTGATAGAGGAAGTCTTCAGTGAAGTGCGGGTTCCCGAAGAAAAGCCAGTTGTCACCATTAGCTTCGCTTGCCGCTCGCTCCTGAATAAAGGCACGGAAAGGAGCAATGCCGGTTCCTGGTCCAATCATAATTACGGGGGTGTTGCTGTTTTCTGGAAGGCGGAAGTTATCGTTGGGCTCAACATAGATCAGAACCTCCTCTCCTTCCTGCAATCGATGTCCAAGGAACCCGGATGCGCCGCCGAGGTGATAATGACCATGAGCTTCATATTCGACAACACCGAGGGTTAGGTGAACTTCTTCTTCTACTTCGGTCTGGCTGGACGCGATGGAGTAAAGGCGCGGGGTTAGTTTTCGTAGCAGTCCGATGAACGCCTGTGGGTCGATCGCAGTTGGATGCTGCCGGATTACATCGATAATCTGACGATCTTCCACATAGTTACGCAGGCTCTCGGTTTCAGACGAAATAAGGCGAAGCTCTTCACTGTCGGCAAGTTCGGCATAATCGACGACAAAGGCCGGATGGAGCTGCGTCAATTCGTAGATTTCAGTAAGTGCCGTGAGGATATCAATCGGCTCCTCATTTACATGCACGACTGTTTCCGCATCAATTTTAAGCAATGCCAATAGGTCCGTGACAAGCTCGCTGTCATTTTTGAACCAGACGCCTAAGGCATCACCCGGAAGATAGTTTAAACCGGAGCCTTCAAGATCGATTTCGATATGACGGATGTCTTTTTCCGAGTTGCGACCGGTAATTTTCTGGCATGTCAGCAGGCGCGTTTTTAGTGGATTTTTTCGACTATAATGCACTCCGGTGGCGGATGGAGCATCCATTCCTCCGAACGTCGGAGCAGCCGGGGCCGTGTTTTCGGGGATAACGACTTTCATAGCCTCTACTGCACGGGGAATCCAGGCTTCTGCTCCGTCATCAAAATCAACATCAAGGTCTACTCTGTCCAAAATACGCTTGCCGCCCAGTTCCTCCAGTCGGCTGTCAAAGTCTTTGCCGGTTTTGCAGTAAAACTGATAGCTGCTATCTCCCAAAGCTAACACAGAAAACTGCAGATCATCTAGTTTCGGAGCTTTATTGGAGTTTAAGTATTCCCAGAGGCCAATAGCATCATCCGGCGGATCGCCCTCACCCTGTGTGCTGATCACAATGCAGGCAAATTTGATCTTTTTTAGATTTTTCTCTTTAAACTTCCCCATTGAAACTAGCTCTGTTGCCAGTCCGGAGGCTTTTGCTGCTTCATTCAGTTCTTCGGCGACTGAACGGGCATGTCCTGTCTGAGATCCGTAGAGAATCGTCAGTGTGTTATCGGAGGTGTTCTGGACAGCGTCCGAAATTACTGCTCCACCGAGCTGGGCGCCGAGTCCGGTTAAGTATCCTCCAATCCATGTCAGCTGTAAGGGTGTCATACTGCTGGCGAGCTGATTGACTTGTGCGAGCTGCTGCGGATCAATCCCTAGAGGAGTTCCGTTAGTAGGTTGTGTTGACATTGTTCGCTAAATCCTTGTTTCTATAACTGATCGGATAAATAATCCTCGATCTTTGTTGTTTGTTTTAATGGTTGTAGATAATCCGTAAAAGGCGATCATATCAATCATAATTTTGAAAAAACTGTACATGATATACACGATTTAAACACCTACATATATGCCCGCAAATGAATAATCATTCTCTTTCAGTCGGATATTCAACCTGCCCGAATGATACATATATTTTCTGCAGAATGGCTCAGGATGCTGATGTTGAAGCCTATCTGTACGATGTTGAGACGCTAAACCGCCTGGCTTTTGAAGAACGGTTTGATGTGACCAAACTATCATTTCATGCCTGGCTTTTGCTACAGGATCGGTATGAACTACTTGATGCAGGGGGTGCGCTTGGTCGGGGTTGTGGACCGTTGGTTATAAGTGAAAGCGCCGAAAATTTTTCTGCGGATTCAGTTGTGGCTGTCCCCGGAGAATATACGACGGCCCATCTTCTGCTGCGTCTCTGGAACCCCGAAATAAAAAATCGGGTGTTCATGCCTTTTGACCAAATTATGAATGCGGTGAAGGAGGGGACTGTTAATGCCGGAGTGATTATCCATGAAGGGCGGTTTGTATATGAACAACGCGGTTTTCAGTGCTTAGTGGATTTAGGGGCGTGGTGGGAAAAAGAGACTGGCCTTCCAATACCACTCGGATGTATTGCGGCCAGAAAAAGTTTAGGTTCGGAGCGCATTGCCGAAATTAAAGATCGGTTGAGTGGTTCGGTTCAATCGGCATTTGATGATCCGGCATCAACCTACGACTATGTAAAAAAATATGCTCAGGAGTTGGACGATAAAGTTATTGAAGAGCACATTAGGACCTATGTAAATGATTTTACCCGCGGGTTTGGGGATGAAGGTCATGCGGCAATCCGTAAATTGCAGGAAATGGCAAAAACAGCAGGTGTGATTCAGTGATTGGGATTTTATTTGCAACTGAAACAGAAGCGCGTCCATTCCTTGAACAAGGTATTCCTGAAGGAGTAGTTGTTGAAGTTGCTCCAGCAATGGGGATGGAATCAGCTCGTATAGCCACTGAAAAGCTTATCCACGAGTATGGCTGTACATTAATTGTTAATGCCGGTGTATGTGGTGCAGTCAACAACCGTCTGAAGCGCGGTTCGGTTTTTCGGATTTCGGAAGTTAGTTCTGAGAGCGGAATAGATTGTGTAAAGGTTGATCATGATTCCAATCACAAACGACTGGTGAGTGTTGAGCAACCAGTTTTTGAATCTAAGCGCAGGCAGAAACTTTCGGCATACGCGGAGCTGGTTGACATGGAAGGTTATGCAGTGGCTCGCAGGTGTCAGGATTACAAAGTCCCCTGTGTTCTTTTTAAAGGTGTGACGGACTTTGGGGATCACAACGGGAAAGAGGATATTCAAAAACATATTGATTCCGTTTCAGAATCTGTAGCTGAAGTTTTGAGAGAGTTTATCGAAAATCATGAGCAGGACAGCCTTTTGAAACGGCTCCATTCATTTACCAAGATAGAGCATACAATCTTTAGTCTGCCGTTGTTGTTTGCCGGAGCATGGATCGGAGCTGAAGGCATGCCGTCCATTAAGGTCTTATTGCTGATCGTGCTGGTCGGTGTGGGAGCGCGCACCTTTGGTATGGCGGTGAATCGCATTCTGGACCGGGATATAGATGCTGAAAATCCACGAACCCGGGAGCGCGAACTGCCATCCGGAAAACTTTCTTTGATACAGGGTTTAAGTGTGGCGCTGTTCGGTCTATTGATCTATTTTTCAGGCTGCGCATTGCTAGGGCCGTTGGTGCTAAAACTTTCATTGCTTCCGTTGATTCCTCTTGCTTTTTATTCTTTACTGAAACGTTTTACGCCGTTGTGTCACTATGGCATCGGCGTCTGTCTCGCCGCTGCGCCGATGGGCGCCTATGTTGCTGTGGTAAACTCGCTATCTTTCCCTGCCGACCTTCTGCTTCTGGCACTCTTTACCTTCTGTTGGATCAGTGGGTTTGACATTATCTATGCGCTCATGGATATCGAGTTTGATCGGGCCAATAACGTTCGCAGTATTCCGGCGGCGTTGGGGGTGTCGGGTGCGCAGATTGTTGCTGCGATTACACATCTAATTGGACTCGCTGCGCTGATGTTGCTATGGATGTCGGCAGGCGGTATGCTGTCCCTTATCGCTCTGTTGATATCGGCTGCTGCATTTTGCGTGGCTTACTTGCAAAATATTCCGGTTTCGATTAGATTCTTCCCTGTTTCCGCCATTGCCGGCATTGCCGGGGCGTTGGTCGTTCTTTTTGGGGCAGGATAATGAATTTAATTGTAGCAATGACAGGTGCGTCTGGAGCACTGGCAACAAAGCTGCTGCTTGAAAAGTCGCAGTGGCCGGTCACGCTGGTCGCCAGTAAAATGGGTCGAGTGGTTTATGAGCAGGAGGTCGGACCTTTTTCTGAACTTGAGGCGCGGGCCGCTGAGGTTTGGAAAGATGCGGATCTGACAGCAACAATCGCATCCGGATCGGTACCAACCGTTGGAATGGTGATTCTTCCGTGCTCCGCCAATACGCTGGGTAAGGTGGCAGGAGGTATTGCAGATTCTCTGGTTACCCGTGCTGCCCATTGCCAACTTAAAGAGGGACGCAAGGTTGTCCTCTGTATTCGGGAAGCGCCATGGACGCTTTTGAATTGCCAGAATGCCGCTAATTTTGCGGCTGCCGGAGGGACGGTTATGCCGATCTCTCCGCCATACTATATGTCAAAAGGGCGCGATCCTATGGAGGTTTCCATGGCGGAAATGCTTGGGTGCTATGTCGATCACGTACTATCTCTCTTTGGCCAGAAATCACCCGTTACATGGGAGGATATCCGGTAATGATGAATGGACGAGATACGTTGATTTCTGCCGAGGAAAACCGAGCTATGTTTGATGGCATTGCTAAATATTATGACACGGCAACCCAGACTATTTCTATGGGGATGGACCGAATATGGCGACGCAAGACCGTTAAACATTTAAACCCGATTTCCGGAGGACGTTACCTTGATATTGGTATTGGTACGGGGGATTTGGCTTTTGAGATTCTTGCTCAGGCATCAGATGTTCAGGTAGACGGAGTTGAACTCTCCGGTGAGATGCTTCAAGTTGCCAGTGCCAAGGCGGCTCAGCGAGGAGTCAGTCAATCAATCTCCTTATTTATTGCCGATGCCCTTGATCTCCCGATGGAGGATGAAAGCTACGACGGGATTGTTTCAGGTTTCTGCTTCCGGAACGTTGAACACCGCCAAAAGGCCTTACAGGAAATGATGCGGGTAGTTAAGCCGGGAGGGTTAGTGGTGATTCTGGAGGCTACATATCCACGAAATGCACTGGTCCGTGCAGGGTACCGGCTTTACACTCCATTGGTGCCGGTAATTGGGTATTTGATGGGTGATGGAGAGGCCTATAAATATCTGATTGATTCCATCGAAGATTTTCCAAGGCCTGAACAGGTGACGGCTATGTTGAGTGCAGCAGGCTTTTCTCAGGTTCAATATCAACCTATGACCTTCGGCGCGGTGTGTATTTTTTCAGGTAAGAAATAGAGTCATGGCAATAGATAAATTTATTTTTGCAGGGGCTCCGTACAGCAACTCAGCTCCACTGATAGAAAAGTTAGCAGAGGTTGATTCCCGCGTTTGTGTGATACAGGACCACCCCGCCAATCTGGTTCAGGATTTAAATTCGGGGAAAGCTGATGTAGCTTTAATTCCTGTAGTTCATCTATTTCAACATCCGGAGTTGAAAATGATTCAGGGGCTGGGCGTGGCTGCGGAAGGCCCTGTGAAAAGTGTGCTGCTGAAGTGTAATAGAAAAATGGGCCAGATTAAGACAGTGGTTCGTGATCCGGCATCTGCAACCTCGAATGCGCTCGCGGAGTTGTTATTGAAGAAATATTTCAAACAGAATGTTACTCTGTGTGACTCCGGTGAAGAGCCATCACCGGATGCCGCGGTGGTTATAGGAGACAGAGCCCTTTGTTCTGAGCCGGCTCCGGCGGGGGACATTGATCTGGCCGAAGCTTGGACCAAGTGGACGAAACTTCCTTTCGTTTTTGCCGTGTGGGCTGTGCGTAAAGATTTTGAAGCGATAAAAGAGGTTACTGAAATTGCCCATAAGGCTTATGCCGAAGGGTTCCGGGTCGCAGAGGAAATTGCGGCACGTTATTCAGAAATGCTGGGCGGTTCGTTGGATTTCTGGGTCGACTATCTCGATGGCTCTATTCATTACAAACTCGGTCCGCAGGATATGGAAGGAATGAAACGTTTCAGAAAGCTTATTGGAAATACTTAAGGACCTTTCTATTCTCGTATTCAG
>DATCZD010000103.1:0-2425 GCA_036526075.1 Pontiella sp. | reverse complement strand
TGCCTACAGTCATTTCACAATGGAAATGCACACTTACTACGCTAAAATTAAATCCGGACGCCCTCGCTCTCTCCATTGCCAAGATTATCAATGGATGAAAATTTCAAACCTTCGGAGTGTCCCCTACTCCAAGGCTGACCTGTATATTATCGATGCACTTGAGAAAAAATTGGAGAAAATATGAAACATATTATCAATACAGAAAATGCCCCCGCCCCAATCGGACCTTACAGTCAGGCTGTAAAAGTTTGTTCGCTGATCTACACCTCCGGCCAGATCCCCGTCGACTCAAAAACTGGAAGCATGATTGAGGGTGGTATCAGAGAGCAGAGTATTCAGGTGCTCGAAAATCTTAAAGCCGTTCTCGAAGGAGGAGGAAGTTCACTCGATGATGTTGTAAAAACAACAGTATTCCTTGCGGACATGAGAGATTTTCCCGAGCTCAATGCTATCTATGGTGAATATTTCGGAACGGAAAATGCTCCGGCCCGTTCCACTATTCAGGTGGCTGCTCTTCCTCTAGGCGCTTTGGTTGAAATAGAGGCGATTGCCAAGTCCTAGAAAAAAAATTACTAATAATCGGCGCTAATCTTATCTGACGGATAGAGCCCACATTAGTAAGAGTTCCAGGTTTTCTAATGATGATACGTAGAAAATTTATCCAGAGTATTGCCGGGTTGATATTTATCGTCGCCGTTGCTGTTCGAGGATGCTACATAAAGAATCCGCTTATATCTGGCGAAACCATGGGTACGAGCTATAGCATAACCATTAACGGTTATGTATTTCGTTCTAAACTTTCAGAGCTGGAAAATACAGTTGAAGACTGCCTGAAAGATGTAAGTAGCCAGATGTCCACATGGGATTCCATGAGTGAAATTTCAAGCTTTAATGCTTCAAGAAACAAAGGGCCGCATCCTATATCAGAAGAATTTGCTCTGGTGATAAAGAGGTCTCTTGAGCTCAGTGAGTCAACGGGGGGCGCCTTCGATCCTACCCTGCAACCACTTCTTAATCTCTGGGGATTCGGTAGCGAAGGCGGAGAATACCAAGTTCCGTCTGCTGAGGATATTGAAGAAACTAAGTCCAAAACCGGTTGGGATAAATTATGGATTGAAGATGGGAAAATTCTCTGGAAATCAAATCCTGAAATTCAACTGGCACTCGGAGCTATTGCAAAAGGACATGGTGTTGATGAGGTATCTCTGTTACTGGAGAAAGCTGGTTTTCAGAATTGGTTTGTGGAGGTAGGTGGCGAGGTGAAAGTAAAAGGGCTGAATCCGAATGGCATACCCTGGAGGATCGGCATTCAATACCCTACCACTAATCCGATGGATTCTAGGCTTCAGGGCGTCCTGAACGTCAACAGCGGCGCAATAGCAACCTCCGGTGATTATCGGAATTATATTTTTGAAAACGGAGTTATTTATTCACACATTATCGATCCGCGTTCCGGTTATGCGGTTTTATCCAATACCGCTAGTGTTACCGTTATCGCCCCGTCCTGTATGGATGCGGATGGAATCGCCACTGCTCTTTTCGTGATGGGAGTGAAAGATGGAAGTACTTGGATTGAGAATGTTTCAGGTGTTGAAGCCATGTTTCTTCTTCGCGATGAAAACGGGGAAATATCCGAGAAATTTAGTTCGGGATTCGTAGCTGTGACTGGCTATAATCGCCGACCTTAATTTGAAAGGAATATCTTGATGTATAAAATCTATTTTCCATTGCTGGTAACACTGTTTGCTATAGCTGGGTGTGATAAACTGGCTGGTTCAAATAAAATCAGAGAAGAGCATGATCCGCTAGTCGCCTCTGGACAAGTGTTGATGGAGCAACAGCGTTGGGATGAGGCCATCGATGCATTTAAGCAGGCACTTGAAAATGAACCGCGCATGGCTCGTCCTCACTTGGATCTGGCGGTAATCTATCAGCAACATAAAATAAACTACATCAATGCTATTTATCATTATGATCGTTATCTAGAACTACGTCCTGATGAGGAAAAGGCGGAGTTTATTACACAGCAGAAGCTCAAGGTGGCACAGGCATTAGCAAACACTCTGATCAATGCTTCACCTGAAGTCAAAAAGGTGGTGCAAGAGCGTAATCAACTAATTCAGACAAATCAGCAACTGAGACAACAGCTGGCCTCGCTTAAAAATCAAACGGTTTCCACCCCTGCCCCTCCCGTTGTCAAAACCAGTTTAGTAGAAAAAACTGAACGGATACGTACTTCAGCTAAAAAAGCGGCAACACAAAAACATCAGATCTATCATGTCATCAGTGGGGACACACTGACTAAGATTGCCCATAAATTTTATGGAACCGATAACTGGGACCCTATTTTTAAAGCCAACCAGGACACTCTCAATAGTCCTAGGGATCTGCGGGTTGGACAGACGCTTGTAATTCCATCCGTGGA
>DATCZD010000102.1:0-7858 GCA_036526075.1 Pontiella sp. | reverse complement strand
GTCTTTTTAAAGGAACGGTTTTCTAAGGAAAAACGGATCCCCAGCGGAACGATTGTTGCTACACGGGAGCAGACTGCCGGACGGGGCCGCTCCAACCGTAATTGGCTATCAGCTCCCAACACCAATCTTTGCTTTTCAATTTTCATTGAGACGAATGCAGAATTGACAACGGTCCCCTCGCTCACTATGGCCACGGCGCTGGCTGTTACTGAATACTTGAACACATTAAGAATTCCCGCCATTCCGAAGTGGCCGAATGACGTGCTTGTGGAAAGCCGAAAGATATGCGGTATCCTTTCAGAACGCGTTCAGAGCCGATTCCAAAGCGGAATTATTGTCGGAATCGGGCTGAATGTGAATATGTCATCCGAGGAAGCCAAATCCATTGACCGCCCCGCCACTTCGATTCTGATTGAAAGTGAAACAACCCATGACCTTACTCAAACACTGGACGAGCTTATTCCTCTGATCAACTATTGGATCGAGAAATGGGAAAAGAGCGGCTTTTCTGCCATCCGCAAAATCTGGACTGAACGAGCCGGACCAATTGGAAAACCTTTGACCGTTCACGATGGATCGACAAAAAAAAGCGGCACCCTTGCCGGGTTTGGCAATAACGGAGAACTACTGCTTCAAACCACCGACGGGTTAGAAACCATCTGGTCAGGAGATATTTCATGAACCAAACAAGCGAATTGATCTCATTCAAAAACATCCAGATGCAGGGGGAAAAAATAAAACCTTCGCTCCTTAGTACTTTTGCGAGAGTTCCCCTATTCATTCTGAGCATGACCTTTCTGACTGGTTGCGCGACCACAAAAAAGTACCGGGTTCCGCGAGGGCAAAACCCGCAGATTGTGAAGTTTGAAACCACCGGCTACTGCAAGTGTGGAAAATGCTGTGGATGGAAACGGAACTGGAAGTTTGAACCGGTCGTGGCCTATGGCCCCAGCAAAGGAAAGCCCAAGGTTATCGGCATCACGGCCGCAGGCACTACAGCCGACTGGGGGACGATCGCGGCCGACACACGCTACTACCCCTTTGGCACTATAATGTACGTACCTGACTATGGATGGGGACGCGTTGAAGATATTGGGAGCGCCATTAAAGGAAAACAACGAATCGACCTGTTCTTTCCTTCTCACAAAAAAGCTCTGAAATGGGGACGGGAAGATAAAAAAGTTAAGGTTTGGAAACCGCGAAGATAATGGTATTCGGCCTTATAGAGGACGAGAGATGTTCGGAGGTTGCTTTTCGCAGGGACTGACCTATAGTAGCGCGTTTTTGAGGATTTATATATGGGAACACCACGATTAGTCAGAGTTAACGAGTTATTAAAGCGCGAAATTGCAGAGGATATCTACCGCAACTTTGCGGGTAGAGATTTTGAAGCATCGGCCATTACGGTTACGCGCGTTGAGTGCGCACCGGATTTACGTGATGCTAATGTATTTGTATCCATTTTCGGCCATGAGGGAGAGCGCGATAACATGATTGCCTACCTTAACCGTCACCGGCAGGAAATTATTCGTCTGATGATAAAGCGTGTAAAATTGAAATATACTCCACGCCTGCATTTCATCCTTGATGAGTCCATTGAAGACGGCGACCACATTCTTTCCATGCTGGCCGACATGGAACGTGAAAACCCTGAAGTTTTTAAAGACGACGAAAAGACCGATGAGAAATCGTAGACGTCGCCAACCTGATCCCTATGACGGCCTCCTGCTTGTCGACAAACCGAGTGACTGGACCTCACACGATGTTGTGGCGAAGATACGGAACTATTTTAAACTGAGCAAAGTAGGTCACGGCGGAACACTGGACCCGCTTGCAACTGGACTACTGGTGATCTTGATCGGAAAAGGGACCAAGCTTTCTGAACGCGTGATGAACGGCGATAAGGTGTATGAAGGAACACTCCATTTGGGAGTGACGACCAACACCCAGGATGCCGACGGAGAAATTCTCGAAGAGAAGGATGCCTCACACATTACCCATGAAATGGTGGAAGAGGTGATCCGCAAAAACTATATGGGTCCCATTAAACAGATTCCTCCCATGGTATCGGCAATTAAAAAGGATGGTGTTCCGCTTTATAAAATGGCGCGTAAAGGTCAGGAAATCGAACGCGAACCGCGGAAGATTGAAGTGTTTGAGTTTGATGTGCTGGGGTTCGACAACCCGCTAGTAAAGTTCCGCGTTAAAAGCACTAAGGGTACCTATGTGCGTACTCTTGCCTATGATATTGGAAATGACCTAGGCGTAGGCGGAAGTCTGGATGCTCTGCGGCGAACGAATTCCGGATCACTGTCAGTAGAAAAAGCCCACACGTTGGAAGAAATACTTAAATGCGACAGGGAAACATTATCTAAAAAAATCATCCACCTAAGCGACATGATCTCATGAAAATAATTCACGCACTGAACGAATTCCGGGACGAGAAAAAACCCGTCATTCTGGCGGCTGGCTGTTTTGATGGAGTTCACATCGGACATACTGCCGTAATTCATAAAGCCATTGAGCGCGCTCGCGCCATTGATGGCGAAGCCTGGGTATTCACCTTTGACCCCCATCCGACCAAGATACTGATTCCTGACCGTGCACCACCACTGATCTACACCACCACCCAGCAGTCACGACTCCTTCAGGAAATGGGTGTTGACGGCTGCATACTACAACCCTTCTCTATCGAGTTTATGAAGCAAGAGCCTGAAGAGTTTTTTGAAAACTTATGTACCTGCATCCCAAAATTGGCGGGTATTTCTGTAGGAGAAGACTGGTCCTTCGGCCGCAATCGCGCAGGGAATGCCGAGCTACTGACCACGCTGTGTAACGAATACAACATGTATTTTTCGGCACACCCACAGGTATGCTGGAAAGGTGAACGGGTTTCAAGTACCCGCATCCGAGCGGAAATCAAACTCGGACACCTTGCTAGCGCCAATAAAATGCTCGGGCGGCCGATCAGTACCATTGGAGTCGTCGAGCATGGAGAAAAAATCGGCCGAAAACTGGGATATCCTACCGCCAACATCAAGCCGGAAAATGATATGCTTCCGCCACGTGGTATTTATGCGGCGCGCCTGAGAGTCGGGCAAACCCTGCATAATGCGGCCGCCTATATCGGACACCGCGGAACTTTTCACGAAAATGAACCTCAGGTACTGGAAGTTCATCTATTGAATGAATCAGGCATAGACCTTTACGATCAATATGTTGAGGTTCATTACATCGAATACATTCGCGGTGATCAGATTTTTGATAGTGCAGATCAATTGAAAGAACAGATAAAAAACGATCTAGCTGCTATTCGAGCCGTTCTTTAATTTGCTGTTCCGCTCAATCTGTTGGATCAGGTTGATAAAAATAAAATGGTGGAACGGAAGAAAGAGATACCAATAAAGATGTCCCCAAACCCCTTTGGTTTCATAATAAGCGTTCACGGATAGCCTATTTTTACCGGGTGTAATGGGATCCACCCGGAATTCCAACCAGGCATAGCCGGGTAGTTTCATTTCAGCACGAAGCAGCACCTGTCGACAGTCGCAAATCTCCTCCACTCGCCAGAAGTCGACCACATCATTTACCCTTAGAGTCGAAGCACTGCGACGGCCGCGAGTAACACCGACACCCCGAAGCAACCGATCTATGGTTCCACGCATTCGCCAGAGGAATGTACTGTGAAACCATCCGTTTCGCCCACCGATATGTGTGATGGATTTGAATAGAGGTTCCGTATTTTGGGAGGTGACCAGAGAATATGAGCAGGTGTAGGTAGGCGGTCCTTCAATCTCGGAAAGCTTAATTGCCAGTTCATAATCCGGCGGATAACTGTCAGACCAACGCGTGTGTACCGCATCCTGCTCCTCTCGGGAAAGAGCCATCACCAAGGCCTCCTTGCAGGACATCGGACGAAATGGAATCAACTGTTGAATATCATTATCACGACAGACCACATCATGAGTTACCCCCTCCATTAAGCACCAAGTGATAGCAGCGGGAACCGGAGTCAGCAGACTGGTAATATAGGAAAAAAAGCCTATGTGGGATATCGGGGACCTGATAAATATACGTTTTCGCCCGAGAATCTCGGCATGCATTTTCAGCATCTGCTCATATGTAAGAATATCTGTCCCGCCCAGATCGAAAGTACGTCCGGAGGTTTCTGGAATATCCAGAACACCGACCAACCATCGTATAACATCTCCGATAAAGACCGGCTGACACTTCGTCTTGGCCCAGTCGGGAACCAGAAAAACCGGAATCTTTCGAACCAGATGATTAATCACTTCATATGAGGCGCTTCCAGATCCGATAATAATGGCGGCCCGAAGAATAGTAATCGGAACAGATCCCTTCGCTAGCTCCTCCGCGACCCGCGCTCGACTGGCCAGGTGATGAGAAAGTTGAGTATGAGTATCGCCCAGACTTCCAAGATAGATAATCCTGTTTACCCCCTGCTTCTCTGCTGCGGTGCGAAAATTCCGGGCAGCGGTGAGATCAGCATCCTCAAACCGGCGCAGGCCCACCAGCATGGAATGAATGAGATAATAGGCCGTATCCACTCCTTCCAGTACTCGACAGACGTCGTTTTCATTCAAAGCATCCCCGACAACTATTTCCACATCCGGCCAGCGCTGTTCATATTCCGGAGATGCCGCCCGCACCATGACACGAACTCGATAGCCAAGGACCAGTAACTCGGGAACAAGGCGACCACCGATATATCCGGTCCCCCCTGTTACCAACACCGTCCCCATATCGATTCGAGGGGTAGAAGGAAGATTGTCACAGGTCAGCTCTGAACATTGTTTCATCTTACCCTCCCTTCGCTTTTTACATTACAATCGCGGAAACCATAAAATGATCTACTTTATAAATAAAAAAAACAGGGGTATGGCGACCATTCGCCATACCCCGTAAATCTAATAAACTCTGTTTAGAAATCGTAGGTCAGACCGGCAATGATGGTCGCATCAGTATAATCCGCACGATCTCCAGTAGCTTCATCCAAAATTGTAGGAATATTATCATACTCGAGACGAAGTTCGATAAAGGTAGAAATCTGGGAGTTCACTTTATTCTTTAATCCAGTAACCAGCAGACCGTTTCCATCATCGGTATCTTCAGCATTCGCCGCATATTCGAGACTGAGATAATAATCCGCCGTTTCGGAAAGCTTATTTTTGTAGTTAGCTGCCACACGATATTCACCGAAATTATCTTCTTCAGCGACCGTACGGCGATAGACATAGTTAACACCAAAACTGGCATCCAATTTAACCTTATCTGTATTTACGAAGTAATAACCAACATTCGGACCGGCTTTAGCCTGTGTGCGGATCTTTTTGATATCGTCATAGAGAATCTCGCCAAAAACACCGCCAAACATATTTTTTTCGTCACCAAATTTGTAGCGATAATCGGATTTACCTAGTAATTGCCCCTCAGTAATTTCCCCCTCGGTTTTCCCATATTCACCGTAGAGACTATTGATCCAATCGCTGTCTTTCGAATAACGGTCTCCCTTTAGGTTTGAAGTAACGAGCGTTTTTTCGGTATTGCCGCCCTTGTAGGTTACACCCGCAGCAAAACTTTTATCCCACTTGACTCCAGCTTCTTCGCCTTCAGCCAGACCGATAACCGGCATAACCATCAACGCCACCAAACACATATCTTTAATTAGTTTCATCCCCTAGCCTTTCAGTATTCTAAGTCTGGTCATAAAATAAAAAAACAATGTCACATGAACAAGTAAAATAGAGTACTATTTAGGTTCCAATTAACCAAAGCTTATCGGTTATAGATATTTCATCTCATTATCTCACAGTCTTTCCTTTGAATTCTACGCACTATATACCTCTCTTTTATTACCAAAATAAATCACCTCTATTTCCGCTATGAACGATTCCCTTCTATGTGATAAAAACGAAACACTAAGAAACGGAGAGAAACATGAGCGCATACAACTACACTTCAACCCTGCAACACTCTGGAGATAACACTCACTACCGTCTTATTACTACCGATGGCATCCGTATTAAGCAGTTTAATGGGAAAGATGTTCTAATCGTTGAAAAAGAAGTGCTGGAGTACCTGGCCTATGTGGCCTTTCATGATGTCTCGTTTTTTCTCCGCCCTGGTCATTTGAAACAGTTGGCATCTATACTTAATGATCCAGAAGCTAGTGAAAACGATGTTTTTGTTGCAAAAGCCCTTTTGGAAAACTCCATTATAGCCGCCTATGGAGAACTTCCATCCTGCCAGGATACCGGCACCGCTATTGTAACAGGAAGCAAGGGAGCTCAAGTCTGGACCGATTTTGATGAGAAGGAAGCTTTATCTAAGGGCATCTACCGCGCGTATCAGGAGTTTAATCTGCGCTATTCACAAATTGCACCACTGTCTATGTTTCAGGAAAAGAATACAGGAAATAATCTTCCTGCTCAGATCGACCTGTATACCTGTACTGGAAGTGAAATGGAACTGACCTTTATTGCCAAGGGCGGAGGTTCCGCCAACAAGAGTTACCTATACCAGAAAACTAAATCACTCCTTACCGAAGAAAATCTGGAAGCATTTCTGAAGGCTGAACTGTTCAATATAGGGACTGCAGCCTGCCCTCCCTACCACTTTGCTGTCGTTATCGGAGGCACTTCAGCCGAAGCGACGATGAAATATGTAAAACAAGCCTCTACCGGAGCTCTCGATGATTTACCGACTACCGGCGATGAAACCGGCCGAGCCTTCCGCGACCTTGAGTGGGAAGAAAAAATTCTTAAAATGGCGCAGGATTCAAAAATTGGCGCGCAGTTTGGCGGTAAATATTTCTGTCATGATGTTCGCGTGATTCGTATGCCGCGTCATGCGGCCTCCTGTCCCGTAGGGCTGGGCGTATCCTGCTCTGCAGATCGAAACATTAAAGCAAAAATTACCCGCGATGGTGTCTTTCTGGAAGAACTAGAACATGATCCCGCAAAATATGCCCCCGTCAATCTAGGAAAGGAAATTGACGATACCCCATCAATCGATCTAAACCGTCCGATGAATGAAATACTGGCCGACCTTTCTCAATATCCCGTCACAACCCGCCTGAGCTTGAATGGAACTCTGATTGTGGCGCGTGATATTGCCCACGCAAAAATCCAGGAAATGCTGAATAGCGGCAAACCGATGCCGGATTATTTTAAAGACCACCCCATCTACTACGCCGGACCAGCAAAAACACCAAAAGGAAAGCCATCCGGATCATTCGGTCCGACCACCGCCCAGCGCATGGATCCATATGTTGACAACTTCCAGCAACATCGAGGCTCTATGATTATGCTGGCGAAGGGAAACCGAACACAGGGTGTAACCGATGCCTGTAAAAAACATGGAGGCTTTTATCTCGGCTCAGTCGGCGGGCCGGCAGCCCTGCTGGCAGAAAAAAATATCAAATCTGTAGAGCTGGTCGACTTTGAAGAGCTCGGAATGGAGGCCGTTAGAAAGATTGAAGTGGAATCATTCCCCGCCGTCATTCTCGTTGATGATAAAGGAAACGACTTTTTTGCAGACCTTTTAAAAGAAAAATAATCATACCTAAAAAACAGGATCATCTTATTACTCGATGATTATCGGGATTCTATTAGCTTTCTGAAACCCTGCTGATTAAGTCGAAGATTATTTTACACCCCCCTTTTTTTAAAATAAGGACAATAGTGTCATGCATTTTTATGCGGTCCGGATTTTCGATGAGACTAAAACGACTATTTTTTAAAATAGGAAATTAATCTTCTCCGACAACGTGACATCAGACCTAATCGATTTAGGGAAAAAGAACACCACAAAACAGCCACACCTACGGTTACCCACT
>DATCZD010000101.1:0-4689 GCA_036526075.1 Pontiella sp. | reverse complement strand
ACAATATCTTCGGCCAGCGGGTCCAGTGCAGCAACAGTTCCGTTAATGGCATTGGCGACTGCGCTTGCGCTTTCGATCGGGAACTGTTTTTGGACAAAGATCACTTTCACACCGTCCTCTTTAGCTTGTTCTATCAACCTTGCAAGTTGGCGGGGAGAGGGTGACTTTCCGTCGAGTTCGACAGGAATTTGCTCCAGTTCATAGGTGTCGGCAAAGTATCCGAATGAAGGGTGGAATACGTAAAATCGTCTACCCCTGTATTTTTCCAGTTTCTTTTGATTTAAAGAATCAATGTCTTTCAATTGCTGGGACAGTTGTTCGAACGAAGTTTTAAATTCATGCTCATGGTCAGGATCAATATTCTTTAACGCTGTGAGCATGTTTTGGGCGATGGTTTCCGCGGTGGATGGGGATAGCCATACATGGGGATCTTTTTCGCCGTGATCATGTGTGCATTGTTGACACACATGCGTATTGGAAATCGATCGCTGGGGAATTCCTGATTCCGTTCGAAAAATAGGAAGGTTGGGATAGATTGACGTTATTTTTTTGAGCAGGGTTCGTTCAAAAGGAACTCCAATGGTGAAAAGTGCATCAGCCGTTCCTAAGACGGCAAGTTGCTTGGCTGTTGGTTCGTAGGCATGGGGCGATTGCCCCTCCGCAACCAGAGTATGCACATTTATATGGTTGCCGCAGATGGACTTCAGCAGTCCGGCTTGAGGAGGGATGCTTACAAATATGTTTGGGCGGCTGGGGGCCAGATTGGCATCCTTTTGTTCTGCGCAACCGGCCAAAAGCAGGGCGCCTAATATTAAAACAGTACCTTTCATGTCCGACATAGATGACTTATCTGGTCTGGTAAGACAACAATTCTTTACGCAATTCGTCTGAAGGAGTGAAAATCTGAATTCGTTTACTGCGACCGGTCTCTCCCGAAATAATCTCAATATCGCTTTTTGCAAGGCCCCAACGTTTGGAAAGAAATTTAATCAGATACGCGTTCGCCTTGCCGTTAATTGGGGGCGCCTGAATACGGATTTTCAGGGCATCTTCTATTGGGCCGACGATCTGATTCTGCGAACTCCGTGGAATTACCCGAATATTTAGGATAAGGCTTTCATCTTTCTCTTCGAAAAAGTTCATCTTTAGAACAACAGGTTAAATATCCATCCTACAAATAGGATGCCGATGGTTGCGGTAAGCACAAAGATGGCAATGAGGCGCGGTTTCATCACTTTGCGCAACAGTACGATTTCTGGAACGGAGAGGGCGGTAACTGCCATCATAAAGGCCAGTGCGGTTCCAAGCCCCACGCCTTTACCAATCAGTGCTTCCGCAATTGGAATTGTTCCTAGTGCGTTGGAGTAGAGCGGCACGCCTACAAGTACAGCAATGACAACGCTGAGAGGGTCATCCGGCCCTGTATAGCGGGTGAGGATATCTTCAGGAGCCCAGCCGTGAATGGCCGCCCCAATGCCTATGCCGATCAAAAGGTAGAGCCAGATTCGCTTTAAAATATCGACGACATGCTCTGTGGCATAAGTCAACCGCTCCTTTTGATTCATATCTGGGTGAAGTTTGTTGAATGCTTTACCTTCAAAGGCTTCGTGCTCTAAATATTTTTCGGGCTTGAAGTGCCCAATGAGCATTCCGCTGACTACACCGATAATGACGCCCATGGTTCCATAGGTAACAGCCACTTTCCATCCGAATGAGGCCAGAAGAATGGCAAAGGCGGCTTCATTAACGATTGGGGAAGTCACAAGGAACGAGAAAGTAACGCCTAGAGGAATGCCGGTTTCAACAAAGCCGATGAAGATAGGAACAGAAGAGCAGGAGCAGAACGGAGTGACGATTCCGAGGAGGGACGCCGCAATATGCGCTTTGGGGCCATGTAATTTTTCAAGTAATTCCTTGGTTTTATGCGGTTGGAAAAAGCTTCGGAGATAGGAAATAACAAAAATCATAAGTGATAGCAGGATCATAATTTTCAGTACATCATAGATGAAAAAGTGCACGCTGTTTCCGAGGTGCGTATCCATTGACAGGCCGAATGTTCCTTCGATCAGTCGTTTCACCAGATTGTCAAGCCATGTAAACATGTGGGTTCTTATAACCATGGCAAAAAATGATAGCAATAGTATGTTCCTGCTTTTCGGGGAGTGGTTGTTTTTGATTTAATCCGCGCGGTTTAATTTCAGGAGATATAATGGCTGGTCGGTTTCAAAAGGTTGCAGTTTTAAAAGGGGGTATTTCATCTGAGCGTGAGGTTTCACTGCGTTCGGGCTCTGCCGTTGCACAGGGGTTGCGTGAAGGCGGTTACGAGGTATTCGAAATTGATGTTGATAGCAGAGAATTTACTATTCCAGAAGGGATTGACGCGGTGTTTATCGCTTTGCACGGAGAGTTTGGAGAGGACGGGGAGATTCAAAAGAAGCTCTTGGAGCTTGAAATGCCTTTTACTGGATCCGGTCCTAATTCTAGTCAGGTATCATTTGATAAGGTGTTGACTCGAGAATGCCTAAAGAGCACCGGCGTGCCGATTCCCGAAGGGGAGGTCCTTAAGAGTTCTGAAGACCGAACTGTTTCGGCTCCTCTGGTTGTAAAGCCACCGCGCGAGGGCTCAAGTGTCGGGTGTCATATTGTCAGTGATGACGCGCACTGGGAAAGTGCGTTTTCTGATGCAGTCCGTTTTTCCGGTGAGGTGCTAGTGGAAGAATATATTCCCGGTCGCGAGCTTACGGTTGGGATTGTGAAAGGATTGGCCCTTCCAGTAGTAGAAATCAAACCAGCTACGGAATGGTTTGACTATGAGGCTAAATACGTGACCGGGGACACGCAGTATATCTGTCCGGCAGATCTTGAAGAGAGCCAGGTGGAGCAATTACAGTCGATTGCTCTTGAAACCTTTCAGAGTCTTGGGGCCGAAGGTTTCGGTCGCGTCGACTTTCGCCTTTCCCCAAGTGGTAAACCTTATGTGCTGGAACTGAACTCTATTCCAGGTTTTACCGCGACCAGTCTGCTTCCAATGGCTGCCCAATCTGCCGGAATCGGTTTTTCCGAGCTTTGCTGTAGCATCATGGAAACGGCTCATCTATAGTGCAAAACTGATTTATAAGGTGTTTGGAAATGGCTGCACGAAGGACAAAAAATCGAAATAACAAGCATTATGTGAAGACGGGGAGGCGCAAGGGGGCGAATACCTCTATTTTGGCGCGCCGCTCAAGCACCATTATTCTTCTGTTTGTAGTTCTTTTGGGTATGCTGTTTGGTATTAAACGGGGTTTTGACTGGGTCGGGCGTAAGCTGTACTCTGAAAATGCGACATTTGAAATACAACACCTGATTGTCTCCTGTGACGGCAAGTTGACGGAAGACCGTATTCGTGAATATACCGGATTGCGCGAAGGAATGAACCTGTGGGAGACGTCATTTGACGAGATCGAGAATAATCTTTCAAAAGTTCCTGATATTGAGTCCGTTTACCTGAAGCGCAAGCTTCCGCATACGCTTATCATCAAAGTTAAGGAGCGGATTCCGGTGGCACGCATCGCCGGTAAGAAAGTTCCGCGTTTTCCGAATGTAGTGGATCGTTATGGTGTCGTTTTGCGGCCGCGTCGCAGTGCTGAATCTCTACCCTTAATTAAAGGCGTGGATAGTTCTCTGCAGATGGGAGTTCCAATGGAGCACATTGATGTGAAAACCGCACTGAGAATTATAGCTTTATGTGACAGCACCGGTTACCTGCGCAGTTATGTCCGCATTGAAAGCTTAGATGTGAAATATTCTGATTTTATTGATATGCGCCTGCATGGCGGTATTCGAGTTCGCATGCCGCGGTTTTCGCTCAAACCCAAACTGCAAAATTTGGCAACGGTTATTAAAATTGCCAATGGGCAGGGGCGGCGTGTAAAGGAAGTGGATTTGACGCTCGATTCGGCCAAGGTGCCGGTTACCTATTATTAATTTCCGGTGAGATATGGCTAGCGAAATTACGACAATTTTGGAAATTGGAACAGGCACCATTCGAGTGCTGATCGCGGAATTACGTGATGATGATGTCGTGTCTGTGGTCGGTGTTGGCGAAGCCCCATCTCGAGGAATCAGTAAAGGCGAAATTGTCAACAGGGATGATGCCATTAGCTGTGTGCGGAAAGCGCTCAAGTCCGCAGAGGAAAGCTGTCGTAAAAATATTCATTCCGTTATCCTGGTAACGTCTGGCGGCGAGGCGGCCTGTCGACGAAGCATGGGAACGCATAAACTCGTAGATTTTCATGAAAATATGATGGAGGAAGTCTGCGCTGAGGATATTGATGCGGTAGTCGATATGGCTCGTCGAGTAGCGCTTCCGGAAAATCGCATAAAGCTACACACTATCCAGCAGCGGTTTTATATTGACGATTCAAGGCCGGTTTCAAACCCAGTGGGGATGCAGGGAGAAAATCTGCATGTCAATATGTTGACTATTCATGGTAAACGAAGCGCGGTTGAAAATTTCCGTAAACTTGTTGATGACACTCCGATTGCTTGTTCTGATGCAGTCTTCAGCGGGTTGTGTTCCGCATTAGCGGTGGTCAGTGAGGAACAGAAAAAGGCGGGAGTGTTGGTAATTGATATAGGCTGTGGAACGACGGATTATGCTCTTTACCATGATGGGTATCTACAGGCGGCCGGGTCCTTTTCTGTTGG
>DATCZD010000100.1:0-3041 GCA_036526075.1 Pontiella sp. | reverse complement strand
TGAATCGGACATTTAAAGTGAAATAGATCTAACTTTTAATGCCCTAGGATATTATGTCTATGCGGGCTGTTCATTCCCGGCTTTTTTTAGCATGAACCATTTCATTGGCAACCCCAACCAGGCGGTGATGAGGCCGCGCCCGACAAAAAACATGCAGATTATACCGATGGTAAGAGACGAAAGTACTACCCGTCCAAGGCTACGGAATCCGAAGCCATTGATGAATCCGGCTACAATGGATGAGACCAGCATGCCACAAGTCAACAGAAGGTTAATCAAGATATCGTAGACCAAGTGTCCAACAATATAGGAGGAAGAGTATGCGGTTGTTGGGTTCAGACCAAACAGACCGGCAACCAGATTCAGTACTCCAAGCACCATGGTTAGCAAGAGAAGTGCAACCATCACATAGCCGCTGGCAAAAAGGAATGCTGCAAGTTTGGTGCGCTTTTGAATGGTGCGCGAAAGGAATAGTTTTTTTCCGTGAGCCATAAAAGCGCGCATCACGCCATAAGCCCAACGCATCTGCTGTTTAAACAGATCGCTCGGTGTATAGGGCACTTCACAGCGTATGCGAAGATCCGAAACATAGGCAATACGCTTACCTTCAGAGATGAGGCGCAGAGAGTAGTCCACATCCTCAGTGAGTGCACCTGCAGTCCAGCCACCATACTCCTCCAAATAACTTTTTTTCACTAGTTCTCCCGACCCGCAGAAGACGCACTGGTTGGTAGCGACTCTCAGAAAAGGCAGAATCACCGTGTGGATAATATTTACAATACCCGTACCCATCAGTGTGCTGTGATTATCGTGGACATTCAGAATGCGCCATGCCGCCTGCGCTCCGGCCAGTGTCGGATCCTTGATAACCGGGACCACCAGACGCTTGAGAAAATCACGTTTCGGGAGGAAGTCGGAATCGAGAATCAGAAGATAATCTCCCTTTGCCTTTGGAAGCATGACGTTTAGATTCCCGGGCTTGAATCCGATATTATCGCCGCGCCGGCTGATTTCAATGCGTGGGTTAGCAGCACAAAAGGCATCAATTTTTGCGGATATTTCAGGGTCATTACTATCGTCTCCAATCATGATCTGAAGTTTTTCTTCCGGATAATCGAAGACAAGGCAGCGTGCTGCACAGTTGAGAGCTGCCAATTCGTTATAAGTGGGGATCTGAACTGTTACGGAGGGATAAAGTTCTTCGTCAACAATGATTTCCGGTTTATTGCGGAGGCGCGTAAGCGCAAGCGCAAAAGCCGTCACAAAAAAATAGCATAGTGACAACGCAAATGTGCCGAGCAACGCTCCCTCGAAGATTGTTTTTATGATGGTGTGAAGCTCCATTATCATCCCCTGATTCTTAAACGGTTATTTCCGGAAGAATAAACGGGTGTGTTTATAGGCATTTTTATTTAAACGCAACTCCATCAGATATTTATTTTTAAAGAAGGGGGTGCGTAAACAACATTCTAACACGATGAGGTTTATTCTTATTTTGAGTTATTATACGTCAGATTATTTCGTAGTAATGTTCAGAAGTTCCTGAATGGCCGGAGAAAATTTAACAACTACCGGTGCGAATACCACGCTGACTATGGTCATCAGTTTAATCAGGATATTCAGTGAAGGGCCAGAGGTGTCTTTACACGGGTCTCCAACTGTGTCGCCGACGATCCCTGCCTTATGAGTATCCGAGCCCTTCCCGCCATATGCGCCCTTTTCTATATATTTTTTAGCATTGTCCCAGGCCCCTCCGGCATTGTTAAGCATGGTAGCGAGAGCAAAGCCGCTAGCCAAAGTCCCGATCAGCAGGCCCATGACACCCGGAATGCCGAGGATTAGGCCGATCACAACCGGAGATATGATAGCGAGTAGGGAGGGACGTAGCATTTCTTTCTGGGCGCCCTTTGTAGAAATCGCTACACAGGAGGCGTAATCTGGCGTGTCGGTTCCTTTTATGATACCTGGAATTTCATGGAATTGGCGGCGTACCTCCTCCACCATGGCTCCAGCAGACCGACCGACCGCTTTCATGGTCATGGCGCAGAAGACAAAAGCGATCATGCTGCCGACAAGTAGGCCACAGAGTAGCAATGGGTTCATAATGTGTAGCTCGTAGGCTTCTACAAAATCTATAATTCCGGCCTGTTCTACCGTCGCTTTGGTAAATCCCATGAATTCATCTTCCCCGGCCAGCTTGCTAATCCATATTTTGACTTCTTCAATATAAGCGGCCAATAGCGCCATGGCGGTTAGTGCTGCAGACCCGATTGCAAAGCCCTTGCCGGTAGCTGCGGTTGTATTACCTAGTGAATCAAGAGCATCTGTGCGTTCGCGAATCTTTGGATCGAGTCCGCACATTTCCGCATTACCGCCAGCATTATCTGCGATGGGGCCGTATGCATCCGTAGCTAGTGTGATGCCCAGAGTGGACAGCATTCCGACCGCCGCAAAGCCGATGCCGTAGAGGCCCATGGATATGTCGGAAAATCCGCCGGAAAACCCGAAGGCGCAGATCGTGGCGATCACGATGGTGATTACTGGGATTCCAGTGGAGTACATGCCGGTTGCTAGTCCTTCTATAATGGTATTGGCTGGTCCTGTAACGGCTTGTTTCGCAATGCTCTGGGTAGGCTTATATTCGTCAGAAGTATAGTATTCCGTAGATTGCCCGGTTAGCACTCCCGCCGCAAGTCCAGCGATCACGGACGCTACTAGACCCCAATCTGGACTAATTGTGGAAAGCTTCATCACGATAAGCGCAAATACAATGCCAATGGAGCTGGTAAGTGTGCCCACGAGAAGAGCCCTAAGTAGGCTTTTTTGTGTGGCATTTTCTTTACACTTCACAAAGAGCATGCAGATGCTGGAAATAATTGTTCCGACTCCGGCCGTGATCATTGGAGCAACGATCAGTTTGATGGCGTCCTGTTCTGTGCCGCTTCCGTTGAGAATTTTGTGTACTCCGACCGTTGCGCCAAGAGTAGCGGTGGCGAGGATGGATCCGTAGTAGGATTCGTAGAGATCGGCTCCCATGCCAG
>DATCZD010000099.1:0-8123 GCA_036526075.1 Pontiella sp. | reverse complement strand
TTGTGTGAGAGGAAAGGGAGACAAAATACTCCATGAAATGTGAATGCTGTCATGAAACGGAAGCGACGATTCACCTGACTCAGGTGATTGAGGGCAAGGTAAAAAAACTAAACCTCTGTCAGGCTTGTGCTCAGGAAAAAGGAATAGATCTAAACTCTCCAATCTCTATTACCGATGTATTACTTGGGCTGGGCGATCCAGCATCCGGGATGCAATTAAAACCGGAAATGTCAGAGTTTGATTTGAGCTGTAGCCGATGCCAAATGACGCGAGCTGAGTTTAAAAAGCGTGCGCGGTTAGGGTGTCCGGATTGTTATAACGCTTTTATGGCAGAATTGAGCGCCATTACTCAGGCCGTACACCACAGTCGACAGCATGTAGGTAAGATTCCTGCACGGCAAGGTCATGAGGCCCGCATCACGGCGCAGGTTGCGGCCTTGCAAAAGGACATCGGAACCGCTATTGCGCGAGAAGAATACGAAGTCGCGGCAAGTCTTCGTGATAAGATTCGTGAATTGAAGGATATGGTTAATCCTCCAGAAGAAGGAGGTTCTGATGACGCTTGATGATATGGTAAGGCGGCATGGGAGTTGGCTGGAGTCCGGTGTTGATGAGGGTCCGGTTATTAGTAGTCGAGTCCGGTTGGCTCGCAATTTGGATAAATACAGTTTTCCAGGTTGGGCGAGTGAGGAGGAGAGCTGCAAAGTCTTCATGCAGGCTGCCGATATTTTTCAATCCCTTGATCAGCAATTTATCAGTTGGAATATGTCTGAAACATCACTACTTGATAAAGAGATTCTTTTTGAACGACACCTGATCAGTCAGGAACTGGCACAACAGGATGATACCTGCGGTGTATTTGTTACACCGGATGAATGCTTGGCGGTTATGGTTAATGAGGAGGATCATATTCGCATTCAGTCTCTTCAGTCGGGGTTAAATTTGCGCGAAGCATGGGCGATAGCTGATCGGTTGGATGATCTCCTCGAAGATCAACTGACCTATGCCTTTTCGCCTAAACTGGGTTATCTGACATCCTGCCCATCCAATGTGGGGACGGGGATGCGTGCCTCAGTCATGCTTCACCTGCCGGGCCTGGTTCTGATGAAAGAGATGGAGCCGGTTATGAATGGCATCTCCAAGATTGGATTGGCAGTGCGCGGTATGTGGGGTGAAGGTACCGAGGCTGCCGGCAATATGTTTCAGGTTTCAAACCAGATTACATTGGGCCGTCGTGAAGATGAAATCATTGCCCACCTGGAACAGATTGTTCTCGAGTTAATCGATCACGAAAACAATGCCCGTATCCGGCTAATGGAAGAGCGAGAACTTGTGGTCGAGGATCATGTGGCCCGGGCCTTCGGCATTCTTTCCAATGCGCGCCTGATTTCAAGTGGCGAGGCTCTTGACCTGCTTTCTACCTTGCGATTGGGGCTGGATCTCGGAATGATCGATCAGTTTTCCCGACGAGAACTGGACACACTCTTTATTTCCATCCAACCTGCGCACCTGCAAAAGTTGGAAGGAAAAGTGTTAGAGCCAGAAGAACGTGATATTGTCCGAGCAGAAATTCTTCGAGACTATATGGAAAATGCTACACAAGAAGACGATTTAGATTAGAGGTAAAAACATATGGATAATTTTACACCAAGAGCTCAACAAGTGTTGCAACTTGCGCGTAAAGAGGCCGATCGATTTAACCATGGTTATGTTGGAACAGAACATATTCTTCTCGGTTTGATTGCTTTAGGACATGGTGTTGCTGTCAATGCGTTGCAGTCGCTCGGAATTGACCTTTCATCAGTTCGACTGGAGGTCGAGAAGGCAGTCGGAACTGGTCCGGAAACCAAGACAATTGGGAATATTCCGTTTACACCACGGGCTAAAAAAGTATTGGCGCTGTCTGCTAGTGAAGCGCGTGGGTTGGGGCATAGCTACGTCGGAACTGAACATATTCTGCTGGGTCTTCTTCGAGAGGGGGAAGGGATTGCGGCTCGCGTACTTGAAAATCTTGGTGTTGATCTAGATGAAACCCGTTATGAGGTCATGAAAACCCTCGACCCCGATTATGAGCCGTCCGATGAGGATGATGGCTACTTTGAAGAGAACGGCCAAGAAGAACAGTCTCCGTTGGGGGGGATGCCACAGCAGGGAAAGGGTAAATCAAAAACTCCGGCACTGAATACCTTTGGACGAGATCTGACAAAACTCGCTAAAGAGGGCGAGTTGGATCCGGTGATTGGACGGAAGGATGAAATTGAGCGTGTTATACAGATTCTCTGTCGCCGAACCAAAAATAATCCAGTTCTTCTCGGAGAGGCCGGTGTCGGTAAAACAGCGATTGCAGAGGGACTTGCACAGGTTATAACTGCTGGAAATGTTCCCGACCTGTTGATTGATAAAAAAGTGGTTACACTTGATCTTGCCCTGATGGTTGCAGGCACTAAATACCGGGGCCAGTTTGAAGAGCGCATTAAGGCTGTGATGGATGAAATTCGTAAGGAAAAAAATATCATTCTCTTTCTTGATGAGCTTCATACTATTGTGGGAGCCGGTTCGGCCGAAGGCACAATGGACGCTGCCAACATTATTAAGCCGGCTTTATCTCGTGGTGAACTGCAATGCATCGGAGCAACTACGCTAAAGGAATACCGGAAATATATTGAAAAAGATGCTGCGTTAGAGCGCCGTTTTCAGATTGTTAATATCAATGAACCTTCCGTTGAAGATGCAGTTGAAATAATGAAGGGCCTGCGAGGTAAGTATGAAGAGCATCATCATGCCATGTTTACAGATGAGGCGCTTAAGGCTGCGGTTAAATGTTCTGCTCGGTATCTGCCGGATCGTTTTCTTCCCGATAAAGCCATTGATCTTATTGATGAGGCCGGTGCCCGAGCTCGTATTGGCAGCATGAGTCGGCCTCCGGAACTCAAGCAGTTGGAAGAGGATATTCATTCTTTTGAGAAAAAAAAGAATGACGCGATTCATGAGCAAAAGTTTGAGGATGCTGCCAACTTCCGCGATCAAGAGCGTCAGACAAAAGAAAAGCTAGAACAACTTTTAGATGAATGGCGAAAGCAGCGCGATGCAAACCGTTCTATTGTGACGGATGAAGATATCATGGTTGTGGTGTCGAAATGGACTGGGATTCCGGTTATGAAGATGGGCGAGAAAGAGATGGAGCGCCTGCTTCGTATTGAAGATGTCGTCGGGGAACAGGTTGTTGGGCAGCAGGAGGCGGTCGGGGCTATTGCTCGTGCATTGCGTCGCTCTCGCGCAGATCTGAAAGATCCGAAGCGCCCAATTGGCTCATTTATTTTTCTTGGACCAACAGGTGTCGGAAAAACATTGTTGGCCAAAACACTAGCGTCGTTCATGTTTGATGATCCAGAGTCATTCATTCAGATCGACATGTCGGAATATATGGAGAAATTCAATGCATCGCGACTGGTCGGTTCGCCGCCGGGATATGTGGGGCATGAGGAAGGCGGTCAGCTCACCGAGCGGGTTCGTCGTCGTCCATATTCTGTGGTTCTTTTTGATGAAGTCGAAAAAGCACACCCCGATGTGATGCATATGCTGTTGCAGATTATGGAAGAGGGGCGACTGACAGACAGCTTAGGCCGCAGTGTGGATTTCCGAAACACCGTGGTCATTATGACTTCTAATTTGGGTGCAGAGGAAGTGAAGAAGGCTGGGGCTCTCGGCTTTTCTCCATCTAATGAGGATGTCGATTATCAGAAGCTAAAAGAGATGATGAGCGGCATTGCTAAGAAAACGTTCAGGCCAGAACTGCTTAATCGACTTGATGACATGATTGTTTTTCGCGAATTAAGCAAAACCGATCTTGAAACGATTATCAATCTGGAGCTCGCCAGCATTCAAAACCGCGTTCTGGGGAGAAATATTGAGCTTAAGATCACTAAACCCGCCCGTGATTTCCTTTTGAAAAAGGGATACGACAAAGCCTATGGCGCGCGCCAGCTTCGTCGCACTGTTGAGCGCTACCTCGAAGATCCGTTGGCCGAGGAAATCCTTCGAGGCCAGATTCAAAATAACTCGATCGTTACGGTTAGAGTTAAAGAAGAAAACCTTTCTTTCACAGGGCAAGCTGTGGAGTCTGAAGAAAAGTCTGTAAGCGAATAATATAATTATACTAAGGAATCATCCCACCCCCCGGTTTTCATCCAAGGACTAAAACTCGGGGGTTGATTTTTTAAGGGGTTGAAAATAACCTCCGCCTCTTTCACGGAGAAAAGAACATGCGCGAATTTGCCACTTTTGAAGAACGACTTTCTGCCTGGACTACTGATGCCATGAAGTCGGTTTTTGGGCTGGAAGACTGTAATGTACACTTAGGGGTATCACCTACTAATAATGATAAGTTTGGTGACTATCAGTGTAATGCGGCCATGGTCTTGGCCAAGCCGTTAAGGAAGGCTCCGCGTCAAATTGCCCAAGAGTTTGTGGATACTGCTGAGCTTCCCGAGTTTGTAGAAAAAATGGAAATTGCTGGTCCGGGGTTCATTAACTTCTTTCTCTCGAACAAAGTTTTAGCCAATCATATTGAAGCACTCGAAAAAGATCCGAATCTGGGCGTTGAACAGGTTGGGAAGGGGAAACGAGTAGTTATTGATTACTCCAGCCCGAATGTTGCTAAACCGATGCATATCGGACATATCCGTTCGACGGTAATCGGGAATGCGATTGATCGTCTTTATCGTTTTCTTGGCTACGATGTGATTGCTGACAATCACCTTGGAGACTGGGGGACCCAGTTTGGTTTAATGATGATCGGTTATCGTGCTTTTCGCGATGAGGAATCGCTAAAAACGGCGCCTGTCGAAGAGCTCGAACGCATTTATGTGGAGAGCTATAACAAGTCGAAGGAAGATGATTCCTGGCGAGAATTGGCTAAGTCAGAGTTGGTAAAACTTCAGCAGGGTGATGAAGAGAACCGTGCGCTGTGGGAAAAATTCATTGAGCTATCGATTGAAGAGTTCAATACCATTTATGATCGCCTCGGAGTGAAGTTTGATCTTTATCGTGGTGAAAGTTTTTACAACGATCGTTTGCCGAAAATTATTGATTCATTGATAGATAAGGGGTTGGCTGCGGAAAGTGAAGGGGCCTTGATTGTTGATCTCGAAGAAGACGGCATGCCGATCTGCATCGTACGTAAAAGCGATGGTGGATATAACTATGCAACGACGGATCTGGCCACTGTTGAGTCCCGCATTAATGAATTCGATCCAGAGCGTATTATTTATGTTACAGACGAGCGACAACAGCTCCATTTCAAGCAGTTCTTTAAGATTTCGGAAAAACTAGGACTAGATGCTAATCTGGTACATGTATGGTTTGGTTTAATGCGTCTTCCAGAAGCTACGTTCTCAACACGAGAGGGGAATGTAATCAAGTTGGCTGCATTACTAGATGAAGCCGAATCTCGTGCTTTGGAGATGGTTCGGTCCAGTAGTCCTGAGATGTCTGAAGAGCAACAGAAGGACCTTGCCAAAGCGATCGGTATAGGGGCGATTAAATATACTGATTTGAGCCAGAATCCTCAGAGTCTTGTAACGTTTACTTGGGAAAAAGCACTCAATATGCAGGGGAATTCAGCTCCATATCTCCAGTATGCATATGCGCGAATTTCATCAGTATATGACAAATTCCATAAAGAGTACCCGGAAGTGGATCTCAGTAAATGTTCAATAAATATTGAACATGATATTGAGAGAAAGCTAGCGGTTAAGCTTTCTAGATTTCCAGCGGCTGTTTGTTCAGCTGCAGAAAACTACAGTCCGAATATTCTAGCGGATTATCTATATGATCTGGCTCAAATATATAGCAGTTTTTATCAGAATGTTCCATTTCTGAAGGCCGAAGAAGGTGTGCGTGAAAGCCGGATCCGTTTGTGCCGATCAACAGCAACAACTCTTAAGCAAGGCCTTGATCTTCTTGGGATTGAAACTCGCGAACGAATATAAATCTTAACAAGCAGTTATGGATTATTTTGTTGTGGTTTTTGGCGTCTTAAGGGTCTAGATCATTGTTATCGAAAATTAATTCTCTGAGAAAAAAATAAAAACCGAGTATCAGAGTGTTTTATTTTGTGTGTGTTAAATTCCTGATTCTTCGTTCAGGAGCAATCAAAACTCTATTCTATTATAACAATAGCTCATTAAGTTTTTCCGTCATCTAGCAAGTAGTATCCTTCATTGAATAGATCTTGTTCATGCTGGGACCTCATTTTTTACCATAGATCTATAGGGCATAAACACGTCCACTCTAGAGAGGTGCAGTTAAGTCGGTCAAAGGGGTGGATAGATTCCAAGTAAGAGAATGAAGTTCAAGAGACTAATAAATTAACCATGTTGAGGTTATTCACAGTTATCCACATTTTTATGCACAACCACAACGTCGCATAATATATATTATGTCTATATATTGGGTGGTAATAGCACTAGATATAGTGTTTTTATGATATGGAAGTTGTTCTGCGGCACTATGATGAAGCGCAGACGTTTTAATTGATAGACCGTAGATTTTAGCTTTCGTAAATTCTGGAAAGACGCACTCGAGGACGGTTTAATCATTTGTGTTACTTAGAATAAAATAAAATAGAAAGTTTTGAATGAACGAACTATCTCTGGGGTATCTTACACTTTGCTTGATCAGTCTGGCCATAGCCTGTGTGCTGGCATCGATATATACGTCTTTAAAGGTTACAGGCGACGCTGGGATTCCGCGCCTGATCGAGCGCGAAGAAAAGCATGCCAAGTTGCTCGTATTCTGGCAAAGCCGTTGGAAGCTACTTTGCAAAACCGCGAGACTGCTGTTGACCTTGGCTGCTATTGGTACTTTTATTTTTTCTTACCTTGCACTGCAGCACTGCCAGATTTTATTGATGCTCCCCTCTCTTTTTATCCTTTCTCTGTTGTACATGATCTTTGCACGTATCGTTCCTCATATTCTTTCCGAAAGTAATGCTGATCGAATTTCTATAGCGGTTCTGCCTCTGATTAGTGCGATGACAGTGGTTGCATATGTTTTTGTATGGCCGATGCAGGTTTTTGAAGATCTGCTTTTGCGACATGCAATGTCTGCATCGGACGAAGAAGATCGTCCGTCAACCGAGGATGAAATTAAAAGCCTGATTGAAGAAACCGATCAGGAAAAGCTTGAGGAGGAAGAGCGGGAGATTATTCGAAGTGTATTTGAATTCGGTGATAGCATCGTTCGGGAAATCATGGTGCCTCGCATTGATATTAGTGGAATTAAAGATACTTTGACGCTTAACGAATGCGTTGAACAAGTCAAAGAGTCACGCCATTCCCGTTTTCCTGTCTACCATGAAAATATTGATGATGTTGTCGGTATGGTTCACGTGAAAGAGCTTTTAAAACTAATGGCCGAAGGCAAAGGTGATGCTCCCATAAGTCAGCTAGTCAAAAAGATTGAATATGTTCCGGAAACAATGCCTCTGAACGATCTTCTTCAGCTGATGAAGAAATCGCGGTCTCAGATGGTTTTAGTGGTTGATGAGTATGGAGGAACCGAAGGGCTGGCGACCATGGAAGATGTAATAGAAGAGTTGGTTGGAGAGATCGAAGACGAATATGATTTAAGGGAGCAAGAGCTACACCGCCGGCCTGACGGGTCATTGATGGTTCATGCTCGGATGCCGATTTATGACCTTAATGAAGAGTTGGATTCAAAGATTCCTGAAAGCGACGAATATGATTCTTTAGGTGGATATATCTTTGCGACACTTGGACGTATTCCAGCAACGGGTGAAACTCTGGAGGCTCCCGGTTACAAACTACGGATTCATTCCGCAACGCAGCGGCAGATTCAGATTGTCCATATGGCCCCTCTCAGTTCCACTAACATCTAAGTAATGCAATGGAACAGATAAAGAAAGTACAACACGCGGTGCGCTCCAGGTTGCTTCCTTGGTTTAGTGAAAATAAGCGGAGTATGCCGTGGCGCAGTAACCGTACGCCTTACCGTGTCTGGATCTCAGAGTTGATGTTACAGCAAACCCGAGTTGATCAGGCTACGCCATACTTTCACCGTTTTATGAAACGGTTTCCATCGCTGAAGTCGCTGGCAGAAGC
>DATCZD010000098.1:0-5472 GCA_036526075.1 Pontiella sp. | reverse complement strand
AGATGTCTGGGAGATTGACCAACTTAATATTCTTAAAGCCACCCATAAGGCGATGGGGATTGCGGCTGCTCAGGTGAATGCGGACTTCTCTCTGGTGGATGGATTGCCGGTTAAAGGGCTTCCTTGTGCGCATGAAGCGATTGTGAAGGGAGATGCTTTAAGTATTTCAATTTCTGCGGCCAGTATTATTGCCAAGGTTACTCGCGACCGCATGATGATAGAGCTCGATTCAAAATATCCAGAATACGGTTTTTCCGAACATAAAGGATATGGGACAAAGAAGCACATTAATGCACTGAAGAAATATGGAGCCACTCCAGTTCATCGTAAGAGCTTTCGCCCCGTTGCAGAGCTAAATCAAGGTGAGTTGTTTTAGCTAGGATGTTGCGCTGACTGGTTGCTCAGATTATTGAGTTAATCATCTGTAATTTCATTTATGGCAGGGGTGCCTTGATGATCTGAATCAATCCAGTGATCAGAACTTTTTATCGCAGGTAATTATGCAATATTTCAGCGTTTGCCTCCTGCAGACTTTCATAGACTGCCTGTGCCCCGAACCTAATCAACTGCTGTGCTTTTTCTGGAGGTGCAATGCCGTAGACCTGCATCCCGGCTTCAATGGCCGACCGTACTCCTGTGATGCTGTCCTCAAACACCCAGATCTGGCCATATTCTTCAGAAGGAATCGATAGCCGCTCGGCTGCTTTTTGGTAAGGATCAGGAGCTGGCTTGGGAGCCTGAACATCATCCATCCCCAGTACCACCGGAGCTATAAGTCCGTAGCGCTCCAGATTCTTTTCCAAATAAATGCGTGGCGCATTACTGACCACACCGAATGGGATATTCTGTTCTAGAAGCCAGCCAAACCACTCAGTTGCTCCAGGCAATAGATCTGGGGGGGAGTCACTGTCCATTAAGAATTTAAGCTTGCAGTCAGCTAGTGACTCTGCAGTTTTATTTTCGACCTGACTGCGCGAAATAAAACGGGCGATTTCCAACGAAGATGAGCCCGTTAGGATATAATCGGGGTAGTCAGGCATTGGGCGGCTGAATATTGTTTCAAAGGCTTTCGACCATGCTCGACGATGTACCGGAAAACTGTGAAATAGAACTCCGTCAAAATCAAATAAAACAGCCGAAGGCAGAGCTTTCGGCTTTAACGTATTGGTTTTGTTCATTTACTTCCGGTGACTTCCGTCGCAAAAAGGTTGGTTATTAGACCGTCCGCAGTTGCACAGTGCTACCTCCTGTCGTTCTTTAATCACAAATCGGGTGGGTTCTATATCACTACCACGATGCGATCCGTCACAGAACGGATAGTTGCTTGACCGCTTGCAATTGCAACGTCCATATTGTCCCGGCTCAAGTGTGACGCGGATGGGTTCTCCGTGTACAATCTTTAATTTATCCATGATTTACTCCTTCTTTTTTTAAATCGTTCTGAGGGGCGCTCAGCCGAAGATATTTTTAAGCGAGGGACTGAGAAACTTGCCCTCCGGATCCATCTTGCGCCGCAGAGCAATGAAGTCGTCCCAACGCGGATAGATACTCCGCAACTCTTCAGTGCTTAGGGTATGCCGCTTAGCCCAGTGTGGACGGCCACCGTGCCGGAAAAAAATGCGCTGAACAGCTTCAAATGCGGCATACCGATCAGCATCTTCAGCTCGGCGACAGACGCAACCGATGGTGACGGTGTCGCAATCATAGCCGTAGCTAAGCCAAGTGTTGTCCGCCCGGATAAAACGGATATCCATTGGAATATGCACAAATGAGCGGTTTTTAAGGGAGTTTAGCTCATCCTGAAGATCTGAAAATACCGCTTCAAAGCGCTCAAGAGCAATGGTCCATTCGCTTAACTCTAGCGTGGATCCGCGTGATTTGGTGACTGTGGTGTTGTACAGGCTTCCGGCGCTTTTACAATGCCAACGGAAAAATAGATTAAATAGAATTTTATTGGCAACTACAGTTAACAGTGGGAGGCGTCCGGTCCAACGATAGAGCATGGCAGATACCGCCCGTCGATACTTGATGAAGCTCGGACCAAGTACAGGTTCCTGTTGTTTCTGCTTTAAACAGCGGTCGCCGGTAATGACATAGCCGAATCCGGTGTGTGGTAACCAGAGTATACGTAGGAAGTCATGATTCTTGAGCATATGCCTATAGGCTATGAGCCAGTCTTTATCGCGCATTGGTCGTTCGAGCAGGTTGAGATAAAAGATAGGCTCGCACTGAAAGGTAACCGTGGATAGGACGCCTAGTAGACCGACCGAAACACGAACCGCTTCCATATATTCATTCTGATCATTAAATTCATGTATCTCGCCGGATGCGGTAATTAGGCGACAGCCGACCATGTATCCGGAAAGTAGGTGTGCATCCCGGCCCGTTCCATGGGTGCCGGTGGACAGTGCTCCACCAACACTGATGCAGTCGATATCAGGTAAGGCCGTAAGACTCCAATTCAGTTTTTCCAACTCTTCCAGTAGTTCGGAGAGCAGTATACCACTTTCCACTGTAATCTGATATTTTTCGATATTTACGTGTACGACTTGCTTATATTTTCTTAGCGAAATCAGCGTGTCAGTTCCTGCGGTAATATCAGCCGAAGACCGCCCCGTGCCAATGATGCGGATCGACGCCGGTGATTCGCGCACCAGCGCAGCTATTTCGTTTTCGGTCTGTGGTTCAAAATAGTTTATGTAGGGGTGACGAATATTTCCGTTCCAACTCTCCCAATAGATTTTTTCAGTCACAGTATGTTTTCCGATTGTCGATGTTAGAACAGAACCATAGCTAAGAAATATTAAACAAAGAATAGCACGAAGCTAAATGATTTTCGGCCAACCTTATTTAAAAAGACCGTTGATTGCATCAGCACCGATTTCTTCGAGCCACGCGGTTTCTGTGGCATGCATGGCTTTTTGTTTTTCATCGGTATCATCTTCGGCGCCGGAGAGGTGGTCAAAGCCATGGGCGATGTAAAGGGCCAACTCGTAGTCGATGCCGTTATGTTCGTCTCCGACCTTAACAGCACGTTCGACATTGATGATCAGGTCTCCGCTCAAGCTTTCGTCCTCGCCCGGGACTGGGTCATAGCGAAAGCTGATCACATCGGTGGGGCGGTCTTTGTTGAAGTAGTCACGGTTAGGCAGTGTGATACCGTTGTCATTCGTTAATATGATGCATACCTCGCTCCATTGTTCGGGCGCAGTTAGCTCTTCAACTTTAGATCCGATCCAGTCAGTCAGCTTTTTTAGCTGATCCATTTGAAGCGGATAGTTTTTCTGCTGATTTAGAAGCGTCGTTTTCATTGTCTTTTGGATAGGGTATGCGAGCATGCAACATATTGGAAAGTGAAAAAATAAACGACTGTTTCACTATATTGATTTCAGCCATAGTCAGGTTTGCATAATCCATCTGTCCATCTTTAATTTTTATGGAAAAAATTTCGTCCATCATGTTTGAAATTTTTTGTGGCGTAGGTTTTTCAATAGAGCGAGCTGCGGCCTCGGAGGCATCGGCCAACGAAAGGATTGCCATTTCCTGTGTTACTGCCGGCGCTCCACCATAGCGGAAATCGGAATCATTAATAATATCAGTCATCGATCCCCCGGCTCCTTCTTTAGCCAGTTGTTTAGCCTTATGATAGAAGAACGAAATTAAGCCATTCCCGTGGTGCTGTTCAATTGCATCCAGGATCGGTTGTGGTAGTTTGTGACGTTTGGCAAGGCTTAGGCCTTCTTTTACGTGGGAAGAGATCACCAGTGCACTCATGTGTGGGGAAAGTTCGTCGTGTGGGTTTTCCTTGTGCTGGATGTTTTCGGTAAAAAACTCAGGTTTAGCCATTTTACCAATATCGTGATAATAGGCACAGACTCGAATCAGCAGAGAGTTGGCCCCGATAGCTTCGGCAGCATTCTGTGCTAGGGTCGCAACCATAAGTGAATGATGGTATGTTCCGGGGGCCAGAATAGCCATTTTTTGTAAGAGCGGATGTCCCATATCCGAGAGTTCCAGAAGCGTGATATCTGTAGTAATTTTAAAGAGCCGTTCAAAAACTGGAATCAGAAGAATGGTAAGAATGGTAGAGAGCATTCCGGAAATAATTGCAGCAAATATCTGACCAACCCATACTGGAAGGATCGGTTTGTTCAAGATGGCAGATACCAGAACAAAGAGCATCTTCACTAGACAGATCCAGATGCCGGCACGGAAGAGGCTCGATCGACGATGAATGTTTCGGACTGTGCTAGTGGCGGTAACGGTAACCAGCATTCCGAGAGCGAAGACGTTAAAGGATTGGTCAAATAAAACCGCTGATGCATAGCTGCACCAAAATCCCAGAATAATAGCAGCACTTCCGCCGAGCAAAATTCCGGCCAATAGTACCGCCAGTGCATAGGGAACGAGATATATCAGTAGGGAAGCATCAATTGAAGTATATTGCATCAAGAGGTGGGCTTGTAGGCGGGCGGCGCCCAAAGTAAAGAGGGCTAAGATGATCAAAAGGAGCAATTTATCAGGTTGGCGGATTAGCGGCGTATTTCCGACTCGTAACATTACAGTGGTGGCCACAAGTCCAATCAGCAATAGGAGGCTATTGCCGAGAATTTCAAGGGTCGCAGCCCATATATCCTGATTGGCCAGCTGTTGTTGTTCATGTTCTTTAAGTAGTAGAAGCGTTTGTGCTGTGGTTTCTTCGCCAGCGCGAATGAGAGTGGTTCCTGCAGGATACTGTTGATAAACTTTTGGAGCGTTCTCTTCGGCTTCTTTTCTTGCTAGGCTCGTGGCATTTTCATTGTAGGTCATGTTACCGACCACAAACAGGGGGAGCAAGCGATCCAACAGCTTGCGCTGGGCTTCATTTTCTATACTTTCAGTGATGTTCCAGACGGCCTGTCGAGTAGAGAAGATATCTTGATAAGAGACGTTCTTCTGCAGTTGGTCAGAATGTGAAATCGTCAATAAATAGTCAGTGCTGTTTTTAAAAAGGGTGTCGCGATACTCGTCCGACATAACACCGGTATTCATTGTTGCCGTAATACGTTGCAGTACATTTGTTTTTATTTCTGGAACGGTATCAGAGGGAAAGGTTGTGATGAGTTCGGTAGGGTCAACTTTTGATCGGAGCAACAGATCATTTAAGGAATTAATGATTGATAGTTGCTTGTTTGTAGTAGCCGAACTGTAATCGGCCATATAGTTAAAGATTTTATCGATTACTTTAACAGCCTCTTCAGCTGGAGCGGGGTTGATCGTGAAGACCGATGGGACTTCTTCAGCAGCCTTATTGCGGTTAAATGAGGTTTCATGGAGGTTTTCACATTTAAAGTCGACCGATGCAACGATAGTGGTCGGCGCCTTTTGTCCTTCTGCTAAATCCGGAGTTCGAACAATTCCGTGTCCGAAAAAAATCCAGGTCACGACAATCCACAAAAGAGATCCCAGGCCAACCGCGGAGTAGGGGATATT
>DATCZD010000097.1:0-19180 GCA_036526075.1 Pontiella sp. | reverse complement strand
TAGCGGAGGACATGCAACTACACCTAATTCGCTGTTGGAGACGGCCGACGATTTTATTCAACTGGCCGATGATGAGTATCTGGTGATGGGGGATAATACCATGCCGAGCATGAGTTTGGATGGGCGCTTTTTTGGTGGAGTTCCGCGTGAAGATTTTCAGGGTCCGGCCTTTTTTGTCTATTGGCCGTTCCGTGAACACTGGGGGATTGTCCGTTAAAGAGGTTTTTTCAGGATGCGTAGAGTTCTAAAGACAGACCTTAGGATATTGTTTTGTTTTATGATTCCTGTCTGAGCAGATCATTCAGATGAAAAGATTCCTCTAATTTGCGGGTTGACTTAAGAAGTGCCCTCGCTATTATCCAACCCTCTTTTCCAAAAATTGGAACAAATTTTATTAAACGGAGTGATTTGATATGCCGAATCTAAAAAGCGCCAAGAAGAGAATGCGTCAGGATGTTGTGCGCCACGATCGTAATGTGCAGGTACGTACCCGCATTAAGAGCGCGCGTCGTGCAATGATGGAAGCGTTAGAAGCTAAGGATGCCGAAGCCGGTGCTAAAGCTCTGAGCTCCTACAGCTCAGTTCTCGACAAGGCGGCTAAATCGGGTGTTATTAAGAAAAACACTGCGATCCGCCGCAAAACGAATGCTGCTAACGGCCTGCGCAAGATTGCCTAAGGTTAAGTTAACTGATATTCGAGTGAAAAACCCGCTGAAGAGCGGGTTTTTTTTGTGTTCATATTGAATCTGAGTTTTAGGTGGTTGAGGTCGAGATTAGCAACGGCCTCCATCGCGTAAACCTTTGGTTTGTATTAACAACCTAAACATTTGATGTTGCGGATCGTTTTGCTACCACTGTTCAATTAAATCATCGAGGATAAATTTCGCGATCTCTTTGGCTGCTTCAGGAAGGGCATTCCGCTTCGAGGAGGTAAGGTCGGCCTGAAATTCAAAGACGGACTCGCCGTAGGTTTTTGAGGTGGAGATAATATTCCCGTTTTTGGCGTCAATAAGTTGGGCATTACCGTCAATTCGGATGCGATAAAGGCTGGGGGTAGAGCTTTCTTTTCCGCGGTTGCGATAGGCGATTGGAGTGAAGTGATAGTTTGTCAGCACAATTTCGATCACTGCATCGGCAGCTTCGGGCATGTTGACTAACTCCATTCGTCCATCAAACTGAATACGCTCCCGCATGGCATGGGTAATCTGTAACTCAATGGCAGGCTCAGTGGTTTTGTTAATGACTGGAGCCAGAGTAACAGCTTCAATGCCGGCAGGGCGACTCCCTCCCAGTTGGTAGCCCATGCAGCCGGAAAGAAGTGAAATTACAACGAGTCCGTTTAAAAGGTGTAGTCTTCTGTTCATGTTTTCGTCCAGTTAGATCGAAAACTCTCTCAGAAAAATCGGATTTGTCAAAGCTTGATTCCAGCGGTCAGCCTGCTTAGGGTGTTGCCTCATTTTTCAACCCCAACCAAGAGGAAATCATGAAAAAGGTACTGATACCGACGAAGCTGAATGCGGTTGCCCGCGAAACTCTCAATGCCCATGGCGGCTATAATGTCGTGCAGGATGACTCCGCGGACCTTAGCTCCCTTGCTTCCCAGCATGCCGATACCTATGCGCTGATTGTTCGTTCTGAAAAAGTCACCGCCGAGATTATCGATGCGATGCCTTCTCTCAAAGTGATTATTCGTGCGGGAGCCGGTTACAACACGATCGATACTAATTATGCCCGCTCCAAGGGTGTGGATGTGATGAATACTCCGGGAGCCAATGCTAATGCCGTGGCCGAAGAAGTGGTTGCACTTATGCTAGCTGATGCCCGTCACGTGATTCCTTCCGACGCCTCTACCCGTGCTGGAAAGTGGGAAAAGAAAAATTTCATGGGAAGGGAAGTTACCGGGAAAACGGTCGGTATTGTTGGTTTCGGTGCGATCGGCCAGTTGGCCGCCAAGCGTCTTTCTGGGTTTGATGTCAAGATTCTGGCGTATGACCCCTTCCTGTCCGATGAGCGAGCTCGCGAGCTCGATGCCGAATCTGTGGATTTGGAAGAGCTGTTTGAGCGGTCCGACTATGTCTCGCTTCACATGCCGGAAACAGATGAAACCCGTGGGCTGATCAATAAGTCATTGTTTGCCCGAATGAAAAACGGCGCTACTCTGATTAACTGCGCCCGCGCTGGCATCATTAATGAAGACGATCTTCGCGCACTAAAGGCCGATAAGGGGATTCGCTTCCTGAACGATGTTTACCCTAAGGATGCTGAGGGAGATAAAAGTGTGACCGATATTGCCGATATTATGTTGCCGCATCTCGGTGCCAGTACCATTGAAGCAAACTATAACGCCGCGCTCCGCTCTGCTACTCAGCTCATCGACTTTGATGACAAGGGAATCGCTCCTTATGTTGTAAATCGTGATGTGCCGGAAGGACTGGATCGTACGTATTCCGAGCTGGCTTTTGCTCTGGCACATACATGTCGTAGCATTGCCGGCGGCAATAAGAAAATGAAGCTGATCGAAACCACCTTCTACGGTGATCTGGCTCGGTATGGAGAGTGGCTTCTGATTCAGATTGTGGCAGCGCTAAGCGATGATTTTGACCGATCTTTGGGCTATTCTGCGGCGCTTGAATACCTCAAAGAAATGGGCGTTGAGTACTTTAACCGCGAAACCGACAGTTCGAAGGGATATGGAAACTCAATTACCGTTGATGTTACCACTTCCGTTGACTCGGCGCATCTCCAACGCATCAGTGTTCGCGGCACGGTGACTGAAGGCAACATGATGATTTCCCGCATCAACGATTTCGATAAGCTCTATTTTGAGCCGACTGGAAATGCGGCGCTCTTTATTTACAAGGATCGTCCAGGAGTTGTTGGTCAGATCGGTCAGGCTTTGGCAGAGGCCGGTATCAATATTGATGATATGCGAAATCCGCATGATCCGTCCGGAGAAAACTCTGTGGCACTGCTGAAGATTAACGGTGCGGCTAATTCTGACGTTATTAAAAAGATTGCCGAGCAGATTGACGCGCTTCACGCTTCCGGCATCACCTACTAAGCGATCCTGAAATGGATAAGATAGCTCCAGCAGATCAATATTCGGTTCGCCCGAAGCTGCTGGAGCTTTTTTTTATTTTTGTCCGGATCAGTGCTATGACCATTGGTGGCGGCTATGTCATGTTCCCGCTAATGAAGCATGAAGTGGTTGATTCTAAGGGCTGGCTCTCGGATGAAGAAATGATGGATTATTATGCGCTTGGACAATCCGTTCCCGGAGTGATTGCTATGAATGTCGCCGCGCTCATTGGTTATCGTAAGCTCGGGGTGGCCGGAGCCTTTGCGGCGGCTGCTGGCATGGCCGCGCCGTCGCTGGTAGTTATTCTTTTGATCGCAGCATTTTTAGTTCCTTATTTTGATCATCCCTGGGTGCAGAAGGCGTTCTCTGGCATTCGGGCTTCTGTGGTTGCGCTGTTGGTTTTTGCCGTATGGCAGGTGGGGCAGAAGTCTGTCAATTCCGTTTTCAAAGGTGCGGTTGCGGTCGGAAGCTTTTTGGCAATAGTCGTGCTGGAAGCTCATCCCATTCTTCCTCTTCTGGTCGGTTGCTTGGTGGGGTGGGTTTTATTTAAAAAGGAGCCCGAAGCGTGAGTGCTCTTTTTCAATTGTTTGTTTCTTTTTTTACCATCGGTCTTTTTGCTTTTGGCGGTGGTTATGCGGCCATCTCGCTTTTACAGCAAGAGGTGGAACGCCGAGGTTGGATGAGCGCTGAACGATTTGTTGATCTGCTCGCTATTTCCCAAAGTACGCCTGGGCCGATTGCACTGAATATGGCGACCTTTGTCGGCTACGAGCAACTCAGTGTGCTGGGAGCGGCCTGTGCAACATTAGCAGTGGCGCTTCCTGGTATGCTTCTAATGATCGTTTTTGCGCTGTTGTTCTTCCATTTTTATGAGCATTCAGCAGCTCAGGCGGTTTTTATGGGGCTGCGTCCGGCGGTTGTCGGTCTAGTGGGTGCGGCGGCCTGGCAGATCGGTCAGGTGGCAATCGTCAATTGGAGAGCAACGGGAGTCTCAGCGGTGTGTGTGCTGCTTCTTGCCAAATGGAAGGTCAGTCCGGTTGTTCTTGTGGCTGGTTCGGCGGTGGTCGGTATTCTGTTTATGTAGAGTAGGCGTTCTGCTTATTAAAAAGGGCGATGTACTAGCTCTGTTTTCTGCGCTTCCGCTTGTTTTTCAAAAGGGCTGCATCTGCATCCTCAAGAAGATTATTGGAGGGTAAGGCGGCTATGCCAGCGGTCGCATGGATCTGTGAGTGGGTAGCATTATCGCTGTTCGCGAGTTGCTCTCCGCCGGATAAAACCCGTTCAACAAACTGTTGTGCCTGCTCCCTATTTGTCTCCGGAAGAATCACGGCAAATTCATCGCCGCCGTAACGGCAGACAATGTCGGCTTCTCGAGCGGTCGAGGTCAGCCATTTGCTAAAATTCTGAAGAACAGTATCGCCGGAAAGGTGCCCCTGGGTGTCGTTAATCTGTTTAAAGTGATCAAGGTCGAGCAGAACGAGGCTGAGTTCGCGTTCGTAGCGTTCGGCGATGGCGATGTGATCTGCAAGTGTCGCTTCAAAATAGCGGCGGTTGTAGAGTCCGGTCAGCCAGTCGCGGGTGGCTTGTTCATTGAGGGAAAAAACCGCAAGCCAGAAGGGTAGCATGTTTTCGGAATCGTGCATCAATGGGATCGAAAGAGAAGTTTGGCGTAGAGGTAAGCCAGAGCCTCGCTAACCACGGATCGAACACCTTCACTGCAGGTGTGCCAGTTTTCAGCATTATACGATGCAGGGTCCAGACTGGTTACGCCGACATGATATTCTTTACCCAGCGCTTGCTGGAACAGCATTCTGCTTCGCCGCCCATGCGGGCCGGTAGTCATCAGGTGAATATTTTTTTCTTTCAGATTATGGGCAATGAATGCCGCTCGGAGGGCTACAGCTGATATGTAGGTGCGATCTTTCTTCTGATCTTCCGCTACAGCAACAATAATCTGTTCAGTAGGGATGCCCATTTTAACTAGGCGAGCTCTTGTCATTTCCGGATAGGATTTAAAGGCTTGGATATAACTTCCGGTCTCAACCGGTACACCGGTGCAGATAATCTTAGAATATTCGCCCAGATGATAAATACTGACTGCATCATCAAGGGCAAAGTCGTGAATCCACCCTTCCACCACCATAATGCCATGATGCGGAAGTTTCTGCGGAGCGAGGAAGGAGTAGATATTGGCGAAGAAACCCATTATAAGGCCTATCAACACAATAATAATCAACAACCAACCTAGAATTGTAGGGCTTCTGCGTAGTTTCTTCTCTGTCAGTAACAATCTCATATAAGCTTTGTAGCACGAAAACCGGTTGCAGAAAAACCAGAAACTTCTTGCTTGCAGGGGTTGACACGCCCCGTCGCCTCATATAACTTCCCCCACCTTGTGTTTTTACAGAAGAGAGCTAGAGGACTATTTAAATGAAAACTTTTATGCCCAAAGAGGCTGACATTAAACGCGAGTGGCTGGTTGTTGATGCAACCGATAAGCCCGCCGGCCGTTTGGCCGTAGTAATCGCTGATGCCCTGCGTGGTCGCGACAAGCCGACTTATACCCCGCATGTGGACACCGGTGCATTTGTTGTTGTGGTTAACGCTGAGAAAATCAAGCTGTCCGGCAACAAGGAAGAACAGAAAATCTATCAGGACTATTCTGGATTCTCTAGCGGTCTTAAAGAGACCAAGGCTAAGGAAATCCGCGAAAAGAATCCGGAGCGGATTATTACTCAGGCTGTTAAAGGCATGCTTCCGGCCAATCGCCAGGCTCGCCAGGCACTGAAGCGCCTGAAGGTTTATGCCGGTGCTGAGCATCCGCATGCCGCTCAGCAAGTGAAGGAACTCAACTTCTAAGCAGGATACATTATCATGGCAAAAGATACCCTTACCCTCGCAGCAACCGGTCGTCGCAAGACTTCTGTTGCACGCGTTCGCATGACTGAAGGTTCCGGAACGATTACCGTTAACGGTCTGGAGTCTGACAAATATTTCAACACTGCTCTCCAACAGGAACTGCTCAAGAAGCCGTTCGAGTGTGCTGGTGTAGCTGGTAAATACGACATTATCGCGTCTGTTAAAGGCGGCGGAAAGTCCGGCCAGTGTGATGCTGTGGTTCATGCCGCATCCCGCGCTCTGGCTGGTTCTGATGATGAGCTGAAAGCGGTCTTGAAAAAGGCCGGATTCCTCACGCGTGATTCCCGTATGAAAGAGCGTAAGAAACCGGGTCAACCGGGTGCTCGTAAGCGTTTCCAGTTCTCCAAGCGTTAATCGCTCGAGCTGTACGCTGCAGAAAAGCCTCCCGGTATCGGGGGGCTTTTTTATTTTGAGGGACGGCTATCTCTTCAGTTTTTTTTGATAGAATATTGTGTGTTTTTTGGCGACGCGGGTGGTGAAGCCGAATATTTTCATCCTTATGTCTATGTGATGGATAAATGAGTCTGGTTTGACTAAAATCTTTTCATCATTAGGGCATCTGCCTAGAATCGCGCCTCATTTTAGTTAGGTAATAGATATGTATTCAGAAATTTCCATGCCGAAAGGCTTTAAGTGCGCTGGGATCTCCGCTGGGATTAAAGCTGGAGGGGTAAAAGATATGGCGCTGATTCTTTCCGACGTGCCGACCAGTTCTGCCGGGGTATTTACAACCAATCAGGTCTGTGCCGCACCGGTTAAGGTGTGCCGAGAGCACCTCAAGGGTGGAACGGCGCGTGCCATCGTGATGAATAGCGGAGTTGCCAATGCTTGCACCGGAACCGACGGTATGACGGCAGCGCGTAAAATGGCGGCTGAAACCGCCGAGCGTTTAGGATGCAATTCTCAGGAGATCTTTGTCTGTTCAACGGGGAAGATCGGGCCGCAGCTTCCGCTCGATAAAATTGTAACGGGTATCGGTGTGCTACTTTCGTCTGCGGGTTCTGACCGTGTGCAAGAGACGGCCGAGGCGATGATGACGACCGATACGCGTCCTAAAGTTTCAACGGTTGAGCTGGAAATCGGTGGGCAGGCGGTGAAGGTTGTCGGTTTTGCCAAAGGCGCCGGCATGATTGAACCCAATATGGCTACCATGCTCTCCTATATCACTACCGATGCCGCAGTGGAGTCATCCGCTCTTCAGTCGTTGTTGAAAAAGGCAGTGGACAGGAGCTTTAACCGGATCTCAATCGACGGCGACCAAAGCACGAACGATACGGTGTTGGCGCTGGCAAACGGAGCGGCCGGGAATGAAGCCCTTAATGAAGATTCCCCAGAGTGGATTGCTTTTGCAGGGGCTTTCGAAAAGATCTGCTTTGAATTGGCGATGATGATTGTTCATGACGGTGAGGGTGCCGATAAGTTTGTGACTGTGAATGTAAGGGGTGCGGCATCGGATGAAGATGCTGAGTTGGTGGCCCGAGCGGTGGCGAACTCGATGCTAAATAAAACCGCCTGGGCAGGAACGTATCCTGACTGGGGTCGTATTATGGATTCCATTGGCTATTCTAAAGCCCGGGTGATTGAGGATCAGGTGGATATTTTCTATGACGACACGCAGGCCGTTTCCGGTGGTTGCGCTTCAGGTGTCACGCTAGATGCGCTGATTAAGGTGGTTTCACAGACTGATTTTGCTATAAACATCAATCTGTACATTGGTGAAGGAGCATCAACGGTCTATACCTGCAACTGCACCGAGGAATATGTGCGTATCAATTTTTAGGGGAAGCATTGATGGATAAATTTATTGAAAAAGCTGCTACGCTGATCGAGGCCCTTCCGTTTATTCAGCAGTTCCGAGGGGAGACTGTGGTCGTTAAATTTGGTGGAAGCATTATGGAGAGTGAAATTGGGTACAGCCGCATTCTTCAGGACATTGCGTTCATGGAATGTGTCGGTCTGCGCCCGGTCGTAGTGCATGGAGGCGGAAAGTCGATTTCCCGCGCCATGCAGGAAAATGAAATTGCGCCTAACTTTGTTCAGGGACTGCGCGTTACCGATGAGAAGACGATTCATGTGGTGGAAAAGGTACTGAACCGCGAAGTAAACCCGCATATTGTAAAAATTATTCAGCAGTTTCATGGAAAGGCCCGCGGGATTCATGGAGAGGATATTATTCATGTTGATAAGATGACGGGTTCGGATCCGGAAACCGGCGAGCAACTTGACTGGGGATATGTCGGGAGGGTGAACCATGTGGATGTTGAACCGATTCAGGCATATCTCCACTCGGATATTGTTCCGGTAATTACGCCATTGGGTAAAGGGTCAGATGGACATCTTTACAATATTAATGCCGATGATGCCGCTACAGCAATTGCCTGCGCGTTGAAAGCCCGTAAACTGGTCTTTCTTTCTGATGTCCCAGGGCTACTGCGCGACACAGAGGATAAGTCGACTCTGATCTCCTCGCTTCATCTGGATGAGGTGGATGAGCTGATTGAGCAGGGCATTATTTCCGGCGGTATGATTCCTAAAATTGGCGGTATGGTGGGAGCCGTGAAGTCGGGTATCAAGAAGGCGCATATTATCGACTCATCAATGCCGCACTCTTTGTTGCTTGAACTATTCACATCTGAAGGTGTCGGAACAGAAATTACGGAGTAGAGAGATGGATACAGGGGAAATAGCAAAGCTACAACATAAACATGTGATGCCGACATATGCACCGAATATTGCGCTGGTCGAGGGTTCAGGATCCAATGTGTGGGATGCCGACGGGAATGAGTATCTCGATTTTGTTTCCGGTATCGCTGTTACCAATATCGGGCACTGCCATCCGAAAATGGTACATGCCGTTCAGGATCAGGTGGGAACTCTGGTTCACGTTTCCAATCTTTATTACAACGAAAAGCAACCGATTCTGGCTCAAAAGCTAGCGGATCGTGCCGGAATTCCGGGTGCCAAATGTTTTTTCTGCAATTCCGGAGCGGAAGCCAATGAAGGGCTGATCAAACTGGCGCGTCTGTGGGGTAGCGAGCATGGTAGGTATGAAGTCATCACGATGCGGCAGTCTTTTCACGGTCGTACTTTGGCTACGCTGACTGCGACCGGACAGGATAAGGTTAAAACCGGATTCGGGCCGCTTCCTGAAGGCTTTGCTTATGCTAATTTTAATGACCTTGAGTCAGTAGAGGATTCCATTACCCCTAAAACCGCAGCAGTTTTGATTGAAGCATTGCAGGGTGAAGGCGGGGTCATTCCTGCTGAACCCGAATTTATTGCCGGTTTGCGCAAACTCTGTGATGAACGGGGTATTCTTCTGTTATGCGATGAGGTGCAGGCGGGAATGGGGCGTACCGGAAAATGGTTTGGATTCCAGAACTATGATCTGCAGCCGGATGCGTTTTCCTTGGCCAAGGGTCTCGGGAACGGGTTTCCGATCGGCGCGATTGTTGCCGGAGAAAAACTGGCGGATGTCTTCCAACCCGGACATCATGCCACAACCTTCGGTGGCACGCCGTTGGCCTGCGCGGCCTCTCTTTCTGTGATTGATGTGATTGAAGAGGAAGAGCTTCTGGCGAATACCATGATGATGGGGGCCTATTTTGTGGAAGGGCTTTGCGGGATTGCACTTAAGCATAAGAAGTGGATCTCCGGGGTGCGCGGTCTGGGGTTGCTGCTCGGATTGGTGCTGGATGTTCCGGCTGCTCCGTTACAGAAAAAGTTGCAGGAAAAAGGGATGCTTGCTTTGGCGACTGCGGGTAATGTCCTCCGCCTGTTACCTCCGCTGAATGTTTCTCAGGAGGAGATTGATCAGGCATTGATCCTGATTGGTGAAGTATGTGCTGAATTGCACGATGAAATGGCGGAACAGTCAACCAATCCTTGCCAATGTGGCATGGGGAAATGATTTAAAACAAGGAGATCAGGAATATGGCATATGATTTGACTGGTAAGGTCAAGGTAATCCAGGACGCACAGACTTTTGCGAGTGGTTTTACCAAGCGTGAATTTGTGGTGACTATCGAGGACGGAAAATATCCGCAGGATATTTGTCTGGAATGTGTGCAGGACAAGGTAAGCCTTTTGGATGCCGTTCAGGTTGGTCAGGAAGTTACAGCAACCTTTGACATTCGCGGCCGTGAATATAATGGCCGTTATTTCAATAACCTGCAGTGCTGGCGCCTTCAGGCGGCTGACGCAGCCGCAGCTGGTGGCGATGACAAACCGCCGGTTTCCGATGCGGATGTTCCGGCTGACTTTGATGATTTTGAAGACGATATCCCATTTTAACTTAGAAAGGTACTGATACGATGAAGGTAGTACTCGCATATTCCGGTGGTCTTGATACCACAGTTTTGCTGACTTGGCTCCAGGAAAAATATAACGCAGAGGTGATCTGCTACTGTTCGAATGTCGGGCAGGAAGAGGAACTAGATGGACTTGAAGAAAAAGCCCTGAAGCATGGCGCGGTTAAATGCTATGTCGACGACGTTCAGGAAGAGTTTGCTGCGAACTTCATCTATCCAATGATGCAGGCCAATGCGATCTATGAAGGTACCTATCTGTTGGGAACCTCTATCGCCCGTCCGTTAATTGCTAAACGCATGATTGATATTGCCAATGCAGAAGGAGCAGAGGCGATCTGTCATGGTGCAACCGGCAAGGGTAACGATCAGGTTCGTTTTGAGTTGACCGCCTACGCACTTAAGCCTGATATCAAGGTCATTGCCCCGTGGCGTATGCCGGAGGATTTTCCGTTCGAAGGGCGTACCGATATGATCAAATATTTGGAAGAGAAGGGCGTGCCGACCACGGTTTCCGCATCCAAGCCCTATTCCATGGACCGTAATATGCTTCACATCAGTTTCGAAGGGGGCATTCTGGAAGATCCTTGGAATGAGCCGGACGAAGATATGTGGTGTATGACCAAGCCACTGAGTCAGGCGTCCGACGAAGCGGAATATGTTGAAATCAGCTTTGAAAAAGGTATTCCGGTCGCTGTTAATGGTGAAAAGCTCGGTTCTGCTGCGCTACTGAAAAAGCTGAATGTGATCGGTTGTGAGCATGCGATTGGTCGTATTGACATTGTTGAAAACCGGTTTACCGGTATGAAAGACCGTGGTGTATATGAAACACCTGGGGGCACCATTCTCCAGGCGGCCCACCGCGCATTGGAATCGATCTGCATGGATCGCGAAGTGATGCATCTGCGTGACGGTTTTATTCCAAAATATGCCGAACTGGTCTATAACGGGTTCTGGTTCGCTCCGGAGCGCGAAATGCTTCAGGCCGCTATTACTCAGAGTCAGGAAAATGTTACTGGTGACGTGCGCGTCAAGCTCTATAAGGGAGGTGTGCACGTTTGCGGCCGCAGATCGCCGTACTCTCTTTACAGTCCGGAACTCGTCAGTTTCGACGAGGCCGGTGGTTACGATCAGTCTGATGCAACCGGGTTCATCAAACTTAATGCTCTGCGCCTCCGCGTTTTAGCAACGATGAAAAACGAAGGTTAGGGTACTATTCAAGGACAGGAGAGGGTTTTTCCACATCATGGAAAAACCCTTTTTTGTGTCTTCCTGTCATTGGAAATGCGGTTGGTTCCTGTATAGTTCCGCCCATTAATTTCAGGAGATAATCATGGCAAAAAAGGAAATCCCCCTAAGCAAGGAGCAGTTAGAGGCGCTGACAGAGCGCTATCCAACTCCATTTCATATTTATGATGAACAGGCTATTCGAGAGAACGCACGTCGTTTGAAAGCGGCGTTTGCATGGAATCCAGGCTTTAAGGAATATTTTGCGGTCAAGGCCGCTCCGAACCCGTATCTGATGAAAATTCTTAAGTCGGAAGGTTTTGGCTCAGATTGCTCCTCTTATCCTGAGCTTCTGCTTTCGGAAAGTGTTGGTGTGACCGGTGAAGAAATTATTTTCACTTCCAACGATACACCGGCTTATGAATATCAGAAGGCCAAGGAGTTGGGCGCCATTATAAATCTCGATGATATTTCACATATTGATTATCTGGAGCAGCATGTTGGATTGCCGGAGTTGATCTGCTGCCGTTATAATCCGGGAGCTCTCAAGGGCGGAAATGCAATCATTGGGCATCCAGAAGAGGCCAAGTATGGATTTACCCGCGAACAGCTGTTTGAAGGGTATCGTATGCTTCGTGACAAGGGAGTAAAGCGTTTCGGCTTGCATACAATGGTGGCGTCGAACGAGCTGGAAGGTGCTTATTTTGTTGAAACAGCTCATCTGCTTTTTGAGTTGGTTGGCGAACTCTCTGATGAGCTGGGCATTGAATTTGAGTTTGTGAATATCGGGGGTGGCATCGGCATTCCGTACAAACCAGAAGACGACCCTGTTGATATTCAGGCTGTAGGGGAAGGAATTCGCAAGCTGTATGAAGAGCTGATTGTCGCCAAAGGGCTGAGGTCGCTGGATTTACGCATGGAATGTGGCCGTTGCATTACCGGCCCCTATGGCTATTTGGTTAGCCGGGTGCTACATAAGAAAAATACCTACAAGCAGTTTGTTGGGCTTGATGCCTGTATGGCCAACTTGATGCGTCCGGCTCTCTATGGGGCATATCATCATATTTCCGTAGCCGGGAAAGAGGATGCCCCGTGCGATTTTATTTGCGATGTGACCGGATCGCTCTGCGAAAACAATGATAAGTTTTCGATTGATCGCGCTATTCCTCAGGTAGACATTGGAGATCTTGTGATCATTCATGATGTCGGCGCACACGGACACTCAATGGGCTTTAATTATAACTCTAAGCTGCGATCAGCTGAGCTGCTGTTGCGTGAAGATGGAGATGTGGTTCAAATCCGCCGTGCGGAAACCGTAGAGGATCATTTTACAACACTGGACTTTGATGGCTTGAAGTCCTTCAATGTGTAAAGGGAAGAGTGATGTATTTTAAAGGAGTATATACAGCATTGGTTACACCGTTTACGGATGCCGGTGATGTGGACTTTGAAAAGCTGGCGGAGCTCGTTGAATTTAATATTGCCGGCGGAGTAGATGGCATTGTTCCGGTGGGCACAACGGGGGAATCCCCAACTCTTCGTACGGATGAGCATCTTCAGGTCATCAAGAGCGTTACTGAAACGGCGGCAGGTCGTTGTAAAATCATGGCAGGAACCGGCGCCAATTCCACGGCTGAAGCCATTGAGTTGACGGAAGCTGTCAGGGCTTTCGGTGTTGATGGAACCCTGCAGGTGACCCCGTATTATAATAAGCCGAATAATTCCGGATTAATTCAGCATTTTTCCGCGGTGGCGGATTTGGGAGTTCCGGTTGTGCTCTACAATGTTCCGGGGCGTTCTGCACGGGAGATCCCATTGGAGGTTGTGGCTGAGCTGGCAAAGCATAAACACATTGTTTCTATAAAAGAAGCCGCCGGATCTGTTAATCGCGTAACCGAAATAAAAAAGCTGTGCGATATTGAAGTGATGTCCGGCGACGACTCTCTTGCGCTTCCAATGATTAAGGAAGGAGCCTGCGGTGTGATTTCCGTGGCTTCCAATATTATCCCGGCTGAAGTAGTCGCACTGGTTCAGGCGGCGTTGGTCGGTAGCTATGATAAAGCTCAGGTGCTACATGATAAATATGCACAGCTTTTTGATGATCTGTTTATTGATACCAACCCGATTCCAATCAAGGCGGCGTTGGCGATGAAAAGCATGATTAAAGAAACCTATCGTCTGCCGATGTGTTCGACGACGGATGAAAACAAAGCGGTGCTGCGCGCAACGCTTGAAAGTGCAGGAGTACTCTAATGGCGATCAAAGTTGTAATTCAAGGTGCGTGCGGACGTATGGGAAAAGCACTAATCCGTTGCATTATCGAAGAAAAGGTTCCGGGGTTGGAATTATATGGAGCCGTTGATCTGTGGGATGCCGAGCTTGGAAAAGATGCCGGTTTAATGGCGGGAACTAAAGAGGCCGGAGTGAAGGTAATTTCCAACTTGGAGGACGTTGGACCGACCGCGGATGTGATCGTTGACTTTTCCTCTCACTTTGGTACCGCAGGCAACGCTCCGCGTATTGCAAAGTGGGGTACAGCCTGGGTGATTGGCACAACAGGCTTGAATGAAGAAGAATTGGCCGCGATTGATGCGGCCGCTGAAAAATCTGCTGTTGTGCTATCCGGAAATATGAGTTTGGGGGTTAACCTGCTCTGCAATCTGGTAGAAGCGGGGGCGCGTGCGCTCAAGGGCAAGGGCTATGATATTGAGGTTCTTGAGCGGCATCACAATATGAAAAAAGATTCGCCCAGCGGAACTGCACTTATGTTGGGTCAGGCTGCGGCAGATGGCTATGAATGGAATCTTAAAGACGTTCAAGTGGATGGTCGCACCGGTCTGCCGGGAGAGCGCCCGGAGCAGGAGATCGGGTTCCATGCGATTCGCGGAGGCGATATTGTGGGTGACCATACGGTTATGCTGGCTGGCATGGGAGAACTTCTGGAACTTTCGCACCGTGCCACCAGTCGTGATGTATTTGCAATCGGGGCATTGCAGGCAGCTGCCTGGGCTGCTGATAAGGATGCACGGCTTTATAGTATGAAGGATGTGCTGGGGCTGTAATGTCCAAAAAGCATACAGATGAACCGTTGAGCGCCCGCTTTGCGCGGGTTTATGGGAGTCCGGGTGAGGCTCCGCGGGTTCTGGGACTCTTACGGGCTTTTTGGCCGTTGTTGGTGGTCTGCTTTTTGACGGGCTATCTGGTACGGGCCGCGCTTCCGGTTCCCGTATTGAAGACAAATCAAGTGGGTGTTCTATTTGTTCTGGTTGCTGTCGGAACAGCTTTTCTTATGGCCTGGGGAGACCGTCGCCTAGGCAATTTCCTTAAAGGTGCTAAGGGAGAAGAATGGGTTGCGCGTGAACTCTCTTTTCTATCTTCCGAATACACCATTTTTAATGGGTTGCGCCTTAGCAACGGGCAGGACTTTGATCATATTGTTATCGGGCCGGCTGGAGCGTTTGTGGTGGAAACCAAAAGCTGGAAGGGCTCCGTTGAATTCTGTGAAGGAAAACTTTATGCCGGCGGTAAAGAACCATCTCGTCCTCCATTACGGCAGGTGAAAACCGCATCAGCTGAACTTGTTTCATTTCTCAATGATATGGGATGCGGCAATGTGCCGGTTCATTCTGTTCTTTGCTTTCTCGGCACCCATCTTCCTGAAGATCTGATGAATGTAAATGGCGTCATAGTGTGTGCCGGGTCGCGTCTGATAGAAGTGCTTCAGGAAACATTTGAAGAACCCATTGCAGAAGTACTCCGTGAACAGGTGGTTGACGGATTGTGTAAAGTAGCAGGGTAAACCCAAATAAGGAGGCATCATGCGGGTATTGGTTCCTATTGCAAACGGCTGCGAAGAAATGGAGGCCGTAATCATTATTGATACGCTTCGTCGTGCTGAGATAGATGTAACGACGGCAGGGCTGTCGGCGGGGATTGTCGAGGCTTCACGCGGGGTAAAGTTTGCTCCGGATACGACTTGGGACCAGATTAATCCGAATGACTTTGATGCCCTGGTGCTGCCGGGAGGGGTGGGCGGAACCATGGCCCTTTGTGAGCATGGGGGCGTTCAGCAGGCCCTCCGTGACTTTGATGCCAAAGGGAAGTGGATTGGAGCTATCTGTGCTGCCGCATTGGTGCTGAATGCGGCTGGCATTCTGGTCGGAAAGAAGTTCACCTGCTATCCCGGTGTTGAAGAAAATCTTCCGTCTGATGTTCAACCCGTTGATACTGATGTAGTGGTGGATGGGCACCTTATTACCAGTCAGGGACCCGGCACCGCGTTTGAGTTTGCGCTCAAACTGATTGCGGAGTGCCGCTGTCCCAATATCGCCGCAACTGTTCGCGCCGGACTCTTACTTTAGTCACCAAAAAGACCTCTATTCGTGGCCGAGGGGGTCTATGTCTTGAGCTACCGGTGATTTTTTATTCGGCGAACGTAAGTCAACTAGGCTTCGTTAGGTTTGCTCAGGCCATGGATAAATTTGCGCAGAACCTGTTCTGGACATTTGCGATAGTTGCGATGACCTTCCGTTCGAAAGAATGAACCCAACTCTGCCTTGGTGACTACAAAATCGGCTTTCTTAAAAACATTCAGTACATCGGTTTCTTTTAACTCTAAAGCAATGCGCAGTTTTTTCAGGATTTCATTGTTCGACAGAAATCCCAGTGGCTCCGGTATGTTGCCGGACGGATGAGGTCCGCGCTTTTCAATAATCAGTCCGTCGAAAAAACGGCAGAGTATCGAATCGGAAATTTCGACATACCCGGTTTCATCTTCCCTTTTTAACCAGCTGGTCACTTCATCGGCTGTTGTGGTTCGTCCGGTAAGGGTAATAATGGACGCAACTTTGATGTCATCAATGTTTAAAGCATAGCGGACACGACGTAAAATATCATTTTTGGTCATACATAAATTCCTCGTAACGTGAATTAAACACTAAAGCTTCGGGATAACGAGGACTATTTAAAGGTCTGCAAATGGTTTGTTCGTGAATCCGTGCGATTTGTGCGGACGGTTGCTATCGCGCCATTGTTTGTTTGGTGGGATCTCTCTTATTTTGAGTAGACCCAGATACAAGCGTTGAAAAAAGGCGGATCTTGATTTGCATGCTTTATTGTGGAACCGCTTTTCGGAGGGATTGCCCGAGGCGAGTGTCCGAGCCCCTGAAAAGGATTTCCTATCATTTGAATCTGTATGGGATTGATAAAGACTGAACTGTGCGAGACTATGGGGTATTAATGCCTAAAAACCACGATTGGCACGCAGGGATATTGGCGTGGATTAGGGGATCAGTAGCGCGGAGAAGTAACTGTGAGAAAATTTCAAGATCTCGTCATGACCTATTGTTTCATGTTATTGGCCTTCGCAGGCCCCTTGAGGGCAGAAGTCGTAGTGAATATTGATATAACGAGCGATGCTTCGGTATACGGACCCTCTTCCGGAGGCTTGGCTGGCGTGGTGGGAAAGGCTGGCGGAGTGACCTGGAATGCGGTAGGAGACTCCGCGCTTTATTCCAATCTTCAGGATGAAAACGGTGATATCTCCGGTGTCACATTCCAACTGACGGGGAATCAGGTTTTCACGAGCGGAGAAAATGACCTGCCAGACACGTTCCGGATTACCGGCGCGGGCACGGCAGGCTTTTTCCAGTCCTGTGCCTTTTTGAGCAGTACAGGTACTCCCGGAAACCCCGACGATAGCAGCTTCACGATAGGCGGGCTGGAGCCATCCTCCTCTGCGGATCTCTATTTCTATGCGACATGGGAGTATAATAATGCCGGTTCGGAATTTCGTGTCAGTAGTGATGGGGGGGCAAGCTGGACGCCTTGGGCGCTTGCTGATGGAACCCCGAGCGAATCGGATGCCCCGTTTTTGCAAGGTAGCAGCTATGTTGTGTTTCCGAATGTAATGGCTCATACCGACGGCACGATTCTCGGGGAATGGAAAACAGTGCTGTCCGGCGAAAGTGTTGCTCACCGCGGCCCTTTCAATGCTGTTCAGGTTGTCGCCTCTCCTGTTCCTCCGGCATCTCAGCAACTGGGCCTCGGCATTGATGGCGTGGGTGATATGTTCCTCCAAATGAGCAACCTGCCTGCAGGAGAGATTGTTCTTGTGCAGGAAACCAATGATCTGGTTGCAGGCAACTGGTCCAACCGGTTCGTGTTGTCAGGAAAGGTCGCCACGGAATTGTTGATTCCGGCTGTTGTGTCCAATCAATTCTATCGAACTACCACGACCACAAACCCGCCGGTGGCGCAGCCTAATGTTGTGCTGATTCTGGCCGAGGACTGTAGTAAACACTGGTACGATATGTATGACCCTGTCTATGGAACTGCGACCCCGAACATCGAGAGTCTCGGGAGTTCGGGACTGATCTTCGACAATGCCTATTGCTGCGTAGCTGTTTGTTCTGCGGCCCGATCAACCCTGATTTCGGGCTGCAACCCGGTCCGGTACGGCATAGCCTGGCATCGGTCAGCAAAAGACGTTAGCTTTTCCAACGGCTTGCAGGCGTTCCCAGCCTATCTGCGAAGTGCTGGCTACTATACGAGCACCTCGAATAAACGAGACGAAAATGTCACGTACAACACCAGTGCAACCTGGGACAAAATCCTCGCCAACAACAACGTCTCTTATGAATGGCGCAATCGGCCCGCTCCGAGCATGCCCTTTTACCATGTTCAAACCATCTATTCTTCGCATGAATCTTCAATTCAAACGTTTACCGATATAAATAGCCCCGTTACCGATCCGGATTCGATCAACCTGTATCCCGTTCATCCCGATACCGCGACATTTCGTAAAACCTATGCCAAATATCACGATATCATCCAGAGTGTGGACCGTGATGTAGGTCGGATAGTGAATGCGCTGCAGGCGGACGGGTTACTTGCCGATACGTTTATTATTTTCGTAGGGGACAACGCCGGTACCGTGGCGGGCAGCAAGGGGTATATCACCGAAACCGGTCTGCACGTGCCGCTGGTGGTATATGTTCCGGACAATTGGAAGCATCTGACTCCGGCGATCGCCGGAACCCGGGTGAGCGGCTTTATCGGTTTTGAAGACCTAAGTGCGACGATCATGAACCTGGCTGGACTCGGCGTGCCTAATGAGATTGACGGGAAGCCGTTCATTGGGCCGGGGGTGACACTCTCGAAACTCAACGCGAACGATGAGGTCTTTAGTTCTGCTGAACGGTTTGATGAGGGCTACAACACGATACGCAGTCTGCGGAAGGGCAACTTCAAATATATTCGACACTACGAACCGTTCTATCCTTATGCGCTTTACAACAAATATCGCTATGTAATGGAGGCTCAGAAAGAATGGAAGCAGATGTATGACGCCGGGCAGCTGAATGCGGTGCAAAGCCGCTTCTTCGAACCTCGGCAGGGCGAGGAGTTGTATGATTTATCCGCGGATCCGTTTGAAACCACCAATCTGGCAGGGGATCCGAGCTATGCGGCGACGCTGTCTGAACTGCGGTTAGGGTTGTATGAGCGAGTGACGGGCATGCCGGATCTGGGAATACTCCGCGAGGCCACGTTCCTACAGGAAAATGGCGGAAACGATCCTGTAGGCTATGGACAGAGCAATAAGCTGCGAATCCAAAGGTATTTCGATATAGCGGATTTAATGCTGGAT
>DATCZD010000096.1:0-5777 GCA_036526075.1 Pontiella sp. | reverse complement strand
GAGGTTTCCGCTCTTCGACTTCATGCCGCCCGTAAGGTCATTGCTAAAAAATACCGGCCATATTATGTAAATGCTCCGGTCATCATGTTGTCTATGGTTGAAACAGCAGGGGTCGGGGAGTATGGGAGAATAACGGTCATGGGCCATGTTAGCCGTCCGGGGAGCGTGCCACTGGCTGGTGCGCGGGGGATGAAGCTGTCCGCGGCGATTCAAGGTGCCGGTGGTTTTTCCAAAAGTGCCAAGAAATCGGATGTGCGCGTTACGCGCACGGATAATTATGGAAGAAAAGTTCAGACCTCGGTTGATTTTGATGCGATCGGGAGAGGGGGCAGTGCCTCGGCTGATATACAGCTCTTTAATGGCGATGTGGTGTATGTTCCTGAACGGGTCTTCTGATGAAACGCATTGGCGTAGCTGAATTCATACTTTTTATTTTTCCTGTGACCCTTTTCGCTCAGTATGCCGACAATATTGAGGGCGTTCAGTGGCGTGGTATAACGGTCCGTCCACTTGTCGAGGCCTTGGTAGCACATGACACCCGAATTGGCTTTGGGGAAGGCGGAGAGACCTTGGACGATCACTATACAGAGGGTTCTGGTGGTCTTGAAGTGTATAATCTTCCGGCCCGGTATCGATTCCGAATTCGGGGACTTTTCGGTTACCGCTCCTACTCCGAATTTAGCGAACAGGATGACAGCTTTTATTCCTCTCAGGCATCAATTTCATCTGATGAAACGCCGTTGATATGGAGGGTCGGGGTCGATTACCGGAAAATCTTAAATTTAAATCCCTATAATACGGACGGCACTATTCCAGAGCGATCTATAGAAACCGTTCTCATCGATCAGTCTACCCGTCGGCTGATGCTGACCTCAAATGTCGGATATCAAAAGCGCGTATCTGAAAAACTGACGTTTCATCCGGTATATGAGGGTGCGCACTATCATGAGGAGGTGGTTGCAACGAATGTTTTGACCGGAGCAGATGATGAAGAGGAGTGGCAGGAGCACCATGTTGGGGCAACCCTTCGGCACTGGTATTCAGATAAAACGGTTTTGACGGCGACGGCGGGTTATCGCCAACAAATCAGTGATGACGAGCTGGGAAGAATCCTTAATATCGAGGTCGGAGCAGAAAGTCGGCTGGATTATGCGACGATTTGGCAGATATCGATCGGTATTGCGGAAGCCTCTTATGAAGAGTCTGGTTCTGAAAGTGCTTTTGTATTCAATATACGCATTATTCGGGAAGTTGGGGGGGACGCAACGTTTTATGTATTTGGCGGAAATGGATACCTGCCTTCCTATCGAGTTGGCTCGGCACGATTGGTTTATCAGGGCGGATATGGGTTTGAGTGGTTTTTTGCCCCGCGCTGGACGCTGACGGGCCAGGGTGTGCATGATTATCAGGAAGATCTAAATGGAAATACCAGTGTTTTAAATAAAGAGGGTCGATATTTTATTACTGCCCGATGTCGATATGATTTTTCCTCTAAACTCTCCGGTTCGGCAGCAATTCGCTTTGTTAATGATGAACTTGCGGAGAGCCAAACCGTCTCTATGTTGCAGTTGAATTACCGCTATTAGAGCCTTGATTATATTTTTCCTGCAAAAATAGCGAAACAGGGGTTGCGTTGATGTAATTCCACAGGTAGGTTCCTCGTCCCGTTTTTCCAAGAAAGACGAATCAATTCCATATGGAGAAAAAAGAGACAATTTTACTAGACGCCCGCTTGCTGTCCGTGATAGACAAACACGCTTTTGACGCAGAACTAGGCAACGGCCACCGTTTCGTTGCATTTTTGAGGCGTGACGATTTTGGTTGTAAGCGGCCAAAAATCGATGCGCAAGTGACAGTTGAGATGTCGCCCTATGACATGTCTAAAGGGCGTCTGGTGATAAACCAGGAGCAATAAGATGAAAGTACGAGCTTCAGTAAAAAGAATGTGTGAACAGTGTAAGGTGATCCGCCGTAAAGGTATTGTTCGTATCATCTGCACGAACCCGCGCCACAAACAGCGCCAAGGATAAGTAATTAGGAGTTTAACAAATGCCACGTGTACTCGGTATAGACATCCCCGGTAGGAAGAAGTTGGAATACTCGCTTCGCTACATCTACGGTATCGGCCCGACAACCGCAAAAGAGATTTGCGTAAAAGCCAAGCTGAACCCAGAAATGAAAGCAGATGATCTTCAGGATGAAGATATTCAGCGTTTGGTTGCGGTTCTTCAGAATGAATATAATATCGAAGGTGATTTGCGTCGTGAGGTTTCGTCCAATATCCGTCGACTGATTTCCATCGGTTCTTATCGCGGTCGTCGCCATCGTGCCGGGTTGCCGGTTCGTGGTCAGCGTACTAAAACCAATGCCCGTACCCGTAAGGGTTCCAAGCGAACTGTTGGCGTTGTTCGCGGAAAAGAAGCCCGCTCCGCCGCTAAAGCTGCATCCAGATAGGACCGCTTAAAGAAGGATTATTCCCATGGCAGAAGAAAATGTAGAAGTTAAAGAAGAAGTAGCTGCAGCTACCGAAGTTAAAGCGGAAGAAAAGAAGAATCGTCTTCCTACCGCTGCGGAGTTGTTGGCTGATGAGGTTATTGAGCCGATTAAACGTAAGAAGGGGTCTAAGAACGTTCCTTTGGGTATCGCGTTCATCAAAACCACCTTCAACAACACCATTGTTTCCATTACAGATATGCGAGGTAATGTGGTTTCCTGGAGCAGTGCTGGACGCTGTAACTTCAAGGGATCCCGCAAAAGCACCGCTTTCGCCGCTACAACTGTAGCTCAGGATGCCGCCCGCACGGCAATCAGCCACGGAATGTCTGAGGTTGAAGTACGTGTTCAGGGGCCGGGAGCCGGTCGTGAATCCGCTGTTCGTGCGATTCAGTCCGCTGGACTTTCCATTACTTCGATCAAGGATTGCACTGCAATTCCGCATAATGGATGCCGTCCGCCGAAGCGCCGTCGCGTCTAATATTTTATAAGTAACCAATAATTAAACACCATACGAGCCGGTTAATGCCCGGCTCTGGGAGGAGAGATACTATGGCTACACGACTCGGTCGTTTTGAAATGCCGAAGCAGGTTGTTAAAGACGAAACTGTTTCCACTGACACTTACGGTAAATTCTATGCAGAGCCCTTTGAGGGCGGTTACGGCCGCACGATGGGTAATTCGCTCCGTCGCGTACTGCTTTCTTCATTGGAAGGCGCTGCGGTGTCTTCTGTTAAAATTAAGGGTGCTGCTCACGAGTTCTGTAGTCTGGATGGCGTGACTGAAGATGTCACTGAAATCATTCTGAATATTAAACAGCTTCTGTTTAAAAGCTATACCCGCGAAACTCAAACGGCAAAGATTAAGGTTGAAGGACCCGGCGAAGTGACTGCTGGTGACATTATTACTCCAGATACGATTGATGTTCTTAACCCTGATTTTGTGATCTGCACCCTTGCTGAGGGAGGTGTGTTTGAAGCGGAAATGGAAATTCGAATTGGCCGCGGATACTGTCCGGCTGATTTGAATAAGAAGGAAAGTCAAGAAATCGGTGTAATCCCGGTTGACTGCCTGTTTTCCCCGGTTCGCCGTGTAAAATATGAAACCGAGAATACTCGTGTGGGTCGTCGTACGGACTATGATAAACTCATTGTTGAAATCTGGACCGACGGCCGCGTTTCTCCGGATGACGCACTGACAATGTCTGCGGCAATTCTTCGTCACCATCTGGATGTGTTTGTCTCCTATGACAAGGATCTAATTGAGTTTGAAGAAAGCGAAAAGCAGATCGATATGGAGAAGGAAGAGCTGCGGAAGAAGCTAAACATCAGTGTAAACGAAATCGAACTCAGTGTTCGTGCAGCTAACTGCCTGAATAACGCCAATATTACCACAGTGGGTGAGCTGGCTCAGAAGACAGAAGCTGAAATGCTTAAATACCGTAACTTTGGTAAGAAGTCACTCAACGAAATTAAAGCAAAGATTCAGGAAATGGGTCTGTCGCTAGGCATGACTTTCGATACGGACCTGCTCAAGAGTTCGTCCTTCGATGACTAGCTTTTAAATTATCTAGAGGTTGGAATAATGAGACATCGTAAGAAAACTGTAAAACTAGGCCGTACCAGCGCGCACCGCAATGAATTGCTGTCCAACTTGGTTTGTGCCCTGATCGATAACAAACGCATTAAAACTACTGCACCGAAAGCTAAGGCTGCTCGCGGCCTTGCTGAAAAAATGGTTACTCTTGGTAAAAAGGGTACTATTGCTGCTCGCCGTCAGGCCGTTGCCACGCTGAAGAACGAGAAGTCCGTTAAGGAACTCTTTGATGCAGTTGCCCCGGCTTTTGCAGATCGCAACGGCGGGTACACTCGCATTATTAAGTTGGGTCGTCGTATTTCCGACAGCTCCGAGATGGTTATTCTAGAGTGGGTTGATTCAGTTGCTGTTTCGGCGGCTGAAGAAGTGGTTGAAGAAGCCAGTGCTGAATAAGAATAGTTTGCCATGTTGGTCGAAAAAACCCGGTGCCGTGAGGCTTCGGGTTTTTTTATTTCCAAAGGAACAACAGTGTTTTAAAGAGGATTTGTTTTTAATTTATTACAATCTTGTTCGCTGTTTGAGAGGAGGGTGGGTGAGAAATGCTAAAATTCAAAATACTTAATAATCCTCACGATTTAGATTGCGGAAAATTTTCGAGTTGATAGGTTTTGCCGATATTTTCGATTAAATCGGGGTTTAAACAGCTCTTATAGCGGGGAATTAGGATAGTGGACCGAAGCGTTTTTATTCAGCAAATAATTGATAGTGCAAAGGCTAAAAGGAAGAGTATCGTTCTTCCCGAGGGTAGCGATGAACGGGTGCTTGAAGCAGCCAATACCATTAACTCTGAAGGCATTGCTCGTATAATTATCCTAGGTGACGTAGAGAGGATTTCTCAGACTTTTGAGTCTAGGGGATGGAGTCTTGACGGAATAACGGTGATAAATCCGGAAACCTCGGAAAAGCTACAGGACTATGCAGATACTTTTTATGAACTCCGTAAGGCAAAGGGGCTTACTCCTGAACAGGCGTTGGAGACTGTAAAGCAGGTTAACTATTTCGGTATGATGATCATGTATGCTGGTGATGCCGATGGATTGGTTTCCGGAGCGGCGCATTCTACAGCTGATACCGTTCGTCCTGCGTTACAAATAATTAAGTCCGCGAAGAAGGGAGCAACTGTTTCCAGTTTCTTCATCATGGATGTAAATGATAAGATCTACATCTTTTCTGATTGTGCCTTGGTTGTTGATCCAAATGCTGAGCAGTTGGCTGATATTGCCGTGGACAGCGCTCTTTCTGCAATGAACTATGGCATTCCGCCCAAAGTAGCACTACTCTCTTTCTCCTCCTATGGATCCGGAAGCGGCCCGATGGTTGAAAAGGTGTCCAGAGCGGTTGAACTGGCGAAATCCAAGGTTGAGGAAGAATACGCCGACATGGGCATCATTATTGATGGTGAGTTACAATTAGATTCAGCGATTGTCCCCGGTGTAGCTCAGAAAAAGGCGCCTGATAGCCCATTGGAAGGTGATGCCCAAGTGTTGATCTTTCCAGATCTGAATGCGGCAAATATCGGGTATAAACTGGTTCAGCGTCTGGCGGGGGCCGGAGCATACGGCCCGGTTCTTCAGGGGTTAAACAAGCCGGTGAATGACCTTTCACGCGGTTGCTATGTCGAAGATATTGTAGGAACAGTCGCTCTGACTGCTCTTCAGTCCGAAAACTAACTTTGGGAATATAAAATG
>DATCZD010000095.1:0-11586 GCA_036526075.1 Pontiella sp. | reverse complement strand
TATCTTCCTCAGCATGCCAGCCTCGACTCTAAGTTTCCCGTCACTGCCACCGATGTAGTTTTAATGGGACGCTTAGGAACAACTTCAAACATCGGATTTTACAATAAAGAAGATCACAAGGCCGCTCGACATATGCTGGAGCGGGTCGGTCTGGAAAAACTACAAGATAGACCACTGTCAGCCCTATCAGGCGGACAACGTCAACGGGTACTGATCGCTCGCGCACTGGTTTCAGAACCTAAACTGCTCTTGTTGGACGAGCCGACATCCAGCTTGGATGACTATGTCGAGCGCGAGCTGTATGACCTACTTCAGGAGCTTAATAAAGAGCTAACTATTATTGTCGTATCTCACGATATCGGCTTTGTCTCCCGTTATGTGCAAAAAGTAGTCTGTGTAAACCGCGAAGTTTATATACATCCGGTCGGTGAAATCGATGAAAACGTTATCCATGGCATGTATGGCGAACATGTTCATATGGTACGACACGACCAGGAACACAATCATGGTTGATTTTTTCCAAGCTCTAATCCAGCACAGCTTTCTGCAATATGCTCTATTGGCCGGACTACTTGTCAGTATTGCCTGCGGCATCGTCGGCACCTATGTGGTTACCCGCCGCATTACCTACCTGGCCGGAGGCATTGCCCACTGCGTTCTAGGCGGCATGGGCTTTGCTCGCTATATGCAGGTTACTCAGGAATGGACCTTTATGACACCAATGTTTGGTGCCATGATTGCCGCGCTCGGAGCCGCTTTCATTATCGGCCTGATCAATATAAAGGCTAAGGAACGCATTGATACCGTGATCAGTGCCTTCTGGGGACTCGGTATGGCAGCGGGGGTCATGTTTATTTCCAAAACCCCCGGATACGGCGAAGATCTCATGACCTATCTTTTTGGAAACATTCTGTTAGTCACCCAGCAAGATCTGTTAGTTATCGGCCTATTGGACTTGATCATCGTCATCACAGCCCTGCTTTTCCACAAACAGTTTGTAGCCGTCTGCTTTGATGAAGAGTTCGCCCGCCTACGTGGCATTAACACTCAGCTTTTCTACTTTCTCATGCTGGCACTTACCGCCCTGACGGTTGTACTGATGGTCTCCATCGTCGGCATTGTTATGGTGATTGTACTGCTAACACTGCCCGCGGCAATTTCCGGTCGTTTCTGTCAGCGCATGGGACCCATGATGATGCTCGCCACAGGCCTTTGCGCTCTGCTGACTGCTGGCGGCCTCGGCCTCAGCTATCAGCCAGATCTCCCCGCCGGAGCTTCCATCATTATCCTATCAGGCGCTGCCTACTTGTTATCCCTACTCTACAACCGGCGATAAAAAATGTTTTTGGGAAAAACAGAAGAAAAAGACATGGCAAGCGTCTTCCTCTCCAAAATCTAGATCTAGCCTTTTGCCAAAACCATTGAAGCAATAGAATCCCTTTCATACCTACTTAAAAAAAGGCGCTTCGAGAACCTCGAAACGCCTTTTTAAAAGAGCATCCTGCGCTTATCGCATGCGCAACGTCAGATCAAGGATAGTATCCGGTTTTTCATCAGACAGGGAGTCTAGAATCAACTTAGCACCACTGAAGTCCTGAAAAGCTGTATATTCATCAGGAACCACGACACATGCCGCACCGGCGGTTAAAGCACCCTTACAGGCAACCTGTGAAGAAACCACTGCAACCAGAGTTACCCCCTCCTTATCGCACTGTTTCAGCATTTTCAACCAGTCATCGGCACGCGGAAAGGAACTTTTAACTTCTTCCGGAATAAGCAGCTCAACACCCATTGCATCTAAACCAAGTTTAGCCATCAGGTTTTTAGCATCCGCCTTAGGCAGAGCCGTGAAGGCAATCACTGGAATACCACGAGCCTGTGTAGCTTTAATCAGCTTTTCAAGCCCCTTGTCCAGTTCTGCTTCACTTTCGCAGTAGACAGATACAGCCTTGTTAACCTCAGCAACAGCCTTCTCAATGGCATCCGCTTTCTTGCCGGCCTGAAGCAGAACATCTGTAACCGCCGCACGATGCAACGGAGACATGCCAGAGCGGGAAAACTGTACCTGAGACAACTCAACACCTTTGGTACCTACAGCACTTTTAATTGATTTAAATTCAATGGAACGGGTTTTAGCCGCTACATATTCCAACTCAAAGATCAGTGCGTGGGTAGAACATACCGCTGATACTTCGCTTTTCGCGTTATCGCTCATAAATAAAATGCTCCTGTTAATCTGCTTCTTTTTAAAAAATGAGGGCGTAGTGTATGGAGCTTAAAGCCTGAGGTCAATACCCTATTTTTTTAGGCTAAAAATAAGAAAAACTTATGCCGCGGAAACATTTGACAATATAAGGATTGCAAGGAGGGGTTTCGACATGGATGATACTCCGAATTTTGAAAAAACAGGTTTTGCCCACACACATAAAAGGCGGAAAATACAATGAAAAAAGCAATTATTGCACTTGAAGACGGCACCTGCTTTGAAGGACGTGCATTTGCCGGTTCGGGCGAATTTTATGGCGAACTGGTCTTCAATACCTCCATGACTGGTTATCAGGAAATTCTTACAGACCCTTCCTACCATGGTCAGATTGTAACTATGACCTACCCACTCATCGGGAACTACGGCATTAATGATAAAGATATGGAATCCCGCGGAATCTTCGCTCAAGGATTGGTAGTCAGCGAGTGTTCGCGTATCCACAGCAATTGGCAGGCAACTAAATCGCTTGCCGAATACCTGGATGAAAACGGGAAAATTGGTATCGATGACATTGACACCCGTGCCATCACCCTGCACATCCGCGATAAGGGTGCAATGAAATGTGTCATTTCCACAGAAGATTTTGATAAGGACAATTTGGTTGCCAAAGCCAAAGCCTCTGAAGGACTGATTGGCCGCGACTTGGCATCAGAAGTATCGATTGATGAAAAATATGTATGGCCCGAAGGTGGAAAAGCGGATGCTGCCTATAAGGTGGCGGTTGTTGACTGCGGTATTAAACTGAACCAACTCCGTATTTTCGAGGATCTCGGCTGCGAATGTACGGTTTATCCGAACACTACAGATGCCTCAGAAATTCTAAAAACTTCCCCTGATGGAATCTTTATCTCCAACGGCCCCGGCGACCCGGCCGGCGCGCCGGAAACTACCGAGTTGGTAGGTAAGCTGATCGAATCAAAAATTCCGATGTTCGGCATCTGCTTCGGTCACCAAATGTTGGGTCGTGCACTGGGAGCTGATACCTTTAAATTAAAATTTGGACATCGTGGAGGAAATCAACCTATTCAGGATCTACGCACCCGCAAAGTGGAAATTGCTTCACACAATCATGGGTTCTGCATTGATGCTGATTCGGTAGATCCCGAGGTAGCGACTATTACTCATATTAACCTGAACGATAACACTGTAGCCGGACTACAGCATAAACAACAACCGCTCTTCTGCGTGCAATATCACCCAGAAGCCGCTCCCGGTCCGCATGATCCGTTCTATCTTTTCGAAGAATTCATCGACTTAATGAAGGAAAATAAATCATGACTCATCCTGAATGGATTGCCATCCTAGACTACGGCTCTCAGGTTACACAGTTGATCGCCCGCCGTCTACGTGAACAAAAGGTTTATTGTGAAATTATCCGCTTCGATACTTCTGCCGAAGAGCTAAAGACGCGCATACCGAAAGGCATTATCTTATCCGGGGGTCCGTGCAGTGTTCCGGATAAAGACTCCCCGAAGTGCGATCCAGCCATTTTTGACCTCGGACTTCCGATTCTCGGGATCTGTTACGGCATGCAACTGACCGCTCACACGCTCGGCGGTAAAGTGCATCGCGGAAGCAAGGCCGAATACGGGAAAGCTATGATGGAAATTAAAAAGGATTCCCCTTTATTCAAAGGACTACTTCCCGATTTACAGGTCTGGATGAGCCACGGTGATAAAGTGGAAGCCCTTCCGGAGGGGTTTGAAGCTATCGCTGAATCCGAAAATTGCCCTTTTGCCACTATGCAGAACCTTGAACGCAATATTTACGGGGTACAATTTCACCCAGAAGTAGTTCATACTCCACAAGGTAAAGAGATGCTTGGAAACTTTGCCTTTTCCATCTGCAAATGCTCCGGCGACTGGGAAATGTCCAAGTTCATTGAAAGCACCGTACAACAAATTCAGGATCAGGTCGGTGATGACCACGTTCTGCTCGGCCTTTCCGGCGGGGTTGACTCTTCTGTAGTCGCCGCCCTGCTCCATAAAGCGATTGGCGACCAGTTGCACTGCGTCTATGTTGACAACGGCCTAATGCGTTATAAAGAAACAGAAGAGATTGAAGAGCTCTTTGGAAATGCCTTTGGAATCGACCTGCACGTAGCCCGCGCTGGCGACCTCTTCCTGAGCAAACTGACCGGAGTCAGTGATCCGGAAGAAAAACGTAAGATTATCGGAAGTACCTTTATCGATGTTTTTGCAGAAAAGGCCCGAGGCCTGAGCGACAAGGTCAAATTCCTCGGCCAAGGCACACTCTATCCGGATGTGATTGAGTCGGTCTCTCCAATCGGCGGCCCTTCAGCTACCATTAAGAGCCACCACAACGTAGGTGGTCTACCGGAAGATCTCCAGTTTGATCTAGTTGAGCCGCTGCGAGAACTCTTTAAAGATGAAGTCCGTGAAGTCGGCCGTGAGTTAGGCCTACCGAGCTACGTGGTTGATCGTCAGCCCTTCCCCGGCCCGGGCTTAGCCGTACGCATTATCGGTGATATCACCCCGGAGCGCATCGAAGTGTTGCAGCAGGCCGACTTGCGCGTTCGAGAAGAGATCATGAAAATGCCGAATCATCTTGATGTATGGCAATATTTTGCCGTTCTGCTACCGGTTCAGTCCGTCGGCGTAATGGGCGATGACCGTACCTATGAAAACGTGGTCGCCGTCCGTGCGGTGGAAAGCCGCGACGGGATGACTGCAGATTGGTATAAACTGCCTTACGATGTAATGGACTCCATTTCCAACCGGATTATCAATGAGGTCCGTGGCGTTAATCGAGTCTGCTACGATATCAGTTCCAAGCCGCCAAGCACTATTGAGTGGGAATAATTTAAGCTGTTTAAGAGTCAGGAGCACATCATGCCCAAAAGAGAAGATATCAATCATATCCTAATCATCGGATCCGGCCCTATTGTTATCGGCCAAGCCTGCGAGTTTGACTATTCAGGAACACAAGCGTGTAAAGCCCTGAGAGAAGAGGGATATACCATCTCACTGATTAACTCCAATCCTGCAACGATAATGACCGACCCAGCAACAGCTGATCGCACTTATATTGAGCCGATCACACCCGAAGCGGTCGAAAAGATCATTATTAAAGAAAAACCGGACGCCATTCTCCCCACTCTCGGGGGACAGACTGCACTCAATACTGCTATGAAGCTGGTTGAGCAGGGAATCCTCGAAAAATACGGAGTGGAAATGATCGGCGCAAAATACGACGCGATTATGCGCGGCGAAGAGCGTGATCTCTTTAAGACCGCAATGGAAGAGGCCGGCATCGAAAGCCTTAAAAGCTTTGAAGTCCACAACCTCGATGAGGCGCGCCGTGTCGTCACCGAAGACCTAGATTTTCCTGTCATCGTACGCCCGTCGTTCACGCTCGGCGGAACCGGTGGCGGCATTGCCGAAAACATGGAAGAGCTGATGACCATCGCCGAGGGAGGTCTAAAGGCCTCGCTGACCACTGAAGTGCTGATCGAAGAATCGGTCTTTGGCTGGAAAGAGTTTGAGATGGAGGTCATGCGCGACAAGAACGACAACTGCGTCATCATCTGCGCCATCGAGAACATGGATCCGATGGGTATCCATACCGGAGATTCCATTACCGTTGCCCCTACCCAGACCCTGACCGACCGTGAATACCAGATTCTGCGCGACGCCTCGCTCAAAACTCTGCGCACCATCGGCGTGGAAACCGGCGGATCCAACGTACAGTTCTGTATCGACCCAAAAACCGGACGACTGGCCATCATTGAGATGAACCCGCGCGTATCGCGTTCCTCCGCCCTCGCCTCTAAAGCAACCGGCTTCCCGATCGCAAAGCTGGCCGCTAAACTGGCCGCAGGCTATACTCTTGATGAGCTACGCAACGACATTACCAAAGAGACGCCTGCCTGCTTTGAGCCGTCCATCGACTATGTCGTCACCAAGATTCCGCGCTTTACCTTCGAAAAATTCCCGTCCGCCAATCCAAAGCTGGGCCCCAGCATGAAATCGGTCGGCGAAACCATGGCCATCGGACGAACCTTCAAGGAATCCTTGCAGAAGGCCTTCCGCTCGCTGGAAATCGGCGTCGACGGGCTCGACCTCAAGGCCGAAGCCAAAGTGGATCTCTCCCGCCTCGACGACTACCTGTCGACCACCTGCACCGAGCGCACCATTGCCATCAAAATGGCTCTCAAAAAAGGGTACAGCATCGAAAAGCTGCATGAGATGACCTACATGGATCCGTGGTTCCTCGACAACATCCTGCAGATCGTCGAAATCGAAAAAGAAATCCTCGATGCCGGGGAGTTGGATGCCGACCTGATGCGCAAAGCCAAGAAAAACGGATTTTCTGACGACCAGATCGCCGCGCTGCGCGGCTGCAAAGGCGACGATATCCGCGCCCTGCGCAAAGAGATGGGCATCATCCCCGTCTTCAGCCTGGTCGACACCTGCGCCGGCGAATTCCAGGCCTCCACGCCCTACTACTACTCCTGCTACGGCGAACTCAATGAAACCCGACAGACCGATAAGAAGAGCGTCATTGTGCTCGGCTCCGGCCCCAACCGTATTGGACAGGGTATCGAATTCGACTACTCCTGCGTCCACACCGTCAAGGCACTGCGCGAAATGGGCTACGAGGCCATCATGGTCAACTCCAACCCGGAAACCGTGTCCACCGACTACGACACCTCCGACAAACTCTACTTTGAGCCGCTCACCTTCGAAGATGTGATGAACATCTACGAAGCCGAACAGCCGATCGGCATGATCGTCCAGATGGGCGGACAGACCCCGCTCAACCTCGCCGACCGCCTGCTCGCCGCCGGGGTCCCGATTCTGGGCACCTCGCCGAAGAGCATCGCTGCCGCCGAGGACCGCGAACTATTCCGTCAGCTGCTCGATAAACTCGAACTCAAACAGCCCGAGTCCGCCACCGCGCTAACCATGGACGAAGCGAAAGCCGCCGCCTCAACAATCGGCCTGCCAGTGATGATCCGCCCCTCCTTTGTGCTCGGAGGACGCGCCATGATGGTCGCCTACGAACAGGACGAACTCGAACCGTTCGTACAGGCGGCTTTCGACGCCAGCCCCGACTTCCCGGTGCTGATCGACCGCTTCCTCGAACACGCCATCGAAGTCGACGTCGACCTCGTCTGCGACGGCACCGACGTCTACGTCGGCGGCGTCATGGAACACGTGGAAGAAGCCGGGATTCATTCCGGCGACTCCGCCTGTTCGATCCCGCCCTATACGCTCTCCGAAGAGATGATCGCGCAGATCAAAGCCGCCTGCACCAAGATCGCGCTGGAGCTCGACGTGCACGGTCTGATGAACACGCAGCTCGCAGTCAAGGACGGCGAAATGTACATCATCGAAGTGAACCCGCGCGCCTCGCGCACAGTTCCATACGTTTCCAAAGCCACCAATGTGCCGCTGGCCAACATCGCCACACAGGTCGTTATGGGCAAATCGCTCAAGGAACTCGGCCTGGTCGGTTTTGAGCCAAAAATTGAATGGTACGCCATTAAAGAGGCGGTCTTCCCCTTCAATCGCTTTGCAGGCGTCGACCCGATTCTTGGCCCGGAAATGAAGTCCACTGGCGAAGTAATGGGGATCGACAAAAACTTTGAGCTCGCCTTCTGGAAGGCCGAGTTGGCCGCCGGCCAGGTACTGCCCGCTGAAGGAACTGTTTTCATCAGTTGCAAAGACCGCGATAAAGACTGGATCACCGATGTAGCCAAAGAGCTGTCCGATCTCGGATTTAAGCTGGTCGCCACCTCCGGTACAGCCAAGGTTCTGCAGGAGGCCGGACTCGAGGCCTCCGTCACGGCCAAACTGGCCGAAGCCGGAACCAACGTCATTGATTTGATGAAGGACCAAGCAGTTCACCTACTAATCAACACACCGTCAGGACCGGTCTCAAGAGTTGACGAAATTAAAATCCGCTCTGAAGCCATTCTGCGCGGACTTCCGATCGTGACCACCCGCTCCGGCGCCGAAGCCACCGCCAAAGCCATTAAATATATTAAGAAAAATGATTGGGATGTGCAGGCCATCCAAGAATACCACGCCTAAGGCCTCGCTTATTCCCTAAAAAAAATACCCGTTCTTAGGCGGGTATTTTTTTTGAACGGTCGGAATAAATTCCGGTCAGTTGGCTACAACGGTTTGAGTGGAGGGTTTTTCTTCACCTTTTCCCTCTGCAACAGGGCGGTTACTTAACGTAGCCGCCTTTCCGTTTCCTCGAGGTGATTTAAAACAGATTCGAGAAATCCAATCCATAAATTCCTCTTCTCCGCTGAACATTTCGATCTCTACACGCATATAAATCACTGGTATATCACATCGTTCAACAAATGGGAATCGGACCGCATCCTTTTCGGTAGTAAGAATCGCTTCAGCACCACGTTTAATACTTCGATTAATGGTGTTAATGATTTCCTGTTGGGAAAAACGGTGATGATCAGCAAAACGGCGGGCATATACAATCTCAGCTCCAAAGCTACGTAGCGCACTCTCAAAGCTCTCCGGAACCGCAATGGCTGAAACTGCGGCAATTTTCATGCCCTTTAGTTTTTCCAACGGATAGTTTTGATCCCCGAACACATCCTTGAGATATTTTGCGGCATGGCGGCATTCCGAAATCTCCGCTACAGGATTTAGTCGGCGCAGCTGTTCCTTTAGCTCCGGAGCACCTCCCTCTTTACACTTAGTAATAAAAATAAATCCGGCACGTTTAATGTTTTTCATTGGCTCGCGCAGAAGACCCCGCGGAAGAAGATGACCATGACCAAAGGGATTAGTACTATCCACCAATGCGATATCAAGACGCTGACCCAACTTGAGATACTGAAATCCATCATCAAGAATCAGAGTGTCGCAACCTAACTCCTTAATGGCATATTTACCGGCTTTTACACGGTCCTTATCCACTACCACTGCAACCTCCGGGAGGTTGGATGCTAACATGTAAGGCTCATCACCAGCCGTCCAGGAGTCCAAAAGCAGACGTTTACCATCGGAGACAACCCGCGGAGGTGCTTCAATCTTTCCGCTCTTAAAGCGCTGTATCATCTGCTGATGAAACGGAAGAGACTTACTCTTATAGCCGCGACTGAGAATGGCCACTTTACGCCCTTGTTGCTGAAGATTACGCGCAAACACCTCCACTACTGGCGTTTTTCCAGTGCCGCCCACCGTCAGGTTACCGACACTAATAACCTGACATCCGAGGGTATTTGGACGTAAAATACGATGTTTATAAAGCCACACACGGAGCCGGACGAGTATGGAGAAAACAACCGAAAGAACCTTAAGAAATAACCGCAAGGTCGATGGCCATTTCCCTGTCCGACTACCATCCAATATGGATAGCATATAGGTTTCTAACTGCTCTACTTTTCGTTTATTTGACATAGTAAAATACAGTTCAGCCGATGCTAGCCTTAACAGTCCCTGCCAATTTTTCTGCAATAGCAGCAGTTTCTTCTTCGGTTGGTCCCTCAACCATTACGCGACACATTTTCTGAGTTCCGGAATAACGAACCAGCACACGACCGGAATCTCCTAAGACTGACTCAGCATCAGCAATCGCCTGCATAATTGATGGAACGCTTTCAATTGGAGGCTTCTCTCTGACATCAATATTGATCATTTTTTGAGGGAAAGGAACCATGATCTTCCCCAATGAAGATAGAGGTTGTTTTGACAGGCGAAGAGCCTGTATCAGCTTAAGGGCTGAAATAATTCCATCGCCAGTAGTGTGAACATCAAAGAAAATTATGTGACCGGAATCCTCTCCACCAAGAACCGCATCACATTCCGTCATCAGCTCCATCACACTGCGATCTCCTACTCCTGAGGTAAAGACCTCAATACCCTGCTTTTTCATGGCGTCATGAAAACCTACATTACTCATGACAGTAGCAACCACCCGTTGACCAGTAAGTAAACCCGCATCCTTATATGCCTTAGCACAAATAGCCATAACTTGATCACCAGACAGCTCATTCCCCTCTTCATCAACCGCAATCAATCTATCGCCATCACCATCGAAGGCTAGTCCCGCATCGGCGCCTACCTCTCTAACTTTTTCACACAGATCCTGTGTGTCCTGAGATCCACAGTTCTCATTGATGTTGATCCCGTTCGGAGCATTGTGAATAACATGAACATCAGCACCGAGCGCGGAAAAAATAGGACCGGCACATTGACTTGTTGAACCATTGGAACAATCCAAAACCAACGTCATCCCCTTAAATGGATGGTCTTCATTAAAATCTTCTAAGCAAAAATCCGCATAGAGTTCGATGGCATCTTCCAGATGATAAACTCGTCCGACATCTTCATCCAATGGCAACTCTGTACTTTCTTCAAAAAAAAGATGCTCAATTGCTGACTCTTCTTCATCGGATAGTTTATAGCCACTCCCCTTAAACACCTTGATTCCATTATCAAAAAATGGATTATGGGAGGCAGAAACCATCACTCCTGCAACAGCCCCCGACTGCTCGGCAATGGTTGCAACGGCGGGCGTTGGAACAACTCCAAGTAAACGTACATCTACGCCCGCTGAGCAGATGCCAGCACTTAAAGCCGCCTCAAGCATGGATCCGCTTAAACGCGGATCACGGCCAACAACAATTGTCGGACGGACCTCACTCTTATCAATATTTTTGAAATAGAACGCAACAGCACGCCCCAGATTCATGACCGTTTCAATGGTCATATTTCCTTGATTTGCTTTATCTCGCACCCCATCTGTGCCAAAAAGCTTTCCCATAATTTTTAACTCCAAAGTTGTTCTATACTGTCCACAATAGACTGAAGCCAGCTACATCCCTCATTGCGGAGAGAAGGGTCCAACGCCTGAATGGTTTCAATGTAGCTTTCATCTACCGTAAACCCGGCCGCAAATCGTTCCAAAGTATCTGCATTCTGATCCGGAACTTCCTGAGTAAGTTTGTTTTTAATGTCCGACCAGGAAGCCCCAAAGCGTAATTGCTCTTCAATGACTCTATCGTTATCTTTCAGCCATTGGCTTGAATATTCCATCTTATATGAGAGATCGTCTAAGCATTTGATCCTCTCTTTCAAAATCAGGTTCAGGTTCATCATCCCGCCATCAAGTACGGACTGGTCAAATTGGTCACGTATAAAGCGGGAACGCACTACGCGATACCATTCGCGAAGAGCTAGGATATTCCCAATATAGGCCAGATTATTTTTTATAATTCGGTCCACTTTTCCATAGACACCCATTTCATATGGTTGGGTGGTTGATTTTAGGCTTCCAGCCACATACAGCTGATTTTCTATACTCAGATCTTTACGACA
>DATCZD010000094.1:0-22400 GCA_036526075.1 Pontiella sp. | reverse complement strand
CTCTTCAGCAACATCAATGTTGATGTGTCTCCAGGCAAGCGCCAGAGGGCATGTTTCGTTAATGTTTAGGTGCGGAGTTGTTGAGTCGGAGGCCTGACTCCAGAGATGGGGAATATTGCCCTCCGGCGGTCGAAGGGCTTTCATCATGGATTCTACACAGATAACGGCCAGAGCATCATGATGAGACATCTCTTCAAACAAATGGGTTGCGCCTTGCCTGTTATCAACTTCTTGGCGGATAGCCTTTTCGAAGTCCAGAGAAAGATAATTGCCAGCAATCTGTTGTGCTTCTTTTAAGGTTTGGCTGCATACAAGGCAGAAGTTGTTTTCCTGTACTTCTAATAGAATTGTTGAAGAATGATTCTCCGTCCACTGGAGAGCCCCTTCGGTTTGTAGATTGTTACGTGAAGAGAGGGCCGGTATAGGAATTCCTCTGATTCGCCCCCAGATAATACCGGGAGCTGGGATAAGAACCTCTGCAGCGTACAACTTATCTTTCTTTTTTAGGTAGGCGCAGAAGCCGTTGAACAAAAGGGCTAGGCGGCTGTTTTCCGGGATAGGAATGTTCAAATTCCATGCTTCATCCTCCTCGCAAGAGGATATCGAACCCATCGTTTCCAATGCCTTAAAGAGTTTCTCAGGTTGCTTTTCACGGATGTTGCTGGGGCAGTTGCGCGGCTCAAATGTCCATCCCCGGTTCCACGGATGTGAAGGATAGGATTTAAAAGTGCAGTTCATCCGGCAAATAGTGTTTGTTGCGGAATAATTTGCAAGTGAAATCCTTTTTTTAAGCCTTTAACTGATTTTTTCAATGTTTGCGTTGACGGGGAAGCCGCAGATCCTGTTAATTATCGCCTTTCTTCCCTATAATGGGTGAACTGTATACTTTTATAAAAAAGGAGCCCCATGGCTGTTTCGAAAAAAAAGACTTCTGCAAAGAAAAGTGTATCCAAGAAAACTGCGAAAAAGGCTCCTGCCAAAAAAATCGCAGCTAAAAAGGTACCTGCAAAGAAGACCGCAACAAAAAAGGCCACAGCGAAAAAGGCGCCTGTTACGAAGAGTGCATCGATCAAGGTAGCTAAAAAAGCTGCGGCTCCTGGGAAGAAAATTGAGGGTGCAAAAAAAACCACAGCGAAAAAGGTTTCCAAGAAAACCTCAAAGAAGGCCCCGTCTAAAAAACCGACTGTGAAAAAAGAAGCAGTAGTCGTTCAGAAAAAAACCACAGCGAAGAAAATTGATACAGCTAAGATAGCAGCAACTGTAGCTGCCGTCGATGATGTAGCGTCCAATAGCGTTTCTTTAATGGATCGTGAAGAGCGTAATGACCGCATGAAGGATCTGATTGCGTTGGCGCAGGATCATGGATTTCTTACTTTTGAAGATATCAATGAGGCCTTTCCTGAAGATCAGGTTGTGGTCGAGGATGTCGACAAGATCGTTGGGCTTCTGCAGAGCATGGAAATTGATATTATCCGTCAGGATGATGTTGAGGAATATCAGGCTCGTATGGAGAAGGAGCAGGCTGATAAGCAGAGTGCAAAATCGGATGTTCTGGATGATCCGGTCCGTATGTACCTCAAGCAGATGGGCCAGGTACCACTACTGACTCGCGAGCAGGAAGTTGAAATTTCCAAACGCATTGAAGAAGCTGAACATGCGACAACTAAAATGTTCAATCGTCTGGGTTGTGCGGCTGATGCCTACCTTGGCGTGATTGATCGGCTTGAAATGGGGAAAGAGCGTTTTGATCGCATTATTTCCGATAAGGCTCTGAAAGATCCGAACGATCCGGAGTCCACGATGACCCGCGAAGAATACTTTGATGTACTCTCCAAAGTGCTCAAGGGTATGGATCGAAATCGAGATCTAAAGCTGAAGTATTACCTCGAATACTCAAAGGCGAAAAAGGGAAGCGCAGAAGAGAAGAAAGCCATGAAGCTTTTTGACGGAGCTCAGGAACGTCTATCTGAATATTTTAAGCAACTTCATTTTAAGCAGAAAGCCATTGAGGACGTGGTTCCTGAAGTAGATAAGCATTACTATAAAATGAAGGAATTGCTGGCTGAGGTTGAACGTCTTAAAAAAAGCCGAGCTAAAAGTGCAACAGCGGATCTAAGGGCTGTGCGAAAAGAAATTAAAGACCTTGAAACCTATCTGCACATGGATCAAAAAGAATTCATGGAGCATCATGCAGAACTTAAGGTCTGGTTACGCAAGGGTCTGAAGGCCAAAACGGAGATGATTGAGGCCAACCTTCGTCTTGTTATCAGTATTGCCAAGAAATATACCAATCGCGGCCTGTCATTTCTGGATCTGATTCAGGAAGGTAATATGGGCTTGATGAAGGCTGTTGAGAAATTTGAATACCGCCGTGGTTATAAGTTTAGCACCTATGCCACTTGGTGGATTCGTCAGGCCATTACCCGCTCCATAGCGGATCAGGCGCGTACCATTCGTATTCCGGTACACATGATTGAAACCATCAATAAGCTTATGCGAATTCAGAAGAGCCTGCTTCAGGAGTTTGGGCGCGAAGCTACTCCGGAAGAATTAGCGGATGAGATGGATCTTCCGGTCGAGCGCGTGCGCGCGATACTGAAGATTGCTCAACAACCGATTTCTCTGCAGAGTCCGATCGGCGACAGCGATGACACACACTTTGGTGATTTTATTGAAGATAAGTCTGCGGAAAAGCCGGATGAAATGACGGCCTTTAGCCTGCTGAAGGAAAAGATTGGTGATGTACTTGAAACCCTCACAGAACGTGAGCAAGAAGTTTTAACGCTTCGTTTCGGTCTAGTAGATGGTTATCCGCGCACTCTTGAAGAGGTTGGCCGCAAGTTTAATGTAACTCGCGAACGTATTCGTCAGATTGAGGCAAAAGCCCTTCGTAAAATGCGCCATCCGACCCGTATTCGTAAGCTTGAGGGGTTCCTTGATGGTGAGTAAACCATCAGGGCTTGAATCCGATACTTAAGCATGATTGGCCAGATTGTTTCTGGATAACTGACGAAATTATAAAAGCCGCCACGATACTCAGTGGCGGCTTTGCTTCGAAGGGATCAATCTCCAACGACTGTTTAGTGGAGCCAAACTCTATTAATCCAGACTCAAGTCGCCGTAAATGCGAAGATGTTTTTTTTCCGGAACCACGTGAAGTTCTTTTCCGGGAAAGGCCTCTGGAAGTTTTTCTGTCAACATGACTTGAACGCGGTCCCGCAGTTCTTCCTTAAGTTCCGTTGGGATGCGCTGTAGAGTAGAGAGGCGAATGTCGACGACATATCCCGGTCCAAACTCAGATCCAAATCCCGCGGAAAAGGCGGCACCTACATTGAATAGTCCATCCATTTCCGGATTAGAGGTTTGTCCTACAGCGGGTCGCGCTGGATGTCTTGTAAACTGATCCCCATACAGCTTCTCCAGTTCGACATCAATTTCATCGAATAGATTTTTGAGCTTAAGCTCCCAGGTTTTTACTTTCCGAGTACGCATGTTGCCAAACAGACAACTAAAAGCCTGCGTAGAATGACAAGTCAGATATTGAAATATTTCAAACCCAACTTATTCGTGACAGCAGGACTGTAAAAGTAAAAGGCGCCCCAGGGGACGCCTATTGTATAATCCATGGGAGCGGAATTAATTAACCAGAATAGATTTCCCGGTGCCGTTAACAACTTCGCCAATGATGATGGCGCGTTGTTTATTGGCTTTAAGGATATTTATGGTCTGTTCCACATCTTTTTTGCCGACCATTATCACATAGCCGATGCCCATGTTAAAAACACGATACATTTCTTCATGATCTACCTTCCCAGCGTCTTCGATAAACTGGAAAATTGGCGGAACTTTCCACGTGGATCGGTCAAATACAGCATCAACATTATCAGGTAGAACGCGTGGGACATTATCGTAGAGTCCGCCACCGGTAATGTGAGCCATGCCATGAATGTTAACTTTCTTCATCACGGCTTTAACAGGATTGAGATAACTTTTATGGATGGCAAGAAGAGCCTTTTCAAACGTCGTCTTGGTGCCGGGTACCAGATCAGTCAGTTTCATTCCTGCCTTTTCAAAGATTACCTTGCGGGCTAGGGAGTAGCCGTTGGTCTGCAGGCCGGTGGACGGGAGGCCAATAAGCACATCACCTTTTTTAATTTTTTCCCCGGTAATCAGTTTTTTGCGTTGAACGGTTCCGATGATGGTTCCAACAAGATCATATTCCCCGTTGGGGTAAAGGCCGGGCATCTCAGCTGTTTCGCCACCAAGAAGAGCCGCGCCGTTTTCTTTACAGGCTTTGCAGAAGCCGCTGACAACATCTTCAAATACTTTCGGCTCCAGTGCAGCAGCGCCAAGATAGTCGAGAAAGAACAGGGGTTCTGCGCCTTGAACAAGAATATCGTTTACGCAGTGATTAACCAGATCCTGGCCTACGGTGTTATGTTTGTTAGCCATGTTGGCAACCTTAAGTTTGGTGCCTACACCATCAACGCTACTAACCAATAGATTTTCTTTGCCGGGGGATTTAAAGAGGCCTCCGAAAGAGCCCAGTTCACTAACTACGCCTTTGGTATTGGTCGCCTTAACCTTTTTTCCGATCCGCTTAAGCGAGTTCATCATTACATCGATATCCACGCCGGCTTCGGCGTAAGCTGATTTTTTCTTTTTGGCCATATTATGCAGTCCTCTGTCAGTTAAATTTGATCGGATCAGAATCTATTTCCGACACGGAGATGTCAACTCCGTTACCGAATGCCTTGTCTAGAATTTTACTAAATACCGGGAGGTAGCCCCGTTCTGTATTTGTGTGCTCACAGAGAATGACATGCGAGCCGTCTAAAGTAGCGGCCAAAACATTATGATGGCTCATTTCTCCTGTGAGATAACAATCGGCTCGAACCCCCTTAAACGCATCAGTTCCTGCTCCAGCACACAGTGCCACGGTCTCTATGAGAGTATCTTCCGGTGCAGCGGCAATCCGCAGGGTTTCAAGTCCTAGATGTTTTTTTATCCGTTGGGCAAGGGTTTTTAATTTAACCGGTTTTTTCAGCGTAACTAGGCGTCCCTGTCCGGCATCTGAGTTAGGCGTAGGTTGCAGAACAGAAACTTCGCCATCCCCGACGCCATCGGACAGCCAGTCATTAACTCCGCCAATAACGGCATCCAGTGCGGTATGGGGAGAGTAGACCGCGATATTTTTTTGAATAAGTTTCATAATCGTTCGGTCATAGGCATTCTCTACATTTAATCGGTTTGCCGGACGGAAAAAAATAGGATGATACGCAACGATCATGTCCGTTTTTGAAGAAATAGCTTCATCTGCTACTGATTCCGTTAGATCAATCGTCAGCAGAATCTTTTTAATATTTCGAGTTTTTAGGGGATTGATCAGAAGTCCTACATTATCCCAATCCGCCGCCAAATCGAGTGGGGCTATCTTTTCCAGTATCTGAATAACGCTTGTTAATTTCATGCAGGACATTATGCACAACACGGCATCAAATGTCCGCAGGGTATTCTTGATTTTTTATAAAGCGGTTTTTAAACTCCCCTCATGCTTAACAAGGAGGCGTAGATGAAAAAATGGAGATGCAAAGGGTGCGGCTATATCCACGATGGCGACGATGTGTGTATTAAATGTCCGAAGTGCGGAGCGCCGGCCAGTAGCTTTGAAGAGTTGGATCAGGTGGCTTCTGATCTGATTGAACGCTCGCGTCATACCAATGCGCTGCATGCTCAGTTGATTGATCTTGCCCGCCAAATTGAGCGTATTTGCGAAGATGGAATTAAAGATGCTCTGGATCCGGGATGCGTAGATGTATTCGAAAAGAGTCTCAAAGCTTCATACGTTCAGATGAAACTTTCCATGACCGAGATCGAAGGGCACATGAAAAAAGGCAAGTGGGGGTAAAATAGGATCTTGCCATCTATAGGGGACGAGAAAATCCCTCCAAAATTAAAAACGCCCGGCTGCTTACGCAGCGGGCGTTTCCTTATTTAAAAGGCTGGAAAAACTTAGAGCGCTTTTTGGATAAAGATCATCACGAAGAGGGCAACTGTTTCCACAATACCGAGTACGGTGAGGTAGTTACCAAAGCCCTGTCCGGTTTCTGCGAGAGCATCTGAGCCAGCCGCACCGGCTTTACCCTGATACCAAGCAGAGAATCCCATAGCGATACCTCCGATGATTCCAGCACCCAACTGGGCAATGCTCGGGTCCGTTTTCAGGATAAAGTTCATGAGCAGCATGCCGTAAATGGTCTGTGACAGTGGTGCACCAATGAATACGAGCAGGATAAAAGGAGCTGCTTTTCCCTGCAGATAACATTTTTTCCATGCGCCGATTCCGGCCATGCCGGCAGTTCCTGTTCCGAGTGCAGATCCGATTGCACCGAATCCCAATGCCATTGCTGCACCCATCTTAGCCAGTGCTTCTACTGTTGTTACGTCCATTGTATTACCTCCTATTATCGATTCGAATTAATTTAAAGTTTCGTTTTTTCTCTTAAATGGATTGTAGTGGATTCCTCCCCACTCAACGCCGGCATGACCTGAAAACTCCAATGTATTCAGGCGGATACCGTGTACGAGAATACCCATTGCGCATAGAATAATATTTAGTCCATGACCTAAGAACAGGATGATTGCTGCTCCGAGTGAAGCTAAGCCCTTTAAGCCAATTCCTATTGCCATTTCGTTAAAGGCGACTGCAATCGCCAGCGAAGCTGCTCCAACCGCATATAGACGGACATATGAAATGATATCAACGAAGTTGTTGATCAGGTCGAGGGCTAGTGTGACCAGCCCAAAATATTCTTTTCCGGACAGTAGGCTTATCAGAATCAGCCCGGCACCGGTTCCGACTAAGCTACCCAGAACTGATTTAGGCATCATAGGAATCGGAATTGCATCTACACCTATCACCATTTCCAACACTAGGAAGAACAGTCCCCATGTAGAACAGATCCATCCAAGGTCGGCCAGACAGGAGAGGCTGTTGATTTTACGGATAAAGTTCCATGCATGGGCGATGGTGATGTGTGCTGCTCCGATGACAAAGCAAATGAACATAATGTTATTTGCAGCTACATCGGCATTCCGAAGGCCTGTTTCTGCAGAAACCCCAGTCATGAAGTCATTGGTCAATGCCTGTAGCGGTGTCCAGAGGTTGTCCGTTGGTATTCCGAAGTAGTTTCCAGTAAGAACTCCAAAAATGACACAGCAGGTACTCATGATCAGGAGCAGGTTTAGACCAGGCTGTGCAGCGACATTATCTTTTGCCTTAAACTTACCGAACAGTGAAAGTCCTATGAAAAGCAGGCCGTAACCGGCATCGCCGATTAGAAAAGCAAAGAAGATGCTCAGGAAGATCAGGAACAATGCACTGACATCCAGTTCTTTATACCCTGGAACCACGCCAATTACATCAAGTACGGCCTGAATTGGTTGTATCCATTTCGGATTACGCAGCAGGGTGGGGGCTTCATCCTCATCAGAGATCTCGTCAAGCTTATATCCCCAACCCAGTTCTTTTGCCGTGGTGACGATATCATCTTCACGATCTACGGGGTAGAAACCGGAGAGGTAAGCAACAACGGATCCTGTACCCATGCCTCGCTTTACCTCTAGAAAGTTCACAGCATCTTTTGCATCACCTACAATTTGATCCGCAAGCGCTTTGTCTCCGGCGTATTTCTGAAACTCAGATTCGATTTCTTCAATTGCCTGTTTAGTCTTTTGGATGTGTTGTTGTAGCTGAGAGAGAGATTGATCCGGAATGCGAACTTCGTGACCGGCAATCGAAAATTTTTCACGGGAAGTCGCCATTACATAGGAATTGTTTTTATCGCGGCATATTTCTGATATCACAATGCCTTCCGGAATTTCCGGCATAGATTTCAGCTGTAATTCATACAGCTTGATAAAGATGCCCTGATCTTTAAGTCTCAGAATGTTGCGCGGATCAAACTCACCGAATGGGGTGATGCGTGCGACTTCGTGCTCAAGTCCCTGCAGGGTCTCTTGTAACTCTTTTTCCTTATGGATCAGTTCCCATACGGTATCAACCAGCTGGTTGGGATCTTTACCAGTAGGGTCGGCATCAGGACGAGCAGTCAGGACCTCCTGGGCTCGCTGAACATACAGGAGATGATTACGAGCCTTATCTAGTTCATGACCCTCTGGCGCCTGAATATGCTCTACATGGACCACTTTCAGGTCTCGCAGTTTTTCAAGCGTCTGCTCCTGTTGTGTCGCGGTGCAGAGGAGCGTCAGTTTTTTCATCTTAACGATCATGCGTTTTTCCCTTTGGCAATTTTAGAGCGGGCAACAGCTGCAGTTTGCTGGTCCCCCATAAAGATTCGGATAACACGGATGTTTTCCTTAGCTTCCGGAATCTTCACTTTTTCAAACAGATTAACGCGTTGGGTGGTGGTACGCAGTTCTTCTCCAAGTAAACGCTGTTGTTCTTCAAGAATCTGACGTTCAACACGCAGTCGGGTTAGTTGCTTTAACACCGCAATACCCTCATCCGTCCATGCCTGTGTTTCAAATAGATTTGGGATAACCTGTTTAAAAACCAAATCATCAAGAACAGGAATGTTTACGCCGGCAATGTTTCCACTCGATGTCTTCAGTGATTCCACATCCGCATAAGGCGAAAGATCAATCGGCTCCGAGTAAAGCTGAATCCATGAACTCAACTTAGCACGGGCCTCCTGCTCTTCATCGCGTTTCTCCAGGATTTCCTGGTGGAGCCGCCGCACTTCCATCTGAAGCTGTTGTTTTTTAAGCTGAAGCGTTGGAAGGTAGCGTTGGAAACGCTTGAGCGAATCCCGCTGCGTCTTTAGCTCGTTTTTGGTTAGTTTAATTTTCGCCATTTTACGAGTCCATGAACTTTAGGTTTTCGGCCAGAACTCATCCGTATATTTGGATGCGATACCTGTTTCCGCCGGATCAAAACAATCGGCTAGAATTTTCCATCCGTTATCCAGAGCCTCTTCAAGTGGAGTGTTTACGGTAATATCCATCATGGTGGTTTCAAATTTATCACCGTACTTAAGCAACTTGCTGTCCCAGTCGGACATGCGGAATCCCATGGATTGTTTTTCTAGGGTTTCTTTATAGTTTGCATACAGCTGAATCATGGTGTCCATGATTGTACGGTGGTCATCACGGGTACGATCGTTCACTTGTTGCTTCAAACGTGATAGTGACCCGAAGGGCTCGATCCGACCGTTTTTCAGGTAGAACTGCCCCTCAGTAATGTAACCGGTGTTATCCGGCACCGGATGAGTTACATCATCGCCCGGCATGGTGGTTACGGCGAGAACCGTAATAGATCCGCTACCTTCAAAATCCACGGCTTTTTCATAACGCGCGGCCAACTGAGAGTAAAGGTCTCCGGGATATCCACGGTTAGACGGAATCTGCTCCATCGTAATGGCAACTTCTTTCATTGAATCGGCAAAGTTGGTCATATCGGTCAGCAATACGAGCACACGCTTGTCTTCCAATGCATATTTTTCTGCTACAGCCAGAGATACATCCGGAACCAGCAGGCATTCAACTGTCGGGTCAGATGCGGTATGCACAAACATCACGGTGCGGGAAAGAGCACCACTTTCATCTAGCTTATCGCGGAAGAACAGGTAGTCATCGTGTTTAAGACCCATGCCGCCAAGGATGATCACATCCACTTCAGCCTGCAGGGCAATCTGGGCCAGCAGATCATTATATGGCTCACCCGCAACCGAAAAAATCGGGAGTTTTTGAGACTCAACCAGTGTATTGAAAACATCAATCATTGGAATGCCTGTACGCACCATATTCCGAGGAATAATACGCTTGGCCGGATTGACCGAAGGGCCTCCGATTTCGATCATATTTTCTGTGATTTTTGGTCCCTTATCACGCGGCTCTCCGGAACCGGTAAAAACGCGACCAAGCAGGTTTTCAGAGAAGGGGATCTGCATGGTACGGCCCAGGAATCGAACTTTTGCATCGGTGCCGATACCACGTCCACCAGCAAAGACTTGCAGGAAGACATTCTCATTTTCTAGGCGGATGACCTGAGCCAACGATGTGCCCTGCGCTGAATCAACCTGTGCCAATTCGCCGGCAATAACATCATCAGCTTTAACAACAATGACGTTACCGGTAATCTGTTCAATCCGGTGATAAACTTTATTCTGCATAGTCAGAAACCTCCGCGAGCGCTTTGCTCATTTCCTCTTCAATCTTTTTAAAGTCGTCGGACTGGAACGTACTGTTGTTCCAATCTCGGCAGGCTTGGGTCAGCTGTTGGAAGAACGAACGGCATGCCCCTTTGTCTTCAAATTTCATTTTGGTATCGAGTAATTTTAGCAGGCGATCAAACACATACTCCTGACGCTCAACTGTGTTGGCGGCATCGGTTTCGTTAAACGCATTCTGCTGAAGATACGTTGCATCGATATATTCCGCTTTCATGTATTTAATAAAATCATCAATCGAGGTGCCTTCTTCGCCGACCACCTTCATCATCTGTCCGACTTCCGATCCATCGCGAAGCAGTTTCCGAGCTTTGGCAACTTTGGCGCTTGGAACCACGGAAGGATATTTACTCCAGGATTCAAGCGGGTCGATCGCAGGATAACGACGGGCGTCAGAGCGGGCACGAGAAAGGCCGTGGAATGCTCCTACCACTTTCAAAGTGGCCTGTGTTACCGGCTCTTCAAAGTTACCGCCGGCCGGGGAAACCGTGCCGCCGATGGTCACGGATCCGGTTTCGCCATTATTCAGTTTTACCACTCCGCCACGCTCATAGAAGGAGGCGATTACTGATTCAAGATAAGCTGGGAAGGCTTCCTCACCAGGAATTTCTTCCAAGCGTCCGGACATTTCGCGAAGCGCCTGCGCCCAGCGGGATGTGGAGTCGGCCAACAGGAGAACATCGAGACCCATTTGTCGGTAATATTCTGCCAGCGTCACGCCAGTGTAAACGGAAGCTTCCCGGGCTGCTACCGGCATGGAAGACGTATTACAAATAATTAGAGTACGTTCCATTAGTGATTTGCCGGTGCGCGGGTCAGTTAGTTCCGGGAATTCGCGAAGTGTTTCCACAACTTCACCGGCACGTTCACCGCAGGCTGCGATAATTACGATATCCGCTTCCGCATAGCGAGACATGTTCTGCTGGAGTACGGTCTTACCCGCACCGAACGGCCCCGGAACACAGAAGGTTCCTCCTTTGGCCACAGGGAAGAAGGTGTCGATGGTGCGCATGCCCGAAGCCATTGGTTCCGTCGGCCGCAGACGTTCAGAAAAGCATTTAATCGGCATTTTGACCGGCCAGACCTGCATGATCTTACATTCACGGGTGTTGCCTTTTTCATCTTCTAGCGTGGCGATGACTTTCTCTACATTGTATTCACCTGCCGGAGCGGTTTCTTTTACCGTCCATTTTCCACGAAGATTAAATGGTGCCATAATGCGGTGTTCATAAAGGCCTTCTGGGACCGTGCCCAGCGTGTCGCCGGCAATAACGGTATCACCGACTTTGGCTACCGGCGTATACGCCCAGTTGGCAGAGCGGGGTAGGGCATCAAGGTATGTGCCACGTTGTAGGAAAAAGCCGCACTGCTCAGCGAGCGGTGGAAGCGGGTTTTGAAGGCCATCGAATACCTGACTCAGAAGACCAGGTCCGAGTTCCACAGAAAGCAACTCACCGGTAAATTCAACTGGGTCGCCTACTTTCAGTCCGACGGTATCTTCAAAAACCTGAAGTTCCGCGTTGTTTCCACGCACACGGATAACTTCAGCTTTCAACTTCAGGTCCCCACCAATGCAGGCATAAGCCACTTCATTCTGAATCACGGGGTTTTCGAACTCAACCTTCAACAGGTTTCCATTCACCCCGATTACTTTACCGATGTTTTCGCTCATAACATAATCTCCATGAAATCAGTCTGATCAGACGGACTGTACGCTTTCGTCCGTTTTCTCTTCTTTTTCTGTGTTTGCGGTAATGACCGCTTCAATATTCTGTTTGCCTACGCTGACATCCATACGGCTCCAGCGCTCAGTGATTTTTAGCTGAATGCCGTATGCAAGCACCTTTCCAAAGCCAAAGGGGTCGTCTCCGATCAGGGTATCAGCAAGGCTCCATCGTGCGCGGTCCAGTTCTTCTTCTAACTCAATCGGGTCATTGCGAGTAAAAGCATCAGTAACCAATACTTCAATTTCTCCGCTGAACCCATCGTGGGGCTGGAGGTATTCCTTGTAGTCAACACCAAGTTTCTGGCCGCGATGCCGCGCCACGGCATTACGTAGTTGGGTTTCAATATTATTCCAAGATTTGCAACGGGGGCAGGGAGATGCGATCGGCTCGTTCAGCAGCACCGCTTTGAGCATCTCGGTTTCACGCTCGCTAACCCATTGGGCGCAGTCGTTGATATATTCCTCGGTAGATACCGGAGGTTCATCACCGATTTGGAGGTTCGGTAGACTGGCTACGAGAGAGTAGTAGGCCATCGTCAGTCTCTTTATTTTGAAATTTGCTCGCGGGCAATGCCGCTAACGATTTTGGCGAGTTCCGGACGGAGGAAGGTCGCCAGTGCTTCAGCAACAGCCTCTCCGGAGTAATCGAGAGAAACATTCTTACCATCAAAGGTTACTTTGAATCCACTTAGCACTTCGTTGTCGGCAACCAGATTAACGGAATTTCCGGACTGTTTTGCGATATCAGCGCACACAGCTGTCAGGGCCGCTTTATCCGCCTCAGTAACTGCTACGACTGCACTCCCTTGCCCCTGAAGGACGACTTCGGAAATCATTTTTTGAAGAAGGTCGCCCGAGAGCGCGCTATCAACTTCTTTACCTAGTGTTTCAGTTACAACCTTTTCGCAACCCTGACCAATGGTAATCAGCAGGTCGCGGGCAGCCTGTTCGAGAGTTTTTATTGAACGATCTGCAAATGCAACAGACTCAATTTCAGCTTTTTTAAGGGTTTCTTGGGCAGTATTTTCAGCTTCAGCTACAATCTTTGCAGCCTTTTCTTTTGCTTGGGAGATGATGGTATTAGCCTCTTCGTTGGCTTTTTCAACCCCTTCTTTCTGAATCTGCTCAATTAAATGCTTTAGTTCTTCGGCCATATTGATCTCCGGTTATAGTAAAAGAACTATCGATATAAATAGATTGAAGCTTCTATTTCAAGTTTCATATTAGGGTAATTGATTAATCGATGAGTTTATTTGTCAGTTTCGAGGTTGAAGGCCATTTGTTTAAGAAGCTGCAGTGTAATACTTCCTGTGATTTCAAGACTTTCAGCTGTGATATTTTCAAGACTGTCCTGATTTGTGTGCCAGTGATCATTCGACCCTGGTTTTGAACCAAAACTAAAATCAATAATATCGATCGCTGGAATTCCGATTTCAAGGAAGGGAACATGATCGTCTGTGATAACGGAGTTGGGCGACAGAGAAAAATAGCCTCGGTATCCTGTTGCATGTGCGGCTTTCAAAACTTCCTTAACCAGACTTTGGGAGCTATTGAGCGGAAGGGAGAAATGTAGATCCTTATCACCAACCATATCCAGTAGAATCATGGCTTTTACATTTTTATCTTCACCGGATCTTTTTAATTGGCGGGCCATATAGCGACTTCCATGCAGTCCATCACCGGGAATATAGCCGGCAATGCCTTCTTCTCCATCAAAGAAAGCCAGAACAATTCCCGTTTCCGGTTGGCGCATGGTTGTTCTTAGGTCCTGTCGAAGAGACAATATGCGGGCAAGCTCAATAAGGACGCCGGTACTGGATCCTGAATCATTGGCACCTTGGAAGTTTTGGATTCCCGGCATCGTATCATAATGGGATCCGAGAATAATCCATTGGTCGTTTTTTCCTGGAATTCGACCGATGACATTGCGGAACTCTTTTTCACCTTCTGGAGTCATATCCGTAAAAGTTTCGATATCGGCTTCCACCCCAAAGTCTTTCAGCCGCTGGAATATATGCTGTGCCGCTCTCAGTCCCTCAGGAGTTCCCGCATTGCGCGGGGAAATTTGCACCAGCGCTTCTACCTCTTCAAATGCGCGTTGTCCATTGAAGTCCGCAATCTGCGTCTGTTCGGACTGACACCCAACGATTAAAGATATGCTGATTAAAAGTAGAAAGGCATATCGGGGAAGAATGGGGTTCAGCTGTATCATGGACTCGGCTATTTCGTATTTTTTCTGGTTCCCTCTATCTTTTATCAAGAGGGTGATTTGAACAATAGAGGTATTGAAAAGAACCTGTTCCGGTTTTGTGTTCGTAAAGATAGCCCGAAAGCTTTTGGTACTTGTCTGAACCTTTTCTCAGAAAGGTTTTTGAAAAGTAGGGCAGGTTTGCCTTGGGAATAACAATTAGAATTTGTCCGCTCCGGATTCCTATGCTGTTGGTTTCCGCGATAAAGACATCTGCATCAGGGATATGATTCAGAAGTCCGGATGTATCCGGCTTGGCAAAACGGGCTTCTATCGTAATTTTTTCCCCAATGTACTTTTTCGCGCGCTTTGCGTTCGCTTCAGATTTTTTTTGTTCAAACCCAGAAAAAACAATGTAGAGGAACTTTTGGCCAAAGTTATTTTCTCCCACGCGGAGAATCCCTTTCAGGGGTTCGGCAAATAACTCGGAGGGCTCATAGAATGAATCGGACACTGAAAACTCAACAACCTGAAGTTCAAGAGTGTTACCTTGCTCTTCGTAATCCCCCGGTTTCGTGTAATGTTTTTTAAATCGGAGTAGTTCAGATGAAGGAACCAGAACTGGAATAGTTCCGCCTTTTATTCCGTTATAAGCGGTTTCAACCTCAAGCATATAATAGCCCGGATGCTTGTGTTGAAGAGGGTCTAGAACCGCTGTTGAATAGACATGGATTTCAACCTCTTTCCCTAGGTGTTCCTCCATGTTGATTTTGTAATAATCTGCTGTATAGCGGGAGATTTCCTCATCAGCCAACCCCAGAAGCGGGATTCCCCAGCAGCATAAAGTCATTATCCGTTTGATAATTTTCATTGTGGATTCTTTAGTTGGGTTGGCAAGAGGTTCTTCGGAATGAGACTATCTATAGTCTAACCAGTTCGACCTTACTCACGTTGATCTTGTGCTTGAGAAAAAATAAAGGTTTTTCCACTTTTCCGGAAATAAGGATTTTTGTCTTAGGAGTGACATCTATGCCTCTCCAGGCACTCTTGCTGATTACAACCTGAATGTTATCAGAGTTGTCTTTGAAGAGGTATTTATCATCCTTAAGACATTTAATGATAAACCCTTCAAGTTTAAGCGGAGTTTTGTTGGAGAGTTGTTTTGCTTCTACTACAGAGATGACGGCAGGTTCATCCTCGATAAAGCCCGCCTGAAGTATGGTTCCTGAAAAAATAATCGAGGTCATGAGCATTATGCAAATACGTTTCATCATGGTTCTTTCCTTATGCTTTTGCAGCTTCTTCACGGGCTTTATAGATGCGCTCTACAACAGAATCACAAAGTTCTTTATCTTCCTTCAGGACGCGAACCGCGGCATCACGACCCTGTCCGAGCTGGGTACCTTCCATCGATAGCCAGGAGCCTTTCTTTTCAATAATTCCAGCGTCGATGGCGCAGTCGATTACTGAACCTGTATAGGAAATGCCTTCGGAATAAAGGATGTCAAATTCAGCCTGAGTAAAGGGCGGTGCCACTTTATTTTTGACCACTTTAATACGCGTGCGGTTGCCGTATATATTGCCGGAGGAATCCTTCAACTGGCCGATACGGCGGATATCAATGCGGACGGATGAATAAAACTTCAAAGCACGGCCGCCTGGTGTTGTTTCGGGACTGCCGAACATGACGCCCACCTTTTCACGAATCTGATTTGTGAAGATGCAGATACATTGAGAATGATTGATGGCGGAAACCAGTTTGCGCAGAGCCTGTGACATCAAACGGGCCTGCAGGCCGACATGAGACTGACCCATTTCTCCGTCAAGCTCGGCGCGCGGAGCGAGGGCTGCAACTGAATCGACGACCACAACATCGAGGGAATTACTTTTAACAAGAGCTTCGCAGATATTCAGCGCTTCTTCACCGGAATCGGGTTGGGCAACAAGCAAGTTGTCGATGTCAACGCCGATTTTTTTTGCATAAGCCGGGTCGAGCGCGTGCTCTGTGTCAATAAACGCCGCTTGACCACCTTGTTTTTGTGCATTTGCAATTACATGCGAAACTAAAGTAGTTTTACCTGATGATTCCGGGCCGTAGATTTCGACAATACGACCGCGGGGAAGCCCGCCAATGCCGAGTGCAAGATCAACGGTCAGAGCCCCCGTGGAGATGGACTCAATAGAGGTATTTGCGCTGGCTTCACCCAGTTTTACAATGGCCCCTTCACCGTACTGTTTTTGAATTTGTGAAACAACTGCAGCAAGTGCTGTTGAGGGATCTTTAGGGGTCTCTTTTTTTGCGGCCATGCGGGGTTTGCTCCTTCGTCTTGTGATCTGGATTAAGATAAAGTGAAACTATTATCCAACCAGTTTGATGCTGTCAACGACACCCGCGCTCAATCCGAATATTTTTTATGACACCTATTCCGGTGAAGATAATGTCTAAACGAAAATAAACCTTATAATGGCTCGCGTTAGGGAGTGATTCTGGGATAGTCGCGCGCTTTTGAAGAAAAACTAATCATTAACCGAGAGTACACTATGCAGAAAGCCAATAAGCTGTTCAAACTGAAGATTGAGCGTCCGCGGAATGTGAAAAATGACCTACTTTCCGGTCTTACTGTTGCTCTTGCTCTAGTTCCGGAGGCGGTTGCTTTTTCCTTTGTAGCCAAGGTCGATCCGGTTATTGGTCTCTATGCGGCCTTCATGATGGGGCTTATTACCGCTATTTTCGGTGGCCGGCCGGGTATGATTTCCGGTGCGACAGGCGCTGTGGCGGTAATTTTTGCTCCGTTGATGATTGAGCTGGCTCAACCGGGCGTTCTTCCGGAGGGAATGACTAAAGAGGGCTATCTCTTTGCGGCGGTTATTCTGATGGGTATTCTTCAAATCATCTTCGGGATGCTTAAACTGGGTAAATTCATCCGGTTGGTTCCGCATCCTGTGATGCTGGGGTTTGTGAATGGTCTGGCTATTATTATCTTTAAATCTCAGTTTGAGATGTTTTATGTCGGCCATGGTGAGCATTCCGAGCTGTTGCCAGTCGTAGATCTGGCCATCATGAGCGGCCTGATTGTTTTAACGATGGCGATCAGCTTCTTTCTACCTAAACTAACCAAGGCCGTTCCTGCAACATTAGCGGGCATTATCGTGGTTACACTTATTTCATTGGCTTTGAAGAAGTTCGGCATCCATGAATCACGCAATGTCCTTGACTTCGTTCAGGGCATGGATCCAACCAAGGAAACCATTGCCGCCGGATTTCCGTCTTTTGGCATCCCGAAATTCCCCTTCACGCTGGAAAGCATTCAGATGATCTTTAAATACTCGGCATTGGCGGCTGCGGTAGGTTTGATTGAATCTCTTATGACGCTGACGCTTGTTGATGAAATTACTGAAACAAGAGGACGCGGAAACAAAGAATGTATCGGTCAGGGCTTGGCGAATCTGGTGAACGGATTTTTCGGAGGCATGGGCGGTTGTGCTATGATCGGACAGAGTATGATCAATATCCGTGGTGGAGGTCGCGGTCGTTTGTCCGGAATCGCGGCTGCACTGTTTCTGCTCGCGATTCTTTTGGTGGCCGCGCCGCTGGTTGAAATCATTCCGTTAGCCGCACTGGTTGGCGTTATGTTCATGGTGGTGATCGGTACGTTTGAGTGGTCGAGCCTTCGGCTTTTCGGAAGCATTCCGAAAATGGATATTTTCATCATTATTCTGGTTTCCGTTGTAACGGTTTTGCATGACCTTGCGATTGCTGTACTGGTGGGTATTGTCGTTTCAGCGCTCGGTTTTGCCTGGGAGCACGGAAAGAAAATCCATGCCAGCATTAAAACGGATGAACATGGCACCAAAGTATATCATCTGGAAAGTGCACTGTTCTTCGGTTCCGCGCAGTCCTTTAAAGATCTCTTTGATCCGTTGGGTGATCCGCAGGACGTGGTTATCGACTTTGAAAATGCACGTGTTTATGACCATTCAGCAATTGAGGCCATAAACAACATTACAGAACGCTATGCGGATCAAGGTAAGTTCCTGCATCTTCTGAATCTTAGTGAAGAGTGCAGAGACCTGCTGAATAAAGCGGACAATATTGTCGAGCTTAGCGTTGTTGAAGATTTAGAGTGGCATATTGCCGATGATCGTCTGGAGTAGCGATTTAGTCAGTCCTGTTTTTCAGTGAGCTGATCTCATTTCTGAGCTCGGTGATATCCTGCCGTAGTTGTGCTACTTCATCCTCAAGCAATTGGATTCGGCCTGAATCGTCTGAGTGGGCTTGGACAGAGAAGGGGAGTTCCGGCTGCGTTGCTATTTTTGGATCTCCGGCAAAAAGGTGTGCCCAGCGTCGTTCTCGTCTTCCCGGTTCGCAAGGAAGGTGGATCACAAAAGGACCACCGTCATAATTTTCCAGACCGTGAAGAATATGGTCTACCTCTGCGGCATCAGCCAGTGGGTGTAAGCGTGAAGCATGGGCCCTAAGATCGCCAGGAGTCTGTGGACCTCGTACAAATAGTTCACAGAGAATCGCCATTTTTGCCGGTGAAAAATTCCAGTGATCGGAAAAATTATGTCGATATTTTGGAACCCGGCTTCCAGCGGAGGACACCTCAATCACCAGCTTATGTTTAGTCCGAAGTGTATACAGGGTTTGCTCAACGGTTGCGGAGTCCAGTGCCATAACCGGGTAGCGGTTGGATTTCTGATTGCAGGCATTTACGAGTGAGTTAAGTGTAAGAGGATAATACTCTGGAGTCGCCATCTCTTTTTCGATTAGGCACCCCAACACACGTTCTTCAATTGAAGTTAGTTCAACCTTCATTACTTTCACCTCCACGCTCATGTAATAAATAATCAGGATAAGTAGAAAAAGGTGATGATTCAATCTTTTGCTTCTACCGACACAGGATTGCTTTGTGCTGAAAAATATGGAAAATGAAACTGTGAAGAGGTGAACAGATGAATAAGGAACAGTTAAAGCAATGGGGATTTCCGCTCGATAAAACCTTTCTGGCCGCGGGACCGTGCAGTGCGGAAAGCGAAGAGCAGGTTCTTACTGTGGCCAGAGCCCTGACAGGAAAGGGTGTCGGTTTTTTGCGCGCCGGGATATGGAAGCCACGCACGCGTCCCGGAAGCTTTGAGGGCGTAGGCGTTGCGGGCTTAGAGTGGATGGTTCATGCTCGCAGTGAAACGGGGCTGAAGATTGGAACCGAAGTCGCGGAGCCTGCACATGTGGAGGCCTGTCTTAAGCATGAGTTGGATGTGCTGTGGATTGGCGCCCGTACAACAACCAATCCATTTTCTGTGCAGACTATTGCAGACGTCCTTCAAGGAACAGACATCCCTGTATTTGTCAAAAACCCTATGGCAGAGGATGTCGGGTTGTGGATTGGAGCTATTGAGCGTCTGGCCAATGCCGGCCTGACCAAAATCGGAGCAATTCATCGCGGCGCCAGCTCTTCGCTGGAAATGCGTTACCGTAATGCCCCGGCCTGGAAAATGCCGATTGAGCTGATGCGGCGCATGCCCGATATCCCGATACTTTGTGATCCCAGTCATATCTGCGGACAGACCGGCCTGATTCCGACTATTGCTCAGGAGGCCATGGACTTACTTTTCGATGGCTTGATGCTGGAGGTTCATCCTGATCCGGTTCATGCACTTTCCGATGCATCACAACAACTGACTCCCTCCGAGTTTGTGGAAATGATTTCACATCTGAAACTGCCACACGAACAGAGCAATAGTATTTTGTTTCAGCAGCGAATGAGTAAGTTGCGGGAATCGGTTGATTCGGTGGATAGTCAGGTTCTGGAGCTACTCAGCCAACGAATGGAGATTGTTAGAAGCATGGGAGCTATTAAGGTTGAGCAGAATGTTTCCACCCTGCAGCCGCATCGTTGGCAGGAGATTCTGAATGATCGTATTGCTAAGGGAAAACACCTTGGATTATCAGAAGACTTTGTGCTGCATGTTATGCAGTCTGTTCATGAGGAATCGATCCGACAACAGGAAGTCGAACGCCTCCATGAGAAATAAAAAACAAAGGTGTCTAACCTTTTCATTCGGAAGCTAACGCTTTGAATGCACTAAAGTATCACTCGGAGCAGGCGCGGTCTGCGGAGTCATGAATACGGATAGATTAAGGCCTTGAACCCGGATTTGACAATTGTGCTCTCTGATCGGCTACGTCTAAACCGTCTTTTGGAGCACCATTACTTTCTATCTCCTGATAATCCATGTCAGAACCTGCATCCCACAGCAATCTGTGCAAAATGGATCCAGGCAAAAGTGTACGTATCATCATTATCAGCACCGCCCTCCAGAGTGCGATAACCCAATGATGCGTACCATCCGTTATCAAAACCGTATTGTGCCTTAAGTGCCATATCAACAGCACGTCCTGCCGGCGACCATGCACCATCAACATCCAGAATAAAGTCGACCTGATCCGTGAACCTGTATTCTCCGTATAGATGAAGTAGGGGGACCAGTCCGAGGTCGTCCTTGGATTGCCTCTTTGCTCCCTGCTCGAGAGCAATCTCGGCATCGCGAATCAGCAAAGTAGCACCTAGGCCCCAGCGCCATGGTTCACTAGCATCGAACATGCGGCGATAAGTCATTCTATAGGTGCTGAACTTATAGGTTCCTTTAGTCGGTGTATCTGCTGCAAACAGTTCACCTTCGAATAAAACGTTTTTACTCAGCATGCCTGTTCCATTAACTTCTAACGGGGCAAACGTAAGTCGAAGGGCGTGTTGTTCATTAAAATTGTATGTCGCGTAAAGACGAATATATGGGTCCGGGCCGTCTCCTGTCAGTTCCATCAGGTCGAACTTAGTGCCGGTGTCACCAGGAATCCGTGCATCATTTTTGCTAAACCAAACGCCGCCGCTTTCTAGCTGAAGATCCAAGTTTTCAGCCAGGGCAGAAGCGTGAATAAAGAGGAGTACTGCGCTAATCAACGTACTGACACGGCATGTTTTCATCGTTGTTTACTCCTGATTTGAACGCGGCTATTTTTCTTTTATTACCGTCATCCAGTTAATATTCCCACATTCAGCGCAGCGTTTCATCTTTTTAGGGGTTCCACATGCCTTCCATCTAATTCCGCCAAGATCCCAAACCGATACTTTATGGCCACAGGACGAACATGTAAGCATCCATTTCCGTGATTCATCTTCCATATCTTTAGCTTGTGACTTTGGAAGAATCGAAACGAAGATTTTTTGGACTGCATTCATCGCTAGTAGGCTCCTTATTTTTTAGCCCTAAACGGCAAAGCAAACTACAGATAAACTTCAACCTGCTCGACCGGCATTTTCAACGCAGCTTTACCATGGTCTGGTTTTGTCCTGTACCTATAGGTGGAATCCCCATAGTCCGGTTTTCATTTTATAAAGCCGATAGGGTATATTCTCTCCGTTGAGAGAAATCGTTGCTGAGGCCACATCACCCGTTTCTGTTTTCTGGGGGATATCGTTTTGATTTATTGTGAACTCTGCTTTAGCGAGTTGGTTATAAACATCGACCAGCGTATCGTGTTGCTTCTCGAATAATGCTGTTAATTTGCTGATAGCAACCTCAGGGGGCACTCCCTCTGCTTCTACTTTATGCCACTCGGAATAGCGTTCTTGGAAGAGAGTGCTGTAATTTCGTTGCTGTAAAAGCTCAGAAATAACAGCGGCCGCCGCTTGTGGAGTTTCTTCCTTAGGTGCAGAGCATCCAGCACAACAGATCAATATCGCCATCATTATTAGCTTCATCATAATTTCCTTTTTTTAACGAACATTAAGGGTGAACCTTGCGGAGGGAGTAGGCTCCAATCACTGGTTCGAATGTCTTATATTAGGTCTAATTGTTCACCTTGAGTATGTATAATCTATAGTTCATAATTTATGTATTCGAACAGAATAGTTAGTGGTACATGACGATTGTTTCTAAATTCGGCACCTAAACGCCGGTAATTTATAAGATTTTCGGGGTTTTAAAATATTTATATGTATTTTTTGACGTTTTAAAACCCTGTTGGCCACATTTATGTACGGTGCATCACCTGAGACGTTGAATTGGGTCCCTCATCCTTTTTAAATCAAAAAAAGGCCGCATTTACATGCGACCTTTTAAATTGGCGGAGAGAGAGGGATTCGAACCCCCGGAGGCTTGCACCTCTCCGGTTTTCAAGACCGGCGCCTTAAACCACTCGACCATCTCTCCGTGTGGAAGAACGCGGAATGTA
>DATCZD010000093.1:0-6325 GCA_036526075.1 Pontiella sp. | reverse complement strand
AAATCCGATCGTTTCTCCAATGCCCATAATTCGACCACTGAGACAGCCTCGACACATTGCAGAGTTTTCATCAGTGCAGGGTTTATTGTCGTAAAGCTGGTATTTTGGACGATAGTCGGTCTCCGTCACGTTCGGCATGATTACATTGGCACCACAACGCAAACCCTGCTCCCGGCCGGTATATTCCAGAGCCTGCAGGGCGGTGGCCGCAGCAATATTTACATCCTTTAGAACAATCCGGGTGACCGCGATCATTTTAAGTCCCAACTTCAAAACGTCCGATTTCTGGTCATCTGTATAGGCAGCAATTTCCTGCCCCATCGGAGTATCTGAGTGTGGGATATAAGGTCCCATACCCACCATGTCGACATCGATTTTTTTGAGGAATAGAATGTCATCGGCTAGATCTTCCATGGTTTGACCGGGGAGCCCCATCATCACACCGGTTCCTACCTGATACCCGGTCCGGCGAAGCGATGCCAAGCACTCCTTGCGCACCTCAAGACTGTGATCTTCCGGATGAATTTTTGCGTACAATTCAGGATTAGATGTCTCAATCCTTAACAGATAGCGATGCGCTCCGGCATCTTTCCATCGCCGATACACCTCTTCCGTCTGTTCTCCCAATGAGAGTGTAATGCCAAGCTCACCATTACTGGCCTTGGAAATCCGGTTTACCACGCGCTCAATCATGGAAATATATTCTTCATCCTGCCGTTCACCAGACTGAATAACACAGGAACCATAGTCGGCCTCATAGGCCCACATGGCTTCTTTAAAAATTTCCTCCTCATCCATCAGGAAGCGTTCGACGTTTTTATTACTCTTCCGAATGCCGCAATAATAACAATCTTTGATGCATAGATTACTACACTCAATGATACCCCTGAAATAAGCCACTTTGCCGACATACTTTTCCTTAATGGCATAAGCGCAGTCATAAAGTGCCTGCAGCTCACCCTTGTCACTGATAGCTAGAAGTTCCGCAATCTCTGTTGCGGAAAGCTCTTCTTCCCGTATCGCCTTTTCTAAAGTTTCTTTTGTCATACCAGTAATCCTATCCATTAAAAATAAAGGTCGCGCTCTCCCGCCCGCACCTGTTCCATACGGGCCTGAAGTTCTTCCTTGGCCTTACTTGACGGCATATTTTCCAACTCCCGATCAATCTGACGCAGACCGGCCTCACGCGTTTCACCATCCGCATAATCGTTCAGGTATTCCAAAAAAGTAAGGACCGCATTCGGCGTACAGAAACGCTTCACAAACCCAGGAATAGCAAATTCCATAAAATGCTCGCCGGTTCGGCCTTTCCGATAGCATCCCGTACAGAAAGAAGGAATAAACCCGGCCTCACACAGTTCCCGAATAATTTCATCCAGACTGCGGTTGTCGCCTAATAGGAATTGGCTTTTCTTGAACGATTCCGGATCGTTATTTGAATAGGAACCTACCCCAATGCTCGACCCGCCATCAATCTGACTTACGCCAAACGCCAGCATCTCATTTCGAAGTTCAGTCGATTCCCGACAGGTTAGAATCAGGCCTGTATACGGCACAGCCAGACGAAGAATAGCAACCAAACGCTTAAAGTCATAATCTGACACTTCATACTGTTCTGTAATCTTATCGATATCAGTTCCAACAGCCGGTTCGAGTCTTGGAAAGGAAATCGTATGCGGACCGACTTTAAAACGCTTCTCCAGATGAATCGTATGATAGAGCAGGCCCATGATCTCAAAGCGCCAGTCATACAGTCCGAGTAAAGCGCCAATTCCCAAATCATCAATACCGGCCTCCATCGCACGGTCTAGACCATGCAGACGCCAGAGATAATTCGACTTCGGTCCGCCGGCATGAACCTTTTCATAAGTTTCCTTATGATACGTTTCCTGAAAAATCTGATAGGTGCCAATTCCGGCTTCTTTAACAATCTTGAAGCCATCAACATCCAACGGTGCCGCATTAATATTGACCCGCCGGATTTCGCCAGCGCCCTTCTTAACCGCATAGACCTCTTTCACCGTGTCATGAATATACTGCGCATCATATTTTGGATGTTCGCCATAGACCATGATCAAGCGCTTGTGACCTTGATCCTCCAAGGCTTCCACTTCAGAGACCAGTTCTTCGCTTAACAAAGTTTTACGATGGACCTCGGTATTGTCGGCGCGAAAACCGCAATATTCACAACGGTTAATGCATTCATTGCCGACATAGAGCGGAGCAAACAAAACAATACGATTACCGTAAATGCGACGTTTAAGTTCGCGGGCCCCCGCAAAAATTTCCTCTACCAGCTCCGGCGAATCGGCATTAATAAGCGTGGCCATCTCCTCCGGCTCTAACCTGTTTTTATCCAACGAACGCTGAATAATTTCCCTCACCCGGTCCGGCGTTGGGTTTTTCGTTTCTTTCAACCATTTGAAAATTTTATCTTCGGGGATAAAGCTGCTTAGTCCCTCGGTTTCAACTTTTGGAAGTCCGCGTTTCATTTCAGTTCCTTTTCATAAGCATCCAGAGCTGCCGGGAATGGAGAAAGCACACGCTTCAGCACACCCTGCGTCTGTGAAATACAAAGTCCATAATTCGTGATCGGTACACCGACCGATTCGCATTTTTCAATTCTAGAAAGTACCTCGCGACGATTCTGCATGCATCCTCCGCATTGCACCGCCAACTTGTATTCAGAAAGGTTTTCCGGAAAATCACGACCGGCATAAACATCAATATCGACGTCCACTCCTACATACTGCCGAAGCCAGCGAGGAATTTTTACTCTGCCGATATCATCCTCTAAAGCATGGTGACTGCAGGACTCGGCAATCAGAACCTTATCACCCGGCTCCAGCTTGTCGATTGCCGCTGCTCCTCTGGCAAACTTGCACAGGTCCCCCTTCAGGCGCGCAAACAGAATTGAAAAGGTCGTGCATGGAATATCCGTAGGGGTGTCTGCCACCATCTTCAAAACCATCTGGGAATCACAAATGGCCACATCCGGTTTTTTATTGAGTATAGAAAGCATGTGAGCGTACTCACGCTCTTTGCAGACCAGTGTGGCAGCATCATTATCCAGAGCATCACGAATTGTCGAAACTTGCGGAAGAATCAGACGTCCTTTCGGAGCCTGCAAATCGATCGGAACCACCAGCATGGCTAACCCTCCCGATTTAACTAAGTCCCCCATCAGCGGTGGAGGGGTTATAAATTCATCCGGACAAACGCGCAATAGTTCAGCCTTGAGGCCGGCAAGAACCTGTTCGCGGGAAGTTATATCTGTACTATTGCAACTCAGGAAGGATGGATCTGCGGTTTCAGTCAGGTCTGACTTATTTGCAATCCTGATAATAGGTATTTTCTTTTCTTCGGCCTTAATTTCAACCCGATCTTCAAACTCTGTTACCAATCCACCTTCATGTAACAACAGGATTACATCCGCTCGATCAAACACCCTTTCGGTTCGGTCTATCCGCTTTTCTCCCAAGGCCGTCGTGTCATCAATGCCGGCTGTGTCCAGAAAAACAACCGGCCCAATGGGCAAAAGCTCCATCGGCTTTTCCACCACATCAGTTGTGGTGCCGGCTTGCTCTGAAACAATCGCTACATCCTGTCCGGCGATCAGGTTTAGAAAACTCGATTTACCGACATTGGTCCGGCCAAACAGCGCAATGTGCAATCGTAAACTTTTAGGTGTCTTCTGCATCAGCGATACCCCAGTGCCATCAGATTTTGCGGAGAAAGTGTTTTTTCAACTAGCTCAGCTCCAAGTTTATTTTCGAGAAAGGTCCTGAAATCTGCATTGGCCGACTGTTTCTTAAACTCCAGAACAAGCTCAGTGGAGCGCTCATACCCGATGGCCGGAAGAAAAGCCGTAACGATTTCTAGCGATGAATTAAACTGACGTTCGCACTCGGATTCATCGGCGACAATACCTTCAGCATGAGTTGTAAGCATTTCAGAAGCACTTCCAAGCAATTCTATGGATTCCAACAGAGCGGATGCCAACAACGGCATAAACTCATTAATCTGCAACGATCCACGTGAAGCGCATTCAGTAACAATGAAATCGTTGGCCTGCACCTTAATGCCAATCTGCATAACACTCTCTAAAATGACGGGATTAACTTTCCCGGGCATGATCGACGAGCCGGCCTGCAGGGCCGGAAGTCTAATTTTTTTATTCATATGCAATAGACGCAGGTCACCACAAATTTTCAGCAGATTCGCCGCACAGGCTTTCATAATGCCGGATACCTCGACAAAAGCATCCGCATTAGCCGTTTGGTCCACTAGATTTTCACCACGACTCAACCCCAGTCCACTGATTTCACGAAGCTTATCGGTAGCCAGAAAAATATAACTGCGCGGGGCAGTTAGTCCGGTTCCTACCGCCGTTCCACCCAGATTAATCACCCGGAGACGTTCTTCACATTTAAAGGTGCGCCAGCGATCACGTGCAAAAGCCTCAGCAAAGGCACCAAACTCCGCGCCCAGTGTTAGTGGAACCGCATCGACCAGTTCGGTTTTCCCAAGGGTTGGGATATGGGAAAACCTATTTTCCAGGCGTTGAAAAGCACCCTGCAAAGCTTCTATCTTTTCAGAAAGGCGGCGAAGTCCCTGTATTCCGGCGACCTTTACCGCTGTTGGATAAACATCATTGGTGGACTGATGCAAATTCACATCCTCAATCGAATGGATATCGCCTCCGGCGCGATTCGCAATAACCTCATTTACAAACAGGTTAGTGGACGTTCCCGCCCCCCCCTGCAGGGCTGAAAGCGGACATGAAAGATTACCTTCGAGCTGTTCGCAGGCATAAATAATCGAATCCGCTCTGGAATCATCCAGCAGACCTAGTTCCTTGTTGGTCAGGGCGCAGGCCCGTTTGACCATAATCAATGCGGTGATCAGCTGTTCCGGAACCAAGCTCCCCGGAATGGGAAAGTTTTCCAGCGCTCGAACCGTATGGATTCCGTAATCCACATCGGAAGGAATCTGCTTCTCTCCTAAAAAATCATATTCAATTCGTGTTGTCATAAAAGTCCGGTGATTAAGCGTTTTTCTTTAGAACAAGTCCTTGATATAGATCAAACTTACTGAACTTTGCTCAGCATGGATTTTACAGAAACCCCGGAAATACGTCCGAGTTTTCCTGTCAGAGAACCGAGTTCATCCGTGGACGCATCAATAATAAGGGTAATCGCCGAACAGTTACGCTTCGGGCATGGTACGCCGGTACGCGCAAGAATGATGTCCCCGAACTCAGACAACAATGTATTAACATTGGCCGCATTTTCTTCGCGGTCTTCAATAATAAGGCCAATAAAGCCCAGACGTTTTTGCATGGTCTCCTCCATTTCGATTTACGAAATCTTCAGAATATGTGTATCAAGAACCCTCACAATCCGCCTCAGCCGACTACTCAGGATTCAGGCACCCTACTCACCGGTCTGATATTGGCAAGAATTTTCCAGACGATAGCGATGTTGATTCTCAGTCTAAATAGGCATAGCGTTTCCAGTATGAATTCGATTATAGATACGCTCAAACCATATGCTGATCTGGAGAGTCAGGTCTGCAACCTAATGATGCTCCTCTTTAGTGACACCTGTGCCATTTGTACAGCCTGCTGCTGTCGGGCGGATATTTGTGAGGAAGCCATCGAGAGTGCCTTCCTTTCTAAACTGATCACCCAGCTCGGAATTAAAGCTGATGATATGGATGAGCGATTTGGATGGTTGGATGTTAACGGGTGCTCTCTTAAATATGGACGTCCTCCCGTTTGCTATGTTTATTTTTGCGATGAGCTTCTGGCTCGTCTTCCTGACGATGATGCACGGTTTGTTGCCCGCACGCTTGGAAGACTAATGAATCATATTGGAATAAATGCACTCGGCCACATACACCTGACCGAAATTTTATCTGACAATGATTTAGATAAGGTTGATGTGCCCCGGATTTTTCAGCGACTGGAAGAGGCTCTGTCAGCATTTGAAGTCATTGAACACTATACGCATAGTGGGCAGCTATCAGCCTCATCCCGATCCATCCTTGAGACTATTTCTACAGACGATCCGTAATAATTCAAAACATTGAAAATCTATAAACCTAGGAGCATTATTCTTCTGTAGAGGAACCCAGGAGGTTCCATGAGAAGAATATACCTAATCTTTTATAACTACATGTTGATGTTGTCTTTGTGTACCAATACATCAGCAAATACCAATGCATATTGGACGGCATTATCGGTGCCTGAAGCCGGCCACACATCCCCTTACCGAGTTTCACTTTTTAATCCCACTCATAAAGAGTCTAGAGAACGCCTTTG
>DATCZD010000092.1:0-7236 GCA_036526075.1 Pontiella sp. | reverse complement strand
CTTCAAAGGCACGCAACTGCTCTGAAAACTCCTCGCGGGCTCGGATCATATCTTCCGTCATCGGAACGCCGTCCGACTGCGCCTTTTGATTCACTTTATCTTCAATCAGGCGATCCACTCCATAGAGAGCCACACGACGATAGTCCCCGATAATACGACCGCGGCCATATGCATCCGGAAGTCCGGTGACAATGCCGGCGGAGCGGGCAGCGCGCATTTCCGGAGTGTAGGCATCAAAAACCCCGTCATTATGGGTTTTGCGTAGATTTTTATAAAACCTGTTAATTTGATCATCAAACTTAAAGCCATAGGCTTCCAATCCGACTTCGACCATGCGGCGTCCGCCGTTCGGCATAATGCCGCGCTTCAACGGCTTGTCCGTCTGCAGGCCGACAATAGTTTCGAGCGATTGATTAATATAGCCAGGGCCATGGGAAACAATGGTAGAAGGAACATCGGTATCAGCATCTAAAACCCCCTTCTCCAGCTCTTCTTGCATCAGTTCAGAAACGGTCTTCCAGAGCGATATGGTTGCTTCCGTAGCGGGAGAAAGAAAGGTAGCATCACCTTCATACGGAGTATAGTTAGCCTGAATGAATTCGCGGACATCTACCTTCTCTTTCCAGGTATTGCCCTTAAAACCATCCCATGCTTTTTCGATCATCATTCTCCAGCTCTCCTTCGTGATTTTAAATTCACTCCCACCCCTTAAACTGCCCGATAAAATCTTTAATACGGATTCCCGGTGGCTTCATCTACTTCCACTAATTCTTCATTTTTCTTTATTGTCGCTATATTAACGAGAAACAGAACCGTCGACAAAATGCGTGAAAAAAATTTCAGATTGCCCCCCGTCCGACAACCTTTAAATCCTCATATTTTCGGGGTAAATATCCCTTATTTATCATATGGGATTTATGTATTTAGAAAGTTATAGGCGGTCCCGCATACCCTAAGAGAAAAAGCGAGTCTACGGTATCGTTTGACACATCGCACCAAATAGGTACTGTTTTTCCGACTGAATGGAGAATTGATATGAACCAGCCGGAACGAAAAACAGCCGGGGAGCCAACACTGAAACGTCTGCCGCTCTATTTAAGACTGTTGCGGAAAATGAAAGAAAGTGGCGAAGAATATGCCTCTGGAGCTGTCGTAGCCAAAGAGCTGGGTCTAGATCCGATCGTAGTGCGCAAAGACCTCGCCATCACCGGCGCAGTCGGGCGCCCGCGCCTAGGCTTTCCCATGGATAAAATCATTGCCGCCATCGAAGAGTTTCTGGGCTGGTCCAACACCACCGATGCTTTTTTGGCCGGCGCCGGTAATCTGGGACGCGCCCTCCTCGGTTATAAAGGATTTGAGCAGTATGGCATGCGCATTACTGCCGCATTTGACAGCAATCCAGACCTTATCGGGAAAAAGATTCACGATATTGAAATTCAGGACATTAAAGCCATGCCCAAACTAGCCAAACAGATGCATGTTCAGATTGGCGTCCTGACTGTAACAGAAGCGGAAGCTCAACGCGTGGCCGATTCCATGATTTCCGGTGGCATCAGAGCCATCTGGAACTTTACCCCTGTTAAGCTGGAAGCTCCCGAACATGTCATTCTTCAACGTGAAGAACTGGCCTCCAGCCTCGCCGTTCTCTCCCACCGCCTACTAATCGGAAGAGATCGTTAAGAGTCTCTAGAACCGAACCGGCCACGCCCAAAAAGGCGAAACAATCTCACCTACCAGTTTGGAGAAGATAAAGAAAAAGCCCCGTTGCATACGGGGCTTTTATTTTAGTTCGAAGGCTTGTGTCGAGGAGGGCGATTGCCTCCATTATTCCGGCGGTTTCCGCCTCCATGCGGGCGACGCCCGCCCTGGCCAGCGGAACGCGGCTTGTGCTTACGCGGGGGAGCCGACGGAAGCTCGGAAAGCAGTTCTTCCGGAGGCATAGTACATTTAAGCTCCATCCCCAACAGCTCCTCTATCTTAGGTAACTCGAAAGATTCCATTTCGCAGGCAAAGGTAATTGATTGGCCCTTCGCACCTGCTCGGCCGGTTCGACCAATGCGATGAACATAGTCATCCGGATTTTCCGGAATATTAAAGTTTACCACATGACTCAGACCATCTACATGAATACCGCGACCGGCCACATCGGTGGCCACAAGCACCTTCACCTTGCCGCTTTTAAACTCTTCCAGAATGCGCATGCGCTTCTTCTGCGTTACCGCTCCGGAAAGCATTTCACACTTATGGCCGTAGCGATCGAGATCTTCGGAAAGACGCTCAGCCTGATCCCGGCGATTCGTAAAGATAATAATCCGCTCTGGATTATCATTTTTAATGATATTAAACAGGAGCTGGAATTTCTGATCATCGGTAACAATAAAGACCTTCTGATCCACTGTATCCGTTGCGACCTGTTCCGGCTCAATATCAATCCGTTCCGGATCAATCATCCACGCTGCAGCAAGCTTCATAACATCATCGGACAAAGTAGCACTGAAAAGTACGGTCTGCCGCTTTTCCTTCGGAGGCGTTTTGTAAATAATGCGGCGCACATCCGGAATAAAGCCCATATCGAGCATTCGATCGGCCTCATCAATCACCATAATTTCCGCATAACGAATCTTGACGACATTCTTGCTTTCAAAATCAAGTAAACGCCCCGGTGTGGCCACAACAATATCCACCAGACCATCTTCCAGTTCACGTTGCTGCTTATTGTAATCCATACCACCGTATAGAACGACTGTGCGAAGGCCGGTGAAACGGTTCAACCCGTCAGCATCTGCGCCAATCTGCATAGCCAGTTCTCGGGTCGGCGCAATAATCAACGCACGAGGACTGGCGGCTCCATGCTTCGGCAAAGGATTATTCAGACAGTGGTTGATAATGGAGATCAGAAAAGCAGCTGTTTTTCCTGTGCCGGTTTGAGCGCGCCCAGCCATATCCTTGCCCTTCAGTGTTCCGGGAAGAATTTCGCCCTGGATAGGGGTGGCATATTCCCAACCCAATGCCTGAATGCTCTGCATCAGCTTAGGGTGAAGACCCAGATCATGAAAACGGATTTTACCCTCTTCAGGCTCAATTTTAAATGTATCAGGATCCCATGGGACCTCTTCAACTTTGCGGCGATCTGTGGCTGCGGTCGTTGCGGTATAGGGTGTATCTGACTGCTTTTCCCGTTGCGGTTTGCGCTCACGCGGAGGACGGGTTTTACCCCCATCCTGACGTTGGTCACGCGGTTTCCGCGGCGAATGCTCCGGCGCACCGCCATGCTTTTCTTTCCAGCGCTGGCGCAGGCGTTTCTCGTAAGCAACCCGACGATCTTCCTCCTCGGGACGGTAATCCTTCATCCGCTCCTGCTCTTCAGGGGAGAGCTTAAACGGTGGAACTTCCTTTTTTTCTCCACGCGGAGGTCGCTTTTGCCCCTCTGTCGGCTTTGTTTTCTGTCTATCGCCCTGAGGCTTTCGGTCCGAGCGGTTCTGTTGTGATTTAGACTTCTGACCCGGACGCCACTCTACCTGAACCGGCTTAGCCTGTTGCTGTTTTCTCTTTTGAGACGATTTTTTTTTCTGATTCGAGGCTTCCTGTTTTTTCGGCTCGTCTTTTTTGCCAAAAACAGAAGCAATCTTCTTAATTAATTTCAATTTCCAGTCCTTTCGCATCCGAATGGGCTGAAAGAATGGATTACTGGATCCGTCTTGCTTTCAAAATGGGTTGTTTTTAAGCGCCTCCGTAAGGCCGGTTAAAGTTTCAGTAGTCCAAAATCCATTCTTTCATCATCAGTCGGATGATGCGTTTAGTATTTTCTGTATCCATTCGCAGGCCATGCCTTGTGCATTTCCATCGTTGACATACTCGTCAAACGCAGCCTGCGCATTCTGTTCTCCCACGGGTCCTTTCATGACCGTCATGGGAACGGGCTCGGAGGTATGCCCTTTAAGGGCTACCGGCGTACGGTGATCGGTGCACAGCATCAGCGTATAGTCCTCGCCGCGATCTTCCAGCCACTGGAAAACCGGAACGCACACATTAGCGTCGAAATCGCCAATGGCCTGCGTCTTTTTCTGTGCGTCACCCATGTGCCCGCATTCATCCGGCGCTTCGATATGGATGAAGACAAAGTCTTCCCTTTCCAGAATCTCCAGCGCCGCGTTTACTTTTCCCTGGTAATTCGTATCCAGGAAACCGGTCGCACCTTCCACATCGGGTGCTTCCAAACCGGCCAATTTTGCAATGCCCTTCAACAGGTCTACGGCAGAGATAACTCCTCCGCCCAGACCGTACAGGGTTTTGTATGACTCCAACTGCATGGCATTCCCCTGCCCCCACAGCCAGATCTGCGTTGCGGGCTTCTTTCCTTCCGCAATACGCTTCTGATTTACCGGATGATCCGCAAACACTTCCCTCGACAACTCCATTAATGAGCGGATCTCATCCTCCCGATCGCCGGACGGCAAATGGTTCCCCGTCGGTTTATCGGTAATTTCATGCGGCGGCATGCACTCGCATGCCGTCGGGCCGCCATCCCAAACCAACAAATGGCGATACTGCACTCCGGGATGAAAGGTCAGTCCTTTGCGTCCCAGTTTTTCCTGAAGAGAACGTACTAATGCCTGCCCCTCTTCCGTGGTAATATGTCCGGCAGAATAGTCATCCATCGTCCCGTCATCCGTAACGGTTACCAGATTACACCGAAACGCCACATCAGATGGAGACATCGGGATCTCCGCCCCGGCCGCCTCAATCGGAGCGCGACCAGTATAGTTTAATGCCGCATCATAACCAAGCAAAGCCATATTGGCCACATCGCTTCCCGGCGGCATGCCATCTGGAACAGTTTGAACCATACGTGTTTCGCCCAGCGCTGCAAACTTCCGGATCGTCGGACAGTCGGCAGCCTGCAGGGGTGTTTTTCCGCCCAGCGCCTCGACCGGATAATCCCCCATCCCGTCACCAACCAATACCACGTATTTCATCAAACAAATCTCCAAATAATCGGGCGGAACTTCTATGAAATGGGCGGAAAAGGCAAATCCTAAGCGCATCCAATTACAAAACATTCATTGAAGCCCTGCGAATTTCAGGAAAATAGTCTTTTCAAATCAGTAAATGCGCCCTATATCGACTCTCTTGAAAACACACCATAAAAAGTGGTCGATTGATCAGTCGGCAGAAACCTACGGCATCAACAACTGGGGCGCGGATTATTTCAATGTATCCGAAGAAGGTGAAGTCATGGTCCACCCGCACGGCAACGGTACCGGCGTTAGCCTTCGTCATATTGTGGACGGGTTACTCGACCGCGGTCTGGATATGCCGGTTCTGCTGCGCTTCCCTGACATCCTTGACTCCCGCATCAAGCAACTGCATGAAGGGTTCGGACGCGCTATCAAAGATTTCGATTATCAGGGACACTATCGTGGGGTCTATCCAATCAAGGTCAATCAGCAGCAGCAGGTGCTTGAAGAAATTGCTGAGTTCGGCGCCCGCTATCACCACGGATTTGAAGCCGGAAGCAAGGCGGAACTGATTGCCGCAATTTCGTTTATGCAGGCGTCCGAAGCCTATCTGGTGTGCAACGGCTATAAGGATGCCGAATTTATTAACCTAGGGCTGTTGGCCAGAAAAATGGGCATTCAGTGCGTATTCGTTGTCGAAAGTCCTACTGAACTGGAACAGATCATTGAACGATCCCGGGCACTCGACATTCTTCCCATCATCGGCGTTCGTCTAAAACTCTCTACGCAGGCCTCGGGACATTGGAATCATTCTGGGGGGGAACGTAGCGTTTTCGGCCTTAACCCTTCACAGGTATGTGACCTTGTCGACCGCCTGAAAGATGCCGACATGTTAAACTGCCTTCAGCTCCTTCATTATCACGTCGGCTCTCAGATTCCCAACATCCGTGATATCCGCGAAGCTGTAGTTGAAGCCTGCCGGGTTTATGCAGGACTTGTTAATGAGGGCGCTCCCATGGGGATCCTCGACCTCGGCGGCGGACTGGCCGTGGATTATGACGGATCTCATTCCGACACCACGATCAGCCGGAACTATGGTTTGGATGAATATTGCGCGGCTCTGATTGAAAATATTGTCAGCACCCTGGATGAGTCTGACATTGCCCACCCGAACATTATCACAGAATCCGGCCGAGCCACGGTGGCATATTATTCCGTACTGTTATTCAACATTCTGGATCAGAGCCGTTTTGAGATTAATGAACTTCCGCACAAGCTGGATGACAATGCACACGAACTGCTCCAAAACCTTATGAATGTAGTCGAGGTACTCGATGCAAAAAATGCGCAGGAGTGCTACCATGACGCTTTTTATTACCGCGATGAAATTCATCAGCGCTTTAAACGAGGGACCATGTCCCTTCGGGAACGAGCCTTAGCCGGAGAAATCTTCTGGCACATTGTTACCCGCATTACCGCACTTACTAAGGATATGGAATTTGTCCCGAATGAGTTGCAGAATCTCGATGCAATGTTGGCGGATATCTATTACGGAAACTTCAGTCTATTCCAGTCACTTCCGGATGTATGGGCTATTGACCAGCTTTTCCCGATCATGCCGATTCACCGGCTGGATGAAGAACCAACCCGGGAAGTCGTGTTGGCTGATATCACTTGTGACTGTGATGGGAAAATTGACCAGTTTGTCGGCCAACACACCACCCGCAAGACCCTGCCGCTTCACAATCTGACCGATGAGGAATATTATCTCGGAGTCTTTCTGGTCGGAGCCTATCAGGAAACATTAGGCGATCTCCACAACCTGCTTGGTGATACCAACGTGGCGACTGTAGAGGTAGGTAAGACCGGCCGAATTAAATACACGCGTGAACTTGAAGGCGACTCCGTTGCCGATGTGCTGTCCTATGTTGAATTTGATCCCAAGCTGATGATCCGCCGCATCCGGAAGCTGGCAGAAGAAGCCGTAAACAATGATGCCATTACTGCCAAAGACCGACGCCTCATCATGGAAGCCTTTGAAAACGGTATGCGTGGCTACACCTATTTCGAGCGGTAATGGCGAATCCTCGGCTCCGCAGTTTTAAAATGTGCCCGCAACGTAGAATTCTTCGCTGGGCATAATCATAATTAAAACAACTGGCTCAGTTCGTATATACCCCCCCCCCGATGCTAAATCTACCTTTCATTTTTGTTGAGAGGAGCTGAGACTGGAGCGGAACCTCGTGATAAAAACCCCCAACATCTCCAATCCTAAGGT
>DATCZD010000091.1:0-23954 GCA_036526075.1 Pontiella sp. | reverse complement strand
TGTGCGGCTATCCTCGCTGTTGGTGCTGCGTTCAATTTTCATGCCGGGCATGTACGCCAGGCTCCGCGTTGGATGATGAAATCCGGGTTGGAATGGCTGTTTCGTTTGTGCATCGAACCTCGTCGACTGTGGAGACGTTATATTATCGGAAATCCCCGGTTTATATGTCAGACCCTAGGGCAGTGGGTTCGTGCAAAATTTATTTTATGAAAGAGTTGAATCCTTCCGGTGTTTTCTGGTGGAGAATCCGTAGTGCCGATGGCACACTGAAACAGTGAATCAGTCGACCTATAGAGTTATTAAATGGTCAGTGGCGGTGGTGTTACTGATCATTTTTTATTTAACAACACCCTCCAATCATTCAGAGGCGGAGGATGTATATGACTTTGCCTTAAAGGTGGAGCAGGGAAGTTTTTCTGATCAGGTGGGCATTAACCGCCTGCTTGCATTGCCCGTTTTCAGCTCTGTCTACAAAATGGCTCAGGCTGTTGGATATTCCGGTCGTGCATTTCCCTTTATGATTTTTATAAACCGGTTATTGGCTGTTGCATGTTTAGCGCTTTTTTACCAGTTGGCTTTAGCTGTTCGTGGCCGATATTCGGCCGAACTAGCAACGTTGTTGATGGCTTTCAGTTATGGTTTTTGGCGCTACGCGAATGAGGCGGAAACCTATATGCTTGCGGGCGTTGTTCTACTCTCTTCCTGGTGTTTAGTGTTGAAGAACCGGTGGGTGCTCGGTGCGATTGTCTCTGGTGTTGGCGTATTGGTTCATTTATTAAACCTGGTACCTCTTCTGTTGGTAATTCCTCTTTTTTACTTACTTCGCAAAGAGCCAGGAAAAGCATTTTTTCATGGCGGACTATCCGGGGTCGTTGTAGTTCTTGGATATGGGATTTGTGCAAACGGAATTGTTTTGGGCGAACTCGGTGCTCAGCATCATCCGCTTGAGGGCGGGATAGGAGTAAGCAATCTTGTTCGTGCCGTCATTGCTTTTGGCCAAACGATGGTATCGGGAAATTTCCTTTTTGGATTTCAGAGGTTTCAAGAAATGCTTTCCGGACTATTCCCGTCGCGTATGTTGGCAGAAGAGTTTTACATGGCATCAAAAATGCCCAGATGGATTCCGTTATGTGGAATTATTTCGCTCATAACAGTGTTCGTGACCGGTGCATGGATATGCGGTAAGGCTATTTTTGAGTGCGGTGGTGTGACGCTGAATTCGAAGACCTCTAAAGATGAGCCGGCCGCGCGCGCGTCAGGAAGTAACCCGTTTATCCTATCCTGTTTAGTCTGGTTTATTCTTTATGCCGTTGCGGTTATTAGAACAGAGGCTGGAAGTCCCGAGCTGTGGGTTCTTGCACTGATTCCTTTTTGGCTGATTGTTGTTCCGCTGTTGAAAACTCGCATGGCTGGGGTGATGGTGGGTGCTTTGTTTTTTCATAATCTGGTTGGGGGCTTGATACCTGTTTATTCTCAAGAGGGGGATTATCACGTAGCAAAAGGTCGGTGGCTGGTTGAGAATGCTGCTGCGAATGATGCCATCTTAATAGACTATGAACCTATTATGATTTTCTATTTAGACTATTTTACTAAAGCTGAAATTCTGAATAGTGCTGAACATGATCCAGATACGCTCAAACAGGCTCTTGGTTCAGTCACGGGGAATGCATATGCTGTCCACTCTTTTTTTGAGCCGATGAAGTCAATGCAGGTGAGAGCCCCTTTGCTGTATGAAAATATGCTTTTTAATGGAACGGCTTTTCAATCAAGGTTTGTGCGGGCTTATAGAGATGAGTTCGGGGGAATTTATGTCATTAAAAAAGCTGGGGATTTAGATGAGTAAAGTTTTAGTTACTGGTGGATGCGGTTTTGTGGGTCGCCATTTGATTCAACGATTGCTTCCGGATGGACACGAAGTACATTGCGTGGATGTAATGGAACCGCTAAGTGGAGCGGTGTCTCCTGAGTCATGGCCTTTTTTAAACCCTCTGGAATACGATAATTTCCATTTTTATAAGGATGATTGCCGGAACTGGTTTAAACAGGTTTGGGATACAGATTTTGACTATGCCTTTCATCTGGCGGCAATGGTGGGTGGTCGGGCTATGATCGAAAACAACCCGTTGGCCGTGGCTGATGATTTATCGATTGATGCAGAATACTGGCAGTGGGCAGTAAGAACTAAGCCGAACAAAACAATTGTTTTTAGCTCCAGTGCAGCATATCCGGTCCATCTTCAGCGTCCTGATCACTATATGCTTCTGAAGGAGGATATGATCTCTTTTGATGAAGGGCTGGGGATGCCTGATATGACCTATGGGTGGGCTAAGCTGACTCATGAATATTGCGCCCGCCTAGCCTATGAAAAACACGGATTAAAGTCGGTGACGTATCGTCCGTTTTCAGGATACGGCGAAGATCAGGATGATACGTACCCTTTCCCCAGCATTTGTAAGCGGGTATTGGCGAATCAAGGGGCATCAGAGATTGGTGTCTGGGGAAGTGGCAGACAGATGCGTGACTTTATCCATATTGATGACTGTATTGAGGGGGTATTAAGCACTATGGATAAAGTGGATGATGGTGCGGCAATTAACCTTTCAACCGGGATTTTTACCAGTTTTATTGAGTTTGTTGAAACAACGGCCGATGTTCTCGGTTTTCACCCTGAGGTGAGGGGAACTTCGAATACGCCTGAGGGTGTTTTTGCTCGAGGTGGGGATACTGATTTGCAGAAAAAGATGGGTTTTGAATATTCCCTTTCGTTTCGTGAGGGAATTGAGAAGGGGCTGAAATATTTCCACGCCCAATGCTAATGCGATAGTTCTAGTATTAATCTATAAATTTTGACATTTTCCGCCTCTTAGCGATTAAAGGATTATTTTGAAGAAGAATGTTATTAATATCGATGCGGGCAGGTCTGGCCCGGGAGATAGGGAAGTTCGGCGATTCATTTCCAATACGCTGATCATTATGCTTGCCGATGCCTTCTCTGTTGCAGTGGCCCTGTCGCTGGGAAACCTGTTTTTATGGTGGATGAACGATATTCCTTTTTCGATACAGAATGGCTGGCTGATTATTGTGGTCTGGGCGATTGTTTCGTGTGTTTCCCGTCTCTTGCCGGGATGGGGGCTGGGAGTTGTGGAAGAACTACGGCGGATTCAGGGGTCTCTTTTTGTGATGTTTTCCGTGGTTTTGCTGGTTTCATTTTTTACGCGGGTACAGTTGTCTTCGAGTAGGATTGTCTTCCTCTTTACCTACCTTTTTTCAGCTGTTCTTATTCCGCTGGTCAGAGCCATGGCCCGCGGTGTATCGCTTCGCCTGGGGCAATGGGGGGTTCCGGTTTCCATTTATGGAGATAAGGCTTCTGTGAAGATTGTTATTGCGGCTCTCCGTGCTGAGATGAGTCTTGGTTATATTCCCTCGGTGGTGTTTTCGGATGATGCACCTCTTGGATCTGTAATTGATGGGGTGTCTGTGCTGGGTGGCCTGCATAATACTACATCCCGAACACCAGTGGCAATTGTTGCCCGGGAAGACAGTTCGCGGCATCAGTTTCTTGAGACATTAGAGGGTCCTTTGGAGACCTATCGCCGGATTATTATGATTCCGGATCTCAAGGAGGCTCCGTCTCTTTGGGTTGTTCCGCGCGATCTTCAGGGCATTCTCGGGCTGGAGGTAACTAAAAACCTGCTGAATCCGTTTGCCTGTTTTCTGAAACGCAGCAGTGATTTGTTTCTGGTTCTTGCATCTGTACCTTTCTGGGCGCCGTTAATGTTATTGTTGTATGTTTTGATTTGGCTGGAAGATCGTAAAAACCCCATGTTCATGCAACCCCGTCTTGGCAGGAACGGACAGATATTTGATACCGCCAAATTTAGAACTATGGTGCCGGATGCCGAGCGGGTTTTGAAACGGGCTTTAAAAAAAGACCCTGCTTTGCGGGCAGAATGGGAAGCACATTACAAACTCAAGAAAGATCCGCGAATTACAAAAGTGGGGGCATTCCTCCGAAAAACATCATTGGATGAAATTCCTCAATTGCTTAATGTTTTAAATGGGACAATGTCTCTGGTTGGTCCTCGGCCGCTTCCGGCCTATCATTTTCAAGACCTTCCGGAGCAGGTGCGATTTCTTCGCAATAAAGTGAGACCTGGAATTACCGGGCTCTGGCAGGTTTCCGGGCGGAGTGAATCAGGAACAGCTGGTATGGAAAAATGGGATCCGTATTATGTACGCAATTGGTCGATATGGTTGGATATTGTTATCCTTTTCCGCACTGTTAAAGCCGTTTTAGGGTCGCGCGGTGCCTACTAATTTGATTTTAAATAATATAGAAGTGGTGCGTAGCCCGGCAGATGTCGGGCTTTTTTGTGGCTTGAGGTTGTTATTAGATTGAGATCTTTCGATACTGGGTGCTTATGAGTTTGCTGATTAGAAATGCAGAATTAAACGGATCTGAAACAGATGTACTGATCGAAGGTAATCGGTTTAAGACCATAGGCCAGAATCTTGATGCTGAAAACGGTGAAGTTCTGGATGGATCAGGGAAAGCCCTGCTTCCTACCTTTATCAATGGGCATACCCATGCATCCATGACGTTATTGCGCAGTTATGCCGATGATCTGGAACTCCATGATTGGTTGAGCAACTATATCTGGCCGCTTGAAGCGAAAATGACAGAAGAGGATATTTATCACGGAGCCCGTCTGGCGTGTCTGGAAATGATTAAGTCGGGAACCACCTGCTTCAATGATATGTACTGGCATTTTCATGGCGTTGCCCGAGCGGTTGAAGAATCCGGAATGAGGGCAGTTCTTTCATCGGTATTTATTGATTTTGAGGATGTTGAACGGGCAAAAGAGCAACGAAGTTTGACCGAAAAGCTGTTCATAGAACATCAACAGTATTCTGATCGTATTGGTTTCGCTCTCGGTCCTCACGCCATCTATACGGTTTCTGAGGAGTCTCTCCACTGGATAAAAGAGTTTGCAGATCACAGGGGACTACGGCTTCACATCCATCTGTCGGAAACAGAGAAGGAAGTGAACGACTGTGTAACAAAACATGGGATGCGTCCTGTCGAGTGGATGGAAAAAATAGGGATCCTCGGTCCCAATAGTATTGTGGCTCATGCGATTCATGTTTCTGATGAGGAAATTAAGATGCTGGCACAATATCAGGTCAAAGTTGTGCATAACCCGACCTCCAATATGAAACTGGCATCCGGTAGTTTTCCGTATGAAAAAATGCGCGATGCCGGAATATCTGTGTCATTGGGAACCGACGGGTGTTCTTCAAATAATAATCTATGCATGCTGGAAGAAATGAAGATAGCGGCCCTGCATGCAAAGTTGACTCACAATGACCCGACTGTGCTTCCTGCCCATGAGGTATTTAAAATGGCAACGGTAAACGGTGCCGAGGCTTTGGGGCTGAACGTTGGATGTATTGAAGAAGGCTTTTTGGCGGACTGCATGCTTGTAGATCTTTCAAATCCCCGTTTGGTACCCGGTTATCAGTTGGTTGATGATATTGTCTACAGCGCTGATTCTTCCTGTGTCGACACCGTAATCTGTAATGGTAAGGTTTTGATGCAGGGCGGCTATGTATCGGGCGAAGAAGAAATTGTGGCTGAGGCCCGGCGTTATGTTGGGCGGTTTCGATAAAAGTGTGTTAAGGGAAAAGTTGATGAAAATAGAGGTTTTTTCTTTATGTGATGCTGCCACCGATAATCGTGGTAAATTGAATATTCTGGGAACATTCGATCAGATTTATGCGGCGAAGATGCCAGTCGTCCATCCGACCTGTGCAATTGCTCTTCGGTTGCGGTTCGATAAGATTGAAGAGGGAGTTCACAAAGTGCGACTTCAGTTGGTAAATCCTGATGGGGTTCCTGTTTTTCAGCCAATGGAAGGGGATGTTAATCCTCGTATGGGAGATGATGTCGGGTCTGTTGCTGTTAATCTGATTGTCAATTTCCAGCACATAAAATTCGAAGAGTTTGCGGATTATCAGATTAATCTGGCAATAGATGATGTCGCTATGGCTTCTTTGCCGTTGCGGGTACGTCAAATGCCCAACCCTCATCCAGCCTAATTTCCTTTTCTTAGATTTTTCACAATAATATTTCCGGTCCTGCGTTGTTTATCCAACAACGGAACCAAACCCAGGAGGTAAAAAATGAATAAGCAAGTATTGAAAATCTGCGGAATCGCCGCAATGGCCGTAATAACTTCCACTTCATTTGCTGAAGGTGGTTGTGAGGAGAATGGATGCGCGAGTAAGAAGGATAAACATGCAAATCGTCCAACCAGAGAAGAGCTGTTGAAAAAATTTGATATTAATGGCGATGGTCAGCTGGATGCGGAAGAGCGTGTAGCGGTCCGTGAGGAAATGAAAAAGCGCCGTGGTGAGAAGGGTGGCTCTGGTAATAAGGGCGTTCAGAAAATGAAGGAGCGTTTTGATGCGGATGGTGATGGCCAGCTGAACGAAGATGAGAAAACGGCTCTGCGAGAAGCTATGAAGGAAGAAAAAGAAAAGCGGCAGCAGAAGCGTGAAGAGATGAAAAAGAAATATGATGCAGATGGTGATGGCCAGTTGAGCGAGGAAGAGCGCAACGTTATGCGGGAAGCTTTTCGGGAACGTAGGAAAAATAATTCGGAAGAAGTTGAATAAGAAATAGGTTTAGAAAACCGGCTCATGAATATGGGTCGGTTTTTTCATGCTCAGAATCCAGCGGTATAGGTAACAAAAAAAGCAATTCCTTTTAGCTCGGATGCTCCGCCAAGATCGGTGAAATCCATACGGGACCAGATGTTACGGACGCCTAAGCCCAACAGACCCTTCTTGTGAGTGCGGAACTCAACACCAGCTCGGGCATAAGCACCGATTCCGAGTGCGGAATCATGAGTAGAATCATTTGGGGTGGAATCAGAATAATTTCTTTCGCTTATATAGTCTGCATAACTAATGAGCGGTCCGACTCCTCCATACAGACGCACACGATGGTTCGGGTCAAGAAAAAGGCTTAGGTAGCCGCCGCCGGTTAGGTCAAACATCCACATACGGACTGATAAGCCGACTTTTGCTCCACCGCCTCCCAGATAAAGATAATCTAGGTCCGTTCCGCGAAATCCGATTAGAAATGAGGTTTCCAGTCCGGCTTGTATGCGTTGTCCTGATGGACGCGTGGTCCAGGCTCCGCCCACTTGAGGAAGTGTTGAAATATCGACTTCGTCTGACGATAGGCTATCGGAAACCTTAAACTGCAGGTTGTCAAACATGGCGACACCGAGTAATGCCTGTACGCTATATTCTTCGTCCCAGGTATCATACGGATGCTGGGCTTCTGCGCAGATCGCCAGCAACAGGGTTGAGATCAGTAGTTTTACTGTACGCCTCATAATTTTTAATGTGGCGGTTTAAGCATTTTTAATAGGGCGGTAGCGGATGCGGTGAGGAGTCCAGTTATCGCCCTTCTGCTTACGCATATATTCTTTAAAGGATTCATAGTTCCCTTCATGCCAGATTACCTGATCTCCTTCAAAGGCCAGAATATGTGTGGCGACGCGGTCGAGGAACCAACGGTCATGGCTGATAACTACGGCGCATCCACCAAAGTTTATTAGGCCTTCTTCCAGTGAACGCAGTGTGGCTACATCCAGATCGTTGGTGGGCTCGTCGAGCAGTAGCAGGTTGCCTCCGCTCTTCAATAGTTTGGCCAAATGCACCCGGTTTCGTTCACCTCCAGAAAGGATACCGACCTTTTTCTGCTGTTCGGAGCCCTTAAAGTTAAAGCGCGCGCAGTAGGCCCGACTGTTCATTTCTCGGCCTCCGATTTCAATGGTCTCCTCTCCGCGGGAGATTTCCTCCCAGATGGTTTTATTTCCATCCAGATCGTCCCGGAGCTGGTCTACATAGGAGATATCAACACTGTCGCCTAATTCCAGTTGACCGGAGGTCGGAGTTTCCTGTCCGGTGATCATTTTAAAGAGAGTGGTTTTACCGGCACCATTTCCGCCAATAATGCCCACAATGCCACCCGGCGGAAGATCAAAATTAACTCCGTCAAATAGAAGCCGATCATCAAAGGCTTTTGCCAGATCTTTGGCTTGAACAACTTTGTCACCGAGCCGCCGGCCGTGCGGAATCTGAATGGAAAGATTGTCTTCTGCGGTATCGAATTCCTGTGTGGACAGTTCGTTGTAGCGCTTCAACCGAGCTTTGTTTTTAGTGAGGCGGCTAGATGCATTCATTCGCACCCATTCTAATTCTTGTTTTAAAAGTTTTTTGCGGGAGGCATTTAATTTCTGGGTCTGCTCCGCAAGCTGCTGTTTCTGTTCCAGCCAGGCTTCATAGTTTCCCTTATAAGGGAAGGTGCGTCCGGCATCCAGTTCCAGAATCCATTCGGTCACATTGGAGAGAAAATAGCGATCATGGGTTACAACGATCAGTGTTCCGGTAAAGCGCTTCAGGTGCTCTTCCAACCAGCCGACTGATTCTGCATCCAGATGATTGGTCGGTTCGTCGAGCAACAGAACATCCGGATTCTGGAGTAACAGTCGGCAAATCGCTACACGGCGTTTTTCACCTCCGGAAAGTACATCGACAATCTGGTCGCTTTCGGGAAGTCGGAGGGAGTCCATTGCCATTTCAACATGGCGGTCCAGTTCCCAAAGGTTATTTGCATCAATCTCTTCCTGAAGCTTGGCTACCTCATCGTTGAGTTTTTCGGACTCTTCGTCAGAAATATCCCCGCCGAGCAACTCCCAGATTTCATCATATCGGTCCAGCTTTTCCTGTTGTTCGGCCACGCCTTCCATCACCACTTCATGGACCGTTTTTCCCAACTCAAATTGGGGTTCCTGTTCGAGATAGCCGAGTTTCGTATTTTTAGCGATGTGGCAGGTCCCAATATATTCCTGATCGAGCCCGGCCATGATTTTAAGCAGGCTGGATTTTCCTGAACCATTTCCGCCGATCACGCCAATGCGTGCGCCAAAAAAGAACGAAAGGTTAACATCTTCTAGAATGGTTTTTGCACCATGTTGTTTGGTCAGGTTTTCAAGGGTATAAACATATTCTCCGGCCATGTGAAAACTCCGTGTTTTAATTAAAATTTTCGGTTTATTAAATATTCTGCAATTTCGCGAAGTGCCGAGGTCTCGTACGGTAAGGTATTAAGTGTGGCAATAGCTTCTGCTGTGAGTTTTTCAACTTCAGCACAGGCGGCTTTCATCCCATGGACAGCGGGGTAGGTCATTTTTTGTAGTTCTAGGTCAGAACCTGCCGGTTTCCCAAGGATGTCATCTGTTGCGGTTTCATCAAGAATGTCATCCTCGATCTGGAAAGCCATTCCAATTTTTTTTCCGAAAGTGCTGAGCTGTTCCAGTTCTTCCGGGGATGCGCCGCCGACGATTGCGCCCATACGGATTGCGGCCTGAATAAGGATGGCTGTTTTATTCATGTGAATAAATGTAATTAGATCTGCATCAGGTTGTTTCCCTTCTGCAGCGAGGTCTTCTACCTGTCCGGCGATTACCCCCTGAGATCCGGATGCCCGTGCCAGCTCCTGAGAGAGTTGGGCGTTTCCGGTTTCGGCCAGCACTTGAAATGCGTATATAAGCAACGCATCGCCGGTGAGGACCGCATTCGCTTCTCCAAACTTAATGTGGCAGGTTGGCAGACCGCGGCGCAGATCATCATTATCCATACAGGGCAAGTCATCGTGAATGAGGGTCGAGCAGTGGAACAGTTCGACCGCAAGAGCGGTAGCTGTTACATCAGGTCCGGAGGCTCCAAATGCTTCGGCGGTTGCTAGGCAGAGGATCGGTCGGATACGCTTCCCTCCATTCAAGACGCAGTAGCGCATTGCTTCATGCAGGGTGGTCGGCCTGGTTGTTGCTGGTGGAAGACTGTTATCCAATGCAGAGTCAATCAAGGCCTGCTTTTCTTTGAGGTAATGTGAAATATTCATAGGACGATAGGGATTAGGGAAATGGACATCTACCTCCGGAACAGCCAGTCCCGGCCATGCCGTCGGATGGGCAACTGCCATAAGAGCAAGGCTCTGTTGAGTTTGGTATCATTGAAGTGCTGAAAACAGAAAGTTGTTTCTCAATCTTTTCTGACCCGCACTTCTTACATTGTGCAGATACATTGGTATTCAGTACCAGTGCTTCAAAATCGGTTCCGCAATTTTTACATTTATATTCAAAAATCGGCATGAGCATTCCTTGTTTCAGCGCCCGTTTGTATAGGGAAATTTTTTTAACTTGGAAATACGAAAGCGTTGCTGCTTTTGTCGGGAACAAATGAAATGCGAATGATCAAAGAGAACGTGGTTCTGTCTGTACCATGAGTCGACCGTATGATTGTTTCTTAAATCACAATTCTCCTGCCGCTCTGTTGATCACGGTTGTTGGTAAGCTGAAAACCACCCACCGGTGTAGCCATCCAGTGTAGCGGTCAGTTCCTGTAAACGAAGTTCCTTTAATACGCTATCTTCCCAAGTAAGTTTATTGCCGGCGATTTCACGTTTAAGTCGGATTCGTTCGAAATAGATTCGATTTATTTCATCAAGGATGTCCAGTCTAAGTTGAGTGGTCAGCTTGTTGCGGTTATCTATGGTGGTCTCATCGGAAGGCCATATAAGCTCATCCAGTTCCCATGTTAGTGAGACTCCCCATTCATCGGGGCCCTCCGCAAAATTATTATAGTCTTTTCCAATGGTTCCTCTGATATTGTTATCATAATCCACGCTGAGTTTTGGGAGTAAGGCCTTGTATTTAAGTCTTTTTCGCCATTGAATCAGTTTTTCGGGGTGGACAGAGTTATAACGCATCGCGGCAGATTGGATCTGCTTAATAGGCACTTCGTCTTTCATTATGTCATAAAGGCTAATGTGTGTGGTTGAGCGAGCGGGGGGTGCTTGCGTTTTAAAAAGTCCCCGGTCTGTTGCCAGATAGATTTCTCCCGAAATATCAAAATCCATCCAGGTAATTTTTGAAGTGGAAATCCCTTCAAATACGTTCTGGGAGGTGCCGCTATTAAGATTTACACGAAGCAGTCCTGTATCGGTACACAAATACAAGGTGTTATTTTGAAGCGGGGGGAACGCAATGCAGTTAATTGAAGCGGTATCTACTCCTGAGATGTGAAACTTTTTCCAAGTCTTGCCGTTATCGTTGGAACAGAACAGTCCTTTGTTTGTGCCCAACCAAAGTCGAGAAGGGTTCAGTAAGTCAAATTTTAGCAGTTGAGGTCTAAGAAATTCCGTATCGCTATTACCCCTGACTGTAAATAAACGAATCAGCGTTCCATCGGGATGGAAGCGATATACTCCGCGATTGCTGGCCAGGAAAACATCTTCGCTGAATCCTTCAATGAAAAAGACCTCGCAGTCACGAAGAGCAGAAGCCGTTACCCAGTTCTCTTGTGACTCTTCAGAATAATAAAAACCGTTGCTGCTTGCCACGTACAAATAATTCTTATGTTTCTTTATAAAAGAGATGGTTTCCTGATCTCGGGCTGAAAAGATTCGTTTCACAATGCCATCAGAGATTTTGTAGCAGGAGCGGCTTCCGGATAGGTAAATAGTATTGGGTATTTGAGGATCGATAAACAGGTGAGTTGCCTGATCGTCCTTCAGCGTGAAGATTTTTGTAAAATTTGATCCGTGGTCTATACTGATGTAGAGCGTGTTGTCCGAAGCAACTGCAATGAAGTCGGGATCGACTTGCGAAGTTGCGACACGTCGGATGTGAACAGATTCAATACCATCAACTTTTTGGAACATCGCATATGTACTGAGTGTTGAAAGTAAAAGGCTGCAGTATAGAACTATATTTAATTTTTTCATGGCACCTCATCTCGCATTCCATTGTGATTTTTATACATAAAATCAAAGACTTATAAAGATATAATTGTGATATTGTCAAGCGGTTGGGGTTGTTCATGTGAGTTGCTTAAATAGTAATAAGTGAGGGGGAATCTTGACTCCTACTTATGCTCTGATAGATATAGACTGTCTTTTTCCAGGTATGCTGGTGACTAAAATAAGGAGAAGGTAGTATGGCTCAAAAAAAATACGTTTACTTCTATGGTGTGTCGAAGGACCTCACAGAAGGTGATCGCACAATGAAGGCTATTCTCGGTGGAAAAGGTGCCAACCTGGCTGAGATGGCAAATGCAAGCCTTCCCGTACCTCCTGGGTTTACGATTTCTACTGAAGCCTGTGCCTATTACTCAAAGACCGGTGGTAAATATCCATCAGGAATGGAGAGCCAGGTTGAAATACAACTGAAGAAGCTTGAAAAAGAGATGGGAAAAAAGCTCGGTGATCCGAAAAATCCACTACTGGTATCTGTTCGTTCTGGTGCTTCGGTTTCGATGCCCGGCATGATGGATACCGTACTTAATCTTGGGCTGACGGATAAGTCGGTACTCGGTTTTATTGAACATTGCGGTAATGAGCGTACCGGCTGGGATTGTTACCGCCGTTTTATCGACATGTTTGGTGATGTGGTGATGGGACCTTCAACCGGGTTGACCCATCACGACTTTGAAGTTGAACTTAAAGCGATTAAGAAAAAATACAAGGCTAAGGAAGATACCGATCTGACAGCGGAGCAACTTAAAGAGTTGGTGGGTATTTATAAGAAGGTCTATCAGAAAAAGGTGAAAAGTCCGTTTCCTCAGGATCCTAAGAAGCAGTTGGACCTTGCGATTCGTGCTGTATTTGGTTCTTGGAGTTCTGAGCGTGCTGAAAAATATCGTCAGATCAATAAGATATCTGGCCTCCTAGGTACAGCGGTCAATGTCTGCTCTATGGTGTTTGGTAACATGGGAAGTGAATCCGGCACTGGGGTAGCCTTTACCCGGGACGGTGGTACTGGTCATTACGAACCGATGGGTGAATATCTGGTTGATGCGCAGGGAGAAGACGTGGTTGCCGGTATTCGGACTCCAAAGTCTATTCGAGATATGCTGACTGAAGAGTCTAAGGTATGGCAGAAGGCCTACAAGGATTTGCAGAAAATTATGGCGCGTCTGGAAAAGCACTACAAATATCCTCAGGATGTTGAATTCACAGTTCAGGAGGGGACTCTGTATATGCTGCAGACGCGCAATGCGAAACGTACCGGTTTGGCCGGTGTACGTTGGGCCGTTGAGATGGCGACTGGAGAGGATGTCTTTACCGGAGAAAAACAATCCAAGATTCTGACACAGAAGGAAGCGTTGATGACGGTAACTGGTGAAGATCTCGAGCAGTTATTATTCCCGGTATTTGACATTGCAGCAGAGAAAAAGGCCAAGGTGTTCACCAAAGGCTTGCCCGCAGGACCGGGCGCGGCGGTGGGTCAAATTATGTTTGAGGCAGCGGATGCCGAGGCCGCGGTTCAGAAAGAGGGGAGCTCCAAGATTATATTGGTTCGGCATGAAACCAGCCCGGAAGATGTCGGCGGTATGTGGGCTGCTCAGGGGGTGCTAACTTCAACCGGCGGTATGACCTCACATGCAGCCGTAGTTGCTCGTGGTTGGGGGAAATGCTGTATCTGCGGAGCTGGTGAACTGAATATTGATTACAAAAAAAGAACTGTTACGGTCGGTCGAAGAGTGCTTAAGGAGGGGGATTGGATCAGCTTAAATGGTTCAACGGGAATTGTTTATGAAGGTCGTATCCCGTCCCAGGTCAGCCCTGTAGTCTCGGCGGTTGTCGATGGAAAAGCTTCGGCGAAGAAGGACCCTATCTACAAAATGTACCAATTGATTTCCAAGTGGTCCGACAATCAACGTAAAATCAATGTTCGCACCAATGCGGATACCCCAAAAGATTCAAAAGCGGCCCGAGCTTTCGGGGCGGAAGGTATCGGACTTTGCCGCACGGAGCATATGTTCTTTGAAGGCGACCGTATCTGGGCAATTCGCGAGTTTATTCTGGCAGAGAACGAAGATTCGCGCAGATCGGCACTGGCTAAGCTGTTGAAACTTCAGCAGAAAGACTTTGAGGGCATCTTTAAGGCGATGGACGGTCTGCCTGTTACAATTCGCCTTTTAGATCCGCCGTTGCATGAGTTTGTTCCGCATACCCGTCAGGATCATGAAGAGATGTCGGCCCGTCTTGGCGTTTCCTTGCAGAAGGTAACCGCACGCGTGAATGCTCTGAAAGAGTTCAATCCGATGCTCGGTCATCGCGGTTGTCGTCTTTCCATCACATATCCAGAACTATGCGTTATGCAGACCAAAGCCATTATCGCTGCTGCCTGTAAAGTGTCCAAACTTAAGCAACCAATTAAAGTAATGCCGGAAATTATGATTCCGCTTATCGGAACCAAAGCCGAATTGGACTTTCTTGAAAAAATTGTGCGCGAACAGGCTGAAGCGATTATTGCTAAAACTGGAGCCAAGATATCCTATATGGTCGGCACTATGATCGAAATTCCGCGTGCGGCGTTGACGGCGGGTGAAATTGCTGAAACCGCTGAGTTCTTCAGCTTCGGAACCAACGATCTAACGCAGATGACTTTTGGTTACAGCCGTGATGATATCGGTACGTTCCTTCCGGATTATCTCGAAAAGAAGATTCTTGCGACCGATCCCTTCGAGCATCTGGATCAGAATGGTGTGGGGCAGTTGGTTAAAATGGGCGTTGAGCGTGGTCGTGAAACTCGTCCGGATCTGAAGTGTGGTATTTGTGGTGAACATGGTGGTGATCCCGATAGTGTGAAATTCTGTGCAAAAGTGGGTCTTAACTATGTAAGTTGTTCGCCGTTCCGCGTTCCGATAGCTCGTTTGGCGGCAGCACAGGCTGCGATTAGTGGCTAATTTGCTGAAGTATTAAATCTCAAAAGCCCGTCCATGAGGCGGGCTTTTTTTAGTGTATGCTTCGAATGGAATATAAGCACGCATTCTGTATGCTCCCAGCGGTTGAGAGGTTAGCTATGAAAGTGACATTAAAAGTTTTTGGTGCGGTTTTTGTTCTGGGATTGGTGATTTTGATTGTATGTCATCTGGTTCTTCAATTTGGTCTGACCAAGGCGATGAGCGTGGTTCTTCCGCGTATTCAGCAGGAGACCGGAATTGAGGCTCGTGTGGGACAGTTGTCGATTAATATTCCTGCCGGGAAACTGTTTCTTGAGGATGTCGAGGTTCGAAACCCTGAAGGTTTCATGCTTGAAAATTTTGCATCTATTGAGCGTTTCGAAGTTGTTTTTGATATACTCTCGCTTTTTAAACATGACCCTCTTGTAGTTAAACGCATTGAGGTGGAGAGTGCTCTTGTTAATGTGATCCGCAATAAAGAGGGAGAGCTGAATGTTGACCATATCCGCAAGCTATTTCCCGAGTCAAAAGCCAGTTCTGAAAAGAAAAAGCCCGGCCTTGAAAAAGAGCAGATGCCAATTCCTGAGGTTCTGCTTGAACTGTTGCAGTGTGATGCCACGGTTCGTTATCTGGACTTTAAGTTGAATGAACTGGATTTTGCGTTGGCATTGGATGTTAAAGGGCAGGGCATTTCCACGTTGCGTGATGATACCGCTTCCTGGGGATCTGTGGGTGTTGTCGGTTCTCTGGGGAATAATAAAAACGGATTTGTGACCGAGCTGAATTTAAAACTGGCTCCGTTAATTGATCCGGAAACGCCATCCTTTGATTTGACGGGGCGGGTGATGGAGATTGACACACGTATGATCGCATCAGCTTATAATCGAATGGGCGTCCGCTCCAAACCGTTTGGTATTGAGCCGGATATTCACTGTCGTAACGGTCGGTTTGAGAATTCCGCGCTGGAAATCATTTTGAAAGTGATCGAGCTGGAAGATAAGCTCGCTGAAAAACTTGGTGGTATGGCTTCGATCGGAAAATTGCGTTTTTCTGTTCCGGTAACCGGTTCGCTTAGAGAGCCTAAGGTAGAACTTTTCAGTGGCCTACAGGGAGCTCTAAAAGGGAACGCCGGGAATGTGCTGGGTTCGTTTCTTAAGAGTCGTGGGGATCGAAAATCCAACGAGGATACCCCCCCCGCCGATGCCGTTGTTGAAATTCTGGGAGAGCAGGTGGAAGAAATTGGGAAGAGCGAAACTGCGAAGAGGATCTTAAAGGATTTGGTGGATGGTGAGCCATCCGCTACAAATAGTTCTGCTCCGGTTTCAACGGATACGGTTGTCGATATTCTCGCTGAGCAGGTGGAGGAAATCGGGGAAAGCGAAGAACTCAAAGAGGGGCTGAAAGGTTTAGGAAAACTTCTGTTCGGCAAATGAGCCGCAGATAAACATGGTGGACTGTATTATGGAATTTGGAATTTTATTAGTTGTGGCTTACCTGTTTGGAGCTGTCCCATTCGGCTTGTTGGTTGCTAAGACAAAGGGAGTGGATATCCGCAGGCAAGGTAGCGGTAATATTGGGGCCACCAATGTGTTCCGTGTAATTGGTAAAGGATGGGGCATCTTTACCTTTGTACTTGATGCATTGAAGGGGTTTATTCCGGCTTTTTTATTCCCTCAGTTTGTAGAGGAGGCTCCGGTATGGATCGGGGTAGTATTTGGCTTTGCGGCCATCCTAGGCCACAGTTTTCCCGTCTATCTCAAATTTAAGGGAGGGAAGGGCGTCGCCACTAGCGCCGGTATGTTGCTGGGTGTGACTCCGTTGGCAGTAGGTGTTGGCTTTTCCTGCTGGGTGCTATGTATGATTTTTTCCCGTATTGTTTCACTCTCGTCCATTGTAGCTGCAGGGGCTGTAGCTGTAACAGCCTGGGTTAAGGATTATGGCCTCGTCATCAATGTTGCCCTAACCGTTTTGTCCGCATTGGTGATTTGGCTGCATCGCGCAAATATAAAGCGCTTACTGAACGGAACAGAAAATCGCTTTGGTACAAAGAAGGGACCCGTACTATGAAGGTAGCAGTAATCGGCGATGGCGGATGGGGCACGGCTCTGGCCATGGTACTTGATCGTAACGGTCATGAAGTTACGTTGTGGGGACCGTTTCAGGACTATTTGGATGAAATCAAAACCTTTGGTGAAAACAAAACTTATCTCCCCGGTGTCGAAATCCCGAAATCCTTAAACTGGACCTCAGATCATGCCGAAGCGGTTGCAGGCGCGGAGTTGGTGGTTCTGGTGGTGCCCTCACGCTTCTATAAGCCGGTGGTGAAAGCCTTTAAACCCTTTATTGCCGAAGACACGCTAGTTGTCAGTGCTACCAAAGGACTCGATGAAGACACCCATGAGCGCATGAGCGAGGTAGCCGAGGAAATTCTGGAACGCCCGGTGGCAGTGCTTTCCGGACCAAGCCATGCCGAAGAGGTGGCGTGCGGGGTTCCGTGCGCGGTGGCGATTGCCGCTTCAGATCATGCGGTGGCCGAACGGATTCAGCAGTTTTTTGTCAATGATGCCTTTCGTGTTTATACCCTTGATGATGTTGTGGGTGTGGAGTTGGGAGGGGCACTCAAGAATGTAATTGCCGTAGCGGCCGGTATTGGTGATGGCATGGGCTATGGCGATAATTCAAAAGCCGCGCTCATGACGCGTGGGGTTGCAGAGATTACCCGCCTTGGCGTAGCGCTTGGCGCGAGGCCCGAAACTTTTTATGGACTCAGCGGTATCGGCGACCTGATGGTTACCTGTATGAGCAAACACAGTCGTAACCGAGGGGTCGGTGAACGCCTTGGAAAAGGGGAGTCGCTTGAAGACATCATGGCCAGTATGAAAATGGTGGCTGAAGGTGTCTGGAACTGCCAGGCCGCCAAGGAGCTTGCTGATGAACTGGGTATTTCTGTTCCCATTACCGAGCAGGTCAATGCTGTCGTTCATGAAGGTAAAGACCCGCGCCAGGCCGTAAACGACCTGATGTCCCGTGCTCCCAAGCCCGAAGGAGAATAAATATAAGAGGGGTAACTCAAGTATGGAAGGGACAAGGTGTCATTGCTCGATGAGTTCGGCCGCGCAGTAAAATTAACCAGGTTTTTAATAGGCAGATTTTGACAATGCTAGGGGGGCGCATTAAGGTGCGCCCCTTGATTTTAATTGAGCGAACAACAGGAGAATTTTCATGAGAGTAAAAGCATTTAAGGCATGGCGTCCAGCAGAAGGAAAGGCGGAGAGTGTAGCATCGGTTCCTTATGATGTAATTGACACCAAAGGGGCGGCCGAACTGGCGGCGGGCAACCCGGACAGCTTCCTGCATGTGGTGCGAGCGGAAATCGACCTACCGGAAGGCACGGATGCCTACAGTGACGCGGTCTATGAGCAGGCTAAGGCAAACATTGAGCGTTTTAAAAATGAAGGCGTTCTGATTCGCGAAGAGGAGCCTTCCATCTATCTGTACAGCCAGCAGATGGGTGATCATATTCAGTACGGCATCGTGGCGACCTGCCATGTTGAAGATTATGAAGAGGGTAAGATTAAAATTCACGAAAAGACCCGCCGCGTAAAAGAAGAGGATCGCATCCGTTATGTAGACACGCAGAATGCCAATACCGGCCCGGTTTTTCTCGCGTACCGCGACAGCGAAAAGATCAACGCGATGGTTGAGTCTGCTAAAGGTACTGAGCCACTTTACAAATTTGCGGCTGAAGACGGCGTAATCCACACGGTCTGGAAATTTGACGGTGCTTCCGAATTGGAAGCTGCCTTCGGTGAAATTCCGGCGACCTATGTAGCAGATGGCCATCACCGGTCAGCTTCAGCAGCCAAAGTGGGCGCTATGCGTCGGGCGGCCAATCCGAATCATACCGGCGATGAGCCCTATAACTATTTCCTTGCGGTAATGTTCCCGGAAAGCGAACTGAAGATTCTGGCCTATAACCGCGTGATTCTTTCCCTGCCGGGCTCTAAGGATGAGTTTTATTCGGCCCTGAATGAAAAGTTTGATGTGGATGCCAATGGCGTCGCGGTTCCGCGCAAGGCCGGTGAAATCTGCATGTATATTGACGGGGCATGGAGCACGCTGACCCCGAAGCAGATGCCGGAGGCAACGGATCCGGTCGCGGCGCTGGATGTGAGTATTCTACAGAATGAAGTGCTGGCTCCGATCCTTAATATTGAAGATCCACGCGAGAGCAATGATATTGACTTTATCGGTGGAATCAAGGGAACGGCCGAGTTGGAGAAATGGGTTGATGAGGGACGTGCTGCACTGGCCTTTTCCATGTATCCGACCTCTATGGAACAGCTCTTTGCTGTGGCCGATGCCGGCATGCTGATGCCACCGAAGAGTACGTGGTTTGAGCCGAAACTCCGCTCCGGCCTGCTGGTTAATACGCTGGATTAATGGCCGAAAAAACAAAGTAGAGTTCAATCAAAAGATTGCTGAAGCCATTTTTTATGAGGTTGGATAAGACCAAAGATGGCATCCTCTCTATTGATGAGAAGGAGAAAATATAAAAGGAGATGAGAGCAAAGAATAATGCTTCTCGATTCTTTATTTCTTAAACCTCGCGGATAACCGCGAGGTTTCTTCTTTCCCCGGCTAATGAAACCGTTATCATTCTGCGCATGTCTTTCTTTAATTCAGATACCATAGCGGCGATCGCAACCCCCCCTGGAGAAGGTGGAGTGGGGATCGTTCGTATTTCCGGTCCCCATGTTTGGGATATTGTCGATAAGCTTTTTTCTCCATTGGATAATGTTCCGGTTTCCACGCGTGAACATGGTACCTTTGCTTATGGAAAAGTGTTGGATTTGAACGGGGAAGAGATTGATACCGGTCTGGCACTGGTAATGCGTGCCCCTAAGAGCTACACCTGTGAGGATGTAGTAGAAATACAGGGGCATGGCGGCGCGGTTGGTATGCGCCGTATTTTACGTCGGACACTGGAGGCTGGCGCCCGTATGGCGGAGCCGGGCGAGTTTACCAAGCGAGCGTTTCTTAACGGTCGAATCGATCTGGTTCAGGCTGAGGGGATTTTTGATTTGATTCGAGCGCGATCTGATCGAGCGGCTAGTGCGGCTCTGGAGCAGATGGAAGGAAAGCTTAGCCTCGAGTTTAATTCTATTTATGATGCGTTTCTGGAGGTAGCTGCTAATCTGGAAACCACGCTTGATTTTGTGGAGGATGAGCTTCCCGATGATGTTTTTTCCGGAATTGCTGAACTGCTGGATCGGACTTTTTTGAACCTCGATAAGTTACTGGATACCTGGGATGAGGGCCGGCTCCTGCGTGAGGGTGCCCGAGTGGTTATTTTAGGGCGACCCAATGCTGGCAAGTCAACCCTGCTGAATGCGCTACTGGGATTTGATCGTGCGATTGTTTCTGGAACAGCGGGAACAACTCGGGATACGATTGAAGAAGGCTTTGTCCTCAATGGTGTTCCTCTTCGTATCATTGATACGGCGGGTCTCCGTGAAACGGGTTGTGAAATCGAGGCTGAAGGCATTCGGCGGGCCGAAGCACATAGCAAAGAAGCTCATCTGGCCATTTATCTGATAGATGCTTCAGAGCCATTGCATGAAGAAGACTCTGAACGAGTCGAAAAGCTGGATCCTGAACGGAGTGTTATTGTGCTTAATAAGGTGGATCAGGGCCGAAAGTTAAAAGGGGTTGATGGCATTGAGACTAGCCTGATTTCAGGAGTGGGTGTAGAAGAGCTGAAGGTTGCGATGGCCCGAACTCTGGAAATGGGTGTGGATCTGCAGTGCCCGCCTCATGCCGTTATCTCTGAACGTCACCGGAACCTGCTGATAAAGTCGCATCGGGAAGCTCGGCAGGCTCGGGAGTTTCTTCATGAAAATGTAGAGGAAAATGCGGTGTTGGCGGCTGAGCATCTGCGCTCCGCATTGGAGTTTCTTGGTCAGGTAACGGGTCGTGTTTATCACGACGAACTTTTGGAAAACATTTTTTCGCGATTCTGCATTGGTAAATAAGGGTTGAATTAGCGCAGTTTACGGGTAAATTTTTCACCCTTCAAAGGACGAGGTTTTCGATATGAGCAGAAATTATGCACCGATTGTTAAGTGGGGTACGGATAAAAAATATAAAAAAGTTGAAGACTTCCTTCTTCGCCCTTCTGTGGAGGAAAAGGCCATGGAGGCTGCGGCGCGTATTTTAGCGGATGTAAAAGAGCGCGGCGACAAGGCCGTCGTTGATTGCGCTCGTCTTTATGACGGGTCTAATATTTCGACCCGTCGTATTCGTGTTTCAGACAAGGAAATTGAGGTTGCCAAAGCACGGGTCGATAACGAGTTTAAGGTGGCTGCTCAGGAGGCTCATAACCGGATTGTTGAATTTTCAAAAAATGGTCTTCGTGAGGATTGGAAAATGGCAACGCCCAACGGCGGTATGTTGGGTGAGAAGTTTGTGCCGTACGATCGAGTGGGGGCCTATATTCCCGGTGGTGCGGCTCCGTTGGCTTCTACGGCTCTGATGACGTTGACTTTAGCCAAGGTGGCTGGTGTTAAGGAACTGGTTGCATGCTCTCCCGCTGATGCTGAAGGGAAACTAAATCCTTATATTCTCTATGCACTGAACTTAGCCGGTGCGACGGAAATTTACTGTGTTGGCGGAATCCACGCGATTGGAGCAATGGCTTACGGCACCAAGACCATCAAGAAGGTTCGCAAGATTGTCGGACCAGGGGGTCCGTATGTTACGGCGGCGAAGCGTCAGGTTTATGGGGATGTGGCTTTGGATATGGTGGCTGGTCCGAGTGAAATTGGTGTGCTGTGCGACTCAACAGCCAATCCGGCCTTTGTTGCTGCCGATCTGCTTTCTCAGGCGGAGCACGGAACAGGATCTGAGAAGGCAATGTTGATTACAACTTCCCAGAAACAGGCCGAAGCGATTCGTGCCGAAGTACTGAAACAGGCCAAAGATCTGTCCAGAAGTGAGCCGATTTATGAGGTGCTGAGCAAGGGGATGTTGCTGGTGGTTGTTAACAATCTTTCTGACGGGATGCTTCTGAGTAATTTGTTTGCACCGGAGCATATGGAACTGATTGTTAAACATCCGGAAAAATGGGTTGATAAGGTGGAGAATGCCGGTGCGCTGTTTGTTGGAGAATGGACTCCAGAAGCGGTTGGTGATTTTGTGGCTGGGCCAAGCCATGTACTTCCGACAGGTGGTACAGCAGCGTATTTTTCCGGACTCACGGTTGAAGACTTCCGCCGGCGTGTTAGCCTGATTCAGTATACTCGTGAGGATTTAGAGGAAGCGCTTCCGGTGGTGGAGGCTTTTGGCCGCATAGAAACCTTGGATGGACACGCCCGTTCTGCCTCCATTCGGTTTGAGAAGTAATTTGCTTATAGGTAGGTGGGGCGGCTATTAACGAGAAAAAATATGAACGATTTGATTAGAAAATCGGTGCAGGCGATGTCGGGATATGTTCCTGGAGAGCAACCCAAAGGCACCGAGATTGTTAAGCTGAATACCAATGAGAACCCGTATCTTCCGTCCCCGGATGTGCAGGATATTTTATCTATGGTGGATATTTCGGTGTTGAGCCGTTATCCTGATCCGGTCTGCATAGAGCTACGCAAAGTGATTGCTGAGTTACATGGCTGTGAGGTTGAAAATGTTTTTGTCGGAAACGGTTCGGATGAAGTCCTTGCGCTATGCATTCGTGCGTTTGTAGAGCGCGATGGTTCGGTAGGCTACTTTGATCCATCTTATTCACTCTATCCTGTTTTAGCCGATATTGAAGATGTCGAAAAGCGGCCGATTGCTCTGGATTCTGCGTTCGGCTGGCAGATGCCGGAAAACTACGCGGCATCGCTCTTCTTTCTGACCAGCCCGAATGCTCCGACTAGTTTGAAGTTCTCAAAGGTGGATGTGGAACGATTTTCCAAGAAGTTTCCGGGTGTTGTGTTGGTGGACGAAGCTTATGCTGACTTTGCTGATGAAAACTGCATCGACCTTGCGTTGAATCAGGACAATGTCCTAGTGGCGAGAACTCTATCAAAATCTTACTCTCTGGCGGGTGTTCGACTTGGTTACTGCATTGGTGATGCAGAACTGATTGGTGCTTTGCACAAGATAAAAGATTCCTACAATGTGAATTACCTGACTCAGGAAATTGCCCGAGTGGCGGTGTTAGATCAGGATACGATGCGCGCCAATGTGCAGGCGATCATTGAAACCCGGAAGCTGGTTGCGGATAAGTTATCTGAGCTTGGTTTTGAGGTTGCGGACTCGCAGACCAACTTTTTATGGGTGAAGCCGCTTGGTATTGGAGCTAAAAAGCTATTTGAAAAACTGCGTAAGAAAAACATCATTGTGCGCTATTTCGGGAGTGATGAATACACCCGGAATTATCTTAGAGTAACCATTGGAACTGCTCCTGAAATGTTTAAATTCCTTGATGCAGTTGAAGAAATTATTAATGGATGCGAATGATGGCTGTTGTGTGTCCCAACAAAGTGGAAAACTTGAAAAGTTGCACCTGCAGCTATGACTGTGATAAGCGCGGTGTCTGCTGTGAGTGCGTGGCATACCACCGCGGTAAAGGTCAGGTGCCGGGATGCTTCTTTTCTAAAGAGGGTGAGGCAACTTGGGACCGTTCGGTCAGTAATCTGTGTAAGGATCGTGAGGGGTAGTTAGCTGAAATTTGTTAATATTGGTCTAATTTACTCAGGATCAGAGTATATTACATGGCCTTCAAACCCACTTTGACAGGTAGATGCTGTTTCAAGAGAGTTATAAAAATACTCATACCCTGAAGGACAGACCGGTCGTTTCTCCCCCTTCATAAAGCTATCACACTTATCTCTCCAACTAGGCACCCTTCCATATCCAGCATTATTAGGCCAACCATAATACATTGCGGCCATTTCTTTTGCTGCTTCCATTTGGAGGAGATTTTTAACGCAGATTTTAGCCCTTGCAGAAGAGCGGGCCTTCGATAATGAGGGGATAACGATTATAGTCAAGAGCCCCATAATAGCGACTGCAACTAGAATTTCAACCAAAGTAAACCCGTATTTTTTTATAAGTTGCATCCTCTATATGCTCTCTCTGATAAG
>DATCZD010000090.1:0-6579 GCA_036526075.1 Pontiella sp. | reverse complement strand
CCAATCAGTGCCAGAGATGCCCCTATTTTGGCTAGGCTTGTCCATGCCAACGCCCCATCAAAACGGCCCGGTTGGTAGACAAACCAACGTACTGTCGCATTGAGGATCATCATGCCGTAGATAAACATAAGTCCATGAATTTTGGTCATTTTACCGGTGATCCAGACGATGAAAGGAATGCCGAGAATGCCGACAACTGCATACCCTACGGTTACAATCAGTTTCCACTGGGTGCCAAGGGCCATGTCGCCTTCGGATAGGTAGAAGATGAGTAGATACCAGTCCATGTTGGAGGCAAAAATTCCGGCAATAATGGTGAAGACAATAAGGGCGCACAGAATGGCAAAAGCCTTGTTCTGCAAGGTGGTTTTGGCTGAGTGCCAAAAGGGATCTTTTTGACCGTGATGTTCTTTAAGATTTACCTCATAAAGCCGCTCTTTGGAGAAGAATGCCGGAAGCATTCCCAAAAGGGTCATACCAAGGCCTCCATAGATCGCTGCGGAAATACGAATGCCTTCCATTTTTTCTAAGCTGATCAGATCAGTGGTATCTGCATAGCCGTATTTCCAGGCAATAAAGGTCAGGGATAGTGGAATAATCCCCATGTAGGTCATTTCCGACAAACGGTTCCAGAACGTCACATAACCCTGTACAGAAGTTCGTTCATCGTAGTCTGGTGTCATTTCATAGGTCAATGCAATGAAGGGAACCGAAAAGATGGTATAAGACGTATAAAACAAGAGGCTTGTAACCAGAAACCAGCCTAATTTCCCAGCATCGCTCCAACCCATTGGAATCAGCCAGATACTGGCGAAGCTCAGACCCATTAGAATGGCACCCAGAAAGATGAATGGGCGACGGCGGCCATATTTGGATTTAAAGTTGTCCGAAATATTACCCATGATGGGGTCGGTAATCGCATCCCAAAGCAGGGGAATCGCCAGTACTATTCCCACCAAGATTGCATTAATGCCCAGCATCATTTGGAGAACGCCCTGTCCAGTGGTCCGGACGCTCTGATTTCCAAGTCCAACAGTAAAGCCACCGGTGCCAACCGAAAACTTTTCTTTAAAACTTAATTTTCCGGTTTGTTTTTTCGCCGAAGCATCCGCCTGTGGAGTATCTGCCTGTTTGCTCATACTTATCCCCTAGTTACTTTATATTGTTGTACAAATTGCGTCCGAACTCTTCTGCGGAACGGATTAGATCCTCATTCGGGATATCCGCGACATCAAAGAATCCGACATCGTAGTTCTCTCCATCGTAGCGGCCGGCCACACTCTGGTCTCTCCATTGGAACCAGTGCGCGCCGACAATCTGAGGATGATCTACAGCTTCTTCCATAAACGCTTTAAACAAACGGCCCTGTTGAATGGAATCCTGTGCGCTTCGCAGACCGCTTCCGAGGTTGTTTCCTGATACATTGGCAAAGTGAAATTCCGAGATTAATACAGGTTTGTCTGACGTCCCAAAGGCTCCTAAGTGAGGGGTGTACCAATAAATGTTGGCACTGATAACGTCCGCATATTTTGCTGCGGCTGCAATCACCTCGGTTCCACCGGAATTAAAGCGGCTCCCCATATAAAGCGTGTTGGGGGAGTAGCGTTCGAGTTCCTCATCAATCAGCTTATAGAATGCTTCCGCTAAAAGGGTTGTCAAAGCTGAACAATCATCTTCATCAGCCTTCTTGAGTTGATCTTTAGTTAGCACATTGAGGAGGTCATCCCATGCAGTGAAGGAAGTCTCCCATGCTGTATTTAAGGCTTCTACCGTGTTATATTTTTGCTTCAGCCAATTAATAAAAATATGCCGAACAGGACGGTTGTCCTCATCATCATAGCCAAAAATATCAACCATTTGTGTTTTAACGTCGTTGGCCCAGTGCAACTCATTATTTACAAAGGCACCAAGACACCATGGATCATTCTTGAAGGGGATTGGATACTCCTCTATCGCTTTGCGCAGTCCGGCGCGGGTGGCCGGATTGAACGGGTCCGGAAGTTTTTCGGCTGCGAAGCCATACTCGTAGTGTACCATGGCTACATAGGGAACCTTTTTTCTGGCTACAACAGCATTATCTGACCAAGCGCCGATGGTATTAATATTGCAGTAATGCATCCGGGCGATATCACGATCGATATACTTTGTTTTCCAGTCCTTGCCATACTTGCGGAACAGGTTTGCGCAGGTGAAATCATAATGAGGAACATCACGCAGCATTTTATAGTTATCTTCTACATCAAGCTTTATGTGGAACTGGCCAAAGTCTTTGTCATCCTTGGCCGGAAGATCTGTGAACACGGCCTGGTCGCGTTCTGTAGGGGTCTGGCTTGCAAAATCCACACCAATACAATTTACGCCATAAGACCAGAAGAGATATCCCTCTGGGTCGATGAACCACCAACGGCCTTCATGCTGTTGAGTACGGAAAAATCCGGTGGCCTCAAATTTTGGACCTTTTTTCCATCCGCCGTATGTCGTGTAGCCGGTAGGTTCGCCTAGCTCTTTTTCCAGTTGTGCATCTAGCTTCGTACTGTTGCGGATATCTGCATCGCTCCGAGCCTTATCCGGCCAATCCTTGAGGGTATATTGGCCGTAGTGGTCGAGAATCGGGAATACACCCATTTTAGAATTATCAATTTTTTGTAAAGGGAACATCTGAGCAAGTTCAAAGGAGTGGGGGCCTTTTTCTTTGCAACTGATTGTTAGGGCCGTTACTTCTGAAGAGTCGATCATATGCCAGTGTCGGAATTCTCCATTGGGCTTGCCGGACATACGCAGGTAGGCAGAGTGTGTTGTCTGGTAGTCGCCGGAACGGCCAAATGCAATGCCGACTGGGATTTCTTCTCCAGGTTTTATAATGGTCCGTCCTAACGCAGAGTCCGACCATCCCGTGGCGTTTTTATTTTCAAGCATAAGATCAAGGACGAGCTCGTTTGTGCCGGTATTTTTTGCCATAAGTCCAAGCACACTGATGGAATCCATATTCCAAGACTCTTCTTGAGCCGGAAGCAGGGAAAACTTGAAGGAGTTCTGTCCCTCAAGAATATGACGCCCGTCTTTTGTTTTTGTGGTAACTCCGGTGGCCGGACCAACCCTATACGGGATTTTTTCTAAAACATTCTGTTTCCATTTCGGAAGATTCGGGGTTTCTGTTGCGTTGCAGGCTGTTAATCCCATCATCACTAGTGTACTTATTGTTGTTTTTAGGATGTTATTCATTATCTTTTATCTTCGCTTGATCATGTTATGAATCAGGCTCTTCTGGAGTGAAGCACCAACCTCGCTCGACTAAATGAAGGGCATTTATTGACAAATGACGATACATAGGCAAATCATTTGCATATTTTTTTGGGAAAATTAAGGAGTGGGTTTATGGGTATGCGGCATAATTCGAGATTTTTAATGACGGGAATTACAGTTGCGGGTTTTGTGACTGGTGGATTAGGGGCTGGAAAGCAAGTTGAGATTGCTTCCCAGGAGATCATTGTTTCAGCAACGAATTCACAGGATATTGCGTCTATTGTAGGTTCTAAAGATAAACCCAATATTGTGTTTATTATGCTAGATGACCTCGGCTTCTCTCAGATTGAAGCTTATTCCAGAGGACTCTCAGAGGATGATTGTGATCCTGCTCTATTGAAGTGTGTTGCTGAAGACGGGGCTTACACTCCTGATCAGGCTTTTGAAATGGTTAAAAAATCCACCCCGACTCTTAGTCGTATGGTGGATGAGGGCGTTCGTTTCAATAATGCCTTTGCCTGCAGTAATCTCTGCGCGCCCTCCCGCATCGGTGTGGCGACTGGTATTCTTCAGAACCGTTGGGGCATCTACCGCAATATTGATACCGAAGAGCATGGTCTAAAGCCCAATTCCCATCTAGCAGAGCGGTTTAAGGAGGTGGGTTATGCTACTGCACATATCGGAAAATGGCATATTGGATCTCGTGATGACGATATGGTGAACCGCTATCTTGAAAAGCATGGCGTGGAAGATGTTGAGGGATTGAATTACTGGAACCTTGGCAAGAAATATCCAAAAATACAGAAAGAGCTTCGCGTTAACGGTTGGCAGGGATCTGTTGTGCCGAAAGATCACCCGCTCAATAACGGCTTTGACTATTATTTTGGCTATAATATGTGGGAAAGCCCGTTCTATAATGCGTACAATGTGTGGGAGAACTTTAGTCCGGCCGGTTGCGTAAAAGGGTACAACACGGATGTGTTCACTAAGAAGGCTCAAACCTTTATTGAACAGAGTCTTGCTGAGAATAAACCGTTTTATGTTCAGCTTCACTATCATGCGGTTCACTCACCACTGGAACCCAAAGCCCCCGCGAAATATTATAACCGCTTTGACTCAGGAGTTCACAAGCTGGACAACTTTTATGCGCATGTCTTTGGGGTGGATGAAAATATCCGGCTACTCGGAGAGTTTTTGAAAGAAAAGGGTGAATACCAAAATACCCTTTTCATTTTTACGTCAGACAACGGAGGGACCCCTGGAGGGCCGTCAAGCCTGCCGGGTAATGCGCCGTATTCCGGTCATAAGGGTATGATGAATATGGGTGGGTTCCGAGTTCCACTGTTCTTTTATTGGCCAAGTAAAATCAGCAAGCCTTTGGTTAAGGATCAGCTTGTTTCTACGCTGGATATTATTCCGACAGCGCTTGATGCGGCGGGGATAGAGGTTCCGGAAAATATTGACGGGAAGTCCCTGCTCCCGCAAATCCTAGAAGATTCCGAGGCCCCGGTCCGTTCTCACTTTACGGTAGCCGGAATCCATTCGCGTATGTGGGCATTTCATTCTAAATCATTACTTTTCGACAAGCATAAGGCTAGGGAACTAGAGCCTGCCGGTTATACTGTCGTCGATGATCGATACATTCTCCGCTATGTAGCAGAAGCGCCTTCTGGGCTTTACAAAGATGCGCGGGGAGGAGTTGATGCGTATTATGCGCTGTATGACTACATCAATGACCCATTAGAGCAGAACAACATTATTGGAGAGTTTCCTGAACGGGCCCAGCAGATGAAGGAGATCTGGAAGCGCGACTCTCGGAATTTTCCGTCGCCGGCGGCCTGGGGTATTGATAAGTGGGAATCAATTATCAACGCTGAATAACTCGGTGTTCTGATAACCCCCTCGCCTTGGGTTCTGGGGCTTGATTAAGACTGGTGGTTGATGCCTTTCTCTAATCAGGCCCCGCTTTATTTGCGGGGTTTATGGATTTGTAACGGATTCGGATAACGGGTAAAAAGCCCATTCTGTTTTCTGATAAAGGATTTGGGGTAGTTTAAATGAGAATACTTTCGGGCATACAACCTTCGGGAAAACTGCATATCGGCAATTATTTTGGAATGATGAAGCCGGCTATCGAACTGCAGGATCAGGGCGAGGCGTATTTGTTTATTGCCAATTATCATGCGCTTACGACCGTACAGAACGGGGCCTTACTTCGACAGATGACAACGGATGTAGCACTGGATTTTCTGGCGTGCGGAATCGATCCGAAAAAAACAGCATTTTATCGCCAGAGTGATGTTCCGGAAGTGAATGAACTGGCATGGATCCTTTCAACCTTAACGCCTATGGGATTGTTGGAGCGCTGTCATTCCTACAAGGATAAGACGGCCAAAGGCATTGTAGCCTCGCATGGCCTATTTGCTTATCCGGTACTGATGGCTGCGGATATTCTATCTGTAAACTCCAATGTGGTTCCGGTCGGTCGCGATCAGAAACAACATGTGGAAGTTACCCGTGATCTAGCCATTAAATTTAATAATACATATGGAGAGGTTTTCACCATTCCTGAGCCATCTATTCGTGGAGACGTTGCGGTGGTTCCGGGAATTGACGGCCAGAAAATGTCGAAGTCGTACGACAATACCATTGAGATTTTTGCACAGGGAAAGCCACTTAAAAAGCGGGTGATGTCGATCAAGACCGATAGCAAAGAGTTGGCAGATCCGAAAGATTCGGATACCTGCAATGTATTTGCACTCTACAAACTGCTGGCTACGGAAGATGAACAGGCTGATCTGGCGGAGCGTTATCGCGCCGGTGGGTTGGGGTATGGTCATGCTAAGATGGAGTTATTGGATAAGATTAATGAACACTTTGCTCCGATGCGTGAAAAGCGCGCTGAGCTGGAAAACGATATGGATTACGTGGAAGATGTCTTAAAGGCTGGAGCGGGTAAGGCCAGAGCGCTTGCCTGTGAGACTTTACAGAAAGCCCGGCAGGCGGTCGGATTAGAATAATTTTAGAGAGTTGGGTCTAGCCAGATGGAACTTAGCAAAAACGACTATAAGGTCTCGCTTGAGGTATTTGAAGGACCGCTTGATCTGCTTTTGTATCTGATCAAAAAAGACGAGGTGGATATTTATGATATTCCGATCGGGCGTATTGCTGATCAGTATATGGAATATCTCAACCTGATGAAGGTGCTGGACCTCAATATTGCCGGCGATTTTCTTGTTATGTCGGCCACACTGATGTTGATCAAGAGTCGTATGTTGCTGCCGGTTGAGGAACGCACGGACGAGAGCGAAGAGGAAGAGGAGGATCCGCGTTGGG
>DATCZD010000089.1:0-7118 GCA_036526075.1 Pontiella sp. | reverse complement strand
AGCCAAGTCACAAATTTAGCAAGCAGGCCGACAAACGGGAGAAAGAGGAGCACATTAGCCACATTAAAAGTGGTGTGCGTGAGGGCGATGCCTTTTGTTATAACCTGTCCAAATTCAGCTTCATCCATGCTGTTCATATCCAAGGACATCGGATTAAAGCCGGTTTGGGTTTCAATCAGGCGAGAGAGAGCAGGAAGAACAAATGGGAACAGGGCAATAAACCAGGCTGTGCCCAGTGCATTGAAGAAAAAGTGGGCATAGGCTGCGCGTTTGGCTGTGGTGGTGGTGCCGATAGCGGCAAGTAGGGCTGTTACAGTGGTTCCGATGTTTTCACCCATAACCAGTGCGGCTGCCGTCGGATAGTTAATAACACCGGTTGCGGCCAGACCGATAGTAATACCCAGCGTGGCGGATGAGGATTGAACAATCATCGTAAGAATCATGCCGACAAGGGCGCATTTGATCACATTGGCAAAGGCGATTCCTCCACCATCTTTCAACACATCAAAGGCGTGGAACCAGGCTTCAAAGCCATCCATTCCCTTGATCGGTTTAAAACCGTTTTTCATCAATTCCAACCCGAAGAACACCATGCCGATGCCCATAACAGTCATGCCGATATAGCGGATCCGCTGGTTTTTAGAGAAAAGGAAGAAGAACGCGGCAATACCCAGCATCGGGAGACCGTATTTCCCGATTTTAAGTACTAGGATCCAACCGGTGATGGTGGTTCCGATGTTGGCCCCCAGAATAACTCCGATGGCCTGCATTAGATTCATGATGGCGGAATTTACAAAGCCGACCACCATCACAGTAGTTACAGAGCTGGACTGAACCAAGCAGGTAACAAGGATCCCGACGACGACACCCATAAAACGGTTATTGGTGACCGCGCCGATCATTTTACGTAGACGTTCACCGGATACGGCCTGAAGACCTTCCGACATATGTTTCATACCGAGCAGGAATACACCCAAACCACCGATAACTTGTGATACAATCTTGAAGAATAGTCCAACTTCCATTGATTTACCTCTAATTAATAATGTTCAAATTGCGTGGCGAACCTATCAGAAACCTAGTTGTTTACTAGAAATAATTTGTTAGCGTTTTGTTAGTGGTTTAGCGGAAGATAAATACTGAAAGTGCTTCCGGATCCGATGGCGCTTTCCACGCGAATCGTACCGCCGTGCACTTGAATAATGTGCTTAACAATTGAAAGACCCAGCCCGGTTCCGCCCAACTTACGACTGCGAGCTGTATCAACACGGTAAAAGCGCTCAAAAAGTCGGTCTAAATGCTGTTGATCAATGCCGAATCCTTCATCTTTTACATAGATGACAACTTGTTTTTTCTGCTTTTCAGCCCATATAAGCACCTTTTTCTCCGGCTCGGAATATTTGATTGCATTCACGATTAAATTTACGAGCGCTTGTTCCAGCAATGGGGCATTAAGCGGCAGTTCCAGATCTTCGGGGCAGATCATGTCGATCTGAATATTTTTTTTGTTGGCCTGAAGCTGGCATAGGTAGATGGCGGCCTCAATGACGGCATCCAGTTGGGCCGGCTCGGTCATGACTACACCGCCTCTTTGTTCCAGGCGGGAAAGGGTCAGCAGGTCGTCAATAATGGCATTCAGCCGACCGGACTGTTGGTGGATAATTTCTAAAAACCGGAGCATATCGGGGTCATGCTTCCACTCACCGGAAAGCAATGTTTCCACAAAGCCCTTAATCGAGGTTATCGGGGTTTTTAATTCGTGGGAAACATTGGCTACAAAATCGGAACGTACAGTTTCAAGATATCTGAGGTGGGTTACATCGCGAAGAACCACCAGAGCCCCCATCGCTTCGCCCTCAGCACTTTTCAAGACGCGGCCACTGGCTTGAATCTGTTTTTCGACATCACTGATTAAGGTCAAATCATGGGAAAGTGGTTTAGGTGAGCTTAAGGTAGATCTAATAAATTCCTGAAGATTGGAGAAACGGATCACCTGCTGGATCATCTCTCTCTTACTTTGTTTATGGTCGACACCGAGAATTTCTCCGGCAACCCGATTCATATGGATGATCCGCTCTTTTCGATCAATTGCCAGAACGCCTTCATCCATACTGGAAAGCACGGCATTCTGTTCATTGCGTTGTTCGCTGATCGTGGAAAGGGTTTTATTGAGTTGCTCTGACATAATGTTCAGTGACTCAGCCAACTGATCCATCTCAATAGTCTGTTGTGCCGGTATGCGATGCTGAAAGTCGCCCTCGGCAAACTGATGGGCCGCCTGGCTCATTCCGTGCAATGGAACAGTGATGCGGCGTACCATAAAAATACAAACACCCATTGCAAGCAGTCCGGTCAGGATCGTCATGGTGATGACCCGTTCAGTCATGGTGTTCAGCTCAGATTCGATAGCTGTCATCGGTAGCGAAGCCCGCACCGCACAACGAATTTCATGGTTATCACTCTCAAGTGGAATGGCAACATACATCATTTCCTGTTTCAGGGTTCGGCTGTAGCGCTTGTCCACTCCGATATTTCCTCTAAGTGCCTGTCGAATCTCGATGCGGTCCCCATGGTATTCCATGATATCCGGATTTTCATCCGAATCACCTACTACTTTTCCGTCTGGCATAATGACGGTAAAGCGGGTTTCCGCCGCAGAGCCGAACTGCTTGCACAGGACATTGATGGCCTGTTCATCCATGGCGTTAACAAAAGGAATCGCCTGATGCGCAAGTAGATTGGCTCTGGTTTGGATGTCCTTTTCCATTGCCCGAAAGTAGAGGTTGGACATGGCGTGGTAGGAATGAATAGCCACCGCGATGATAGCCGCTGTAGTAAGAAGCAGGTACGAGGGCAGCAGGAGCCAGAAAAGACGCTTTCTCTTCATGATAAAAACTCAGGTTATTCTTCCTCTTTAAAGCGATACCCGATACCGCGGACGGTTTCGATAAACGGACCGGCTTCGCCGAGTTTTTTTCGAAGGCCGACAATCTGAACATCAACTGACCGATCCGTTACCGGATAGTCTGCACCATGCACAGCATCTACGATCTGATAGCGCGTAAAGACACGACCGGGCTGATTGGCCAAAAGCTGGAGTACTTTGAACTCGGTAAAAGTCAGAGAGATATCATTGTCATCAACCGCGACTTTGTATCGGGCCGTATCCATCGAGATATTGTGAATGTTTAAAGTGTTCGCATCTGCCGTTTCAGATTCAGACGGGCTGCTGCGGCGCAGAGCCGCTTTTACGCGAGCCAGAAGTACGCGCGGGCTGAAGGGCTTGGTGATATAGTCGTCTGCACCCAACTCCAGACCGGTTACAATGTCAGCCTCCTCACAAAGGGCCGTCAGCATGATAATCGGAATATGATCGGTTTTGGGGTCGGACTTCAGGCGTTTGCAGACTTCAAGCCCGTCTGCTCCAGGGAGCATAATATCGAGCAGGATTAAATCGGGATTCAGTTTTGCGGTCTGGGAAAGGGCTTTTTCACCAGAGTCCACAATATGCACACCATATTTGTTTCGTTCGAGATTGAATTTCAACAGTTCCTGAATTGGTGCTTCGTCCTCAACTATTAGTATTTGAGTTTTTTCCATACGCCCAATGTCACGCATTTGCTGAACCCTAACAAACATTAATTAGTTAGAAATGTGTTAGCCAATACTAAGGGTTTGTCTCATAGTTCCACTTGTTATTGATTGGTTTTAGAGGTGAATAAATGAGTTATTTTGCACAGATCCCTATGCAGTTTGTCGGCCCTCTTAAGGTGTCCGGGTCAACCATCAGCGGCAGTTATGAAATTCCGCTGGCGACTTATGAAACACCGCTTTGGCCCTCGGTAAATCGGGGCGCACGTGTTTCGGCGCAATGCGAAAACGGGATAAAATGTACGGTCGTTGATGAGCGTATGACACGGTCGATTTTATTAGAGGCACCCGATGCCGGAGTTGCGGTTTCGGCTCTGGAAAACATTAAGTCAAACTTTGATGAATTAAAGACCGTTGTTGAGGGAACCAGCCGTTTTGCCAAACTGATTGACCTTCATTCACAGATTGCTGGGAACCTGCTTTTTATTCGCTTTGAATTTACTACCGGCGATGCTTCCGGCCACAACATGTGTACGCAGGCTGCCGAAGCCCTAATGAATTATATTCTGAAAAATTATCCTGACCTTGAATATGGCTCTATTTCTGGGAATTATTGCTCCGACAAAAAAGCTACAGCGGTGAACGGTATTCTCGGACGCGGGAAATATGTAGTGGCTGAAATTGTGATTCCTGAAAAGATTGTTCGGCGTTATCTTAAGTCGACTCCGGAAAAGATAGTTCAGCTGAATATTCGAAAAAACCTGATCGGCACTATGCTGGCTGGTGGATCCCGCAGTGCCAATGCCCATTTTGCTAACATGCTGCTGGGCTTCTATCTAGCTACAGGGCAGGATGCCGCTAACATTGTTGAGGGTTCTCAAGGATTAACCTTGGCTGAGATGCGGGGAGCGGAACTCTATTTTTCCGTAACGCTTCCCAACCTGATTGTAGGTACTGTCGGTAATGGTAAAGGACTCGATTTCGTTCTTGAAAATATGCAGCGTATGGGGCTGACCGATGAGCGAGAGCCCGGTGAAAACTCCCGTCGTCTAGCCTGCCTCTGTGCGGCGTCGGTTCTGTGCGGTGAACTTTCACTGCTTGCCGCACAGACCAATCCCGGAGAGCTGATGGATGCCCATCGTCGTATTGAACGGGGTCAGTAAACCCAAGCTTCTCTGTTGATATGAAACAGATTATTTTAGATGCAGTTCTGCAGAACCTGGAAGATGAGCTGGCTCGTCAGCTGAAGGCCAATATACAGTCTAATGCGGGGGCTGCGCTTAGTGCCCCAAGTGCTGAAAAACAGCGTGATACCACAGGGTTTGAATCGGCCTATCTAGCACGGGGGTATGCCAGAAATGCGCTTCAGATTCAACATCAGATCGATGATCTTAAAACCATGCAACTTGAGGATTTTACGGGTCAGGAGATTGATGTCGGCGCCATTGTGGAAGTGGATATGGCAGGCGAAACGGATTGCTATATGCTATTGAACTGTGCTGGTGGAACGGAGGTTGTTGCGGATGATGTTAAGGTGACAGTTATCACGCCGGAATCTCCGTTGGGTGCCGCTCTTATGGGAAATATTGAAGCAGGATTTGTTGAACTTTCCTCCGGCCTTGAAGGTATTATTCTATCGGTCTGGTGAGCGTATTATTTCATGAGGTCGGGCCGAATTCAGCCGTCAGGTCGTTGATGATGCGGGCAGCCATCGCAAATCCGAAACTTCCGGTTACATAAGTGGCAGAGCCAAATCCAAACTGACAGTCCAATTGTTTGGGGCCGTCTTCTGTCGTTGGTTTCTCCATACAGATACCGCCGTCTGGGTGAGGGTAACGAAGCGGCTCTGCAGAAAAAACACAGGGGATGTTGAACTTTTTTTTGTGATTCTTATGCATGCCGGGAATATTTCGGCGAAGCTGCTTGCGGATAGCGGCGAGCAGGGGATCATTATAAGAATCACGCAGATCTGTGGTGCGGATTTGTGAAGGGTCAATCCGGCCGCCGGCACCACCGGATACAATCACAGGAATTCCCAATTGAGAGCAGTGCGTAATCAGATGAATCTTGGCATTCTTACGATCGATGGCATCAACCACATACGAGAGGTCTGAAGTGATCAGCTCATCGGAATTTTTATCGGTATAGAATTCGCGGATGGCATTAACTTTACATTCCGGATTAATCAGGTGAATACGTTCCGCGAGAATATCGACCTTGGACCGACCGGCTGTGCCGGTCATGGCATGAATCTGGCGATTGGTGTTGGAAAAGCAGATGTCATCCCAGTCAACGAGAGTGAGAAGTCCGATGCCACTGCGGGCCAAAGCTTCTCCAACCCATGAGCCAACCCCTCCAACACCGACGACCAGTACGTGTGCATTGCGCAGGGTCTCCATGGCCGCTTTTCCATAAAGCCGGAAAAGTCCGCCAAAGCGATGTTCATATCCTCCGGGTTCAATCTGTGTAGCATCAGTCATAAGTTAGGTCCCAAAAAGGCGAGGACTATATCCGTGAAAGGAAGGATTGCAAGTGTCGACTTATTGCTGTTCGACGAGAGATCCGAAGTAACGATCAAATTGCTGTATGACCTTCGCTTTAATTGCGTTTTCCAGCGTACGGATGGATCTGATCCGTGCTTCCGGGATGGTAACATGACCTTCGCGCCCTTTTTCATTAATTGAAACAAGAACAGAACCTTCGGTGTCTAAAACCTGAGCGGAAAGGTCATATCGAACGAATACCAGATCCGCGGTGGACTGATCTGTTTCATGAATAGAAATACGAGTTTTTATTTTAATAGTTCCCGGCTGGCCGGTCACGAACCCATAACGGGTAATGAGCTCTTCCATGCACGAACCTATTCGCTGATCAATATCACCCTCAACATGGATTTCTACTTTAATCTTTTTGGCCGTGTCAGCTAACTCGCTGTGAAGCTTAACCATAGAATATTCAAGTTCAGGAACTGACCGGGACTGGATTATCTTGAGCTGACGAATCAGGATATCAGCCTTTTCTGCGTGATGGATAGCCGCTCGTAGCGTTGCAAATTTCCGGAGTGGATCAGCGGTCTGACGAAGATTGGAAAGCAGAAAGCTCACGCGTTCGGACTGCCGGTCAATTTTATCCCGGTAGATAGCTGCGGTTTCTCTTCGGTTGAGATAAGCGATTGCATGATAGCGACCGTTCTTATCCTTCCAGGCCTCAGCATGTTGAATATTATGGAGCGTCTGAGCGGAGAGAATGTTGATATCTGTAGTGAAATCGGATGTGCGTTCAAATGAATTCCGGGTTTCGTGAGTCCGGTCCTGCAGACGTTCTTCTGATTCAATACGTGCTTCAAAGATACGCGAAAGGTTTGCGGCGGCGGCATTTTCAGCGGATCTGCGCGTATCACCTTCACCGACGGCAACCAGGAACTTTTGTTCCGGATAGACTGCTTTTGGGTTTTCTATCCACTTCGGAGTCGATGCACATCCGGATAGGAGAACTGCTGATAGATACATGAAAATACATTTCCCGGA
>DATCZD010000088.1:0-2664 GCA_036526075.1 Pontiella sp. | reverse complement strand
CGGATTTTGTGCCGCAAGAATGCTTTGCACAGAAAATGAAACCCCTTCCACAGCAAGCAGGCCGTTTGACCTTAACCGTTCTTTAGGTGTCCTGGCGGAAGGCTCGTGTATCATGGTTCTGGAAACGCTTGATCATGCACTGGACCGGGGAGCAACTCCATATGCCGAAGTGATTGGATACGGGTCCGCAAGCGATCCTTCGTCCGAATCGGCCACCGGCCTTGAACAATCCATGATCACCGCACTAGGGAATGCTTCACTATCTCCTTCCGACATTACCTATATTTCCGCCCACGCCCCAAGTGACCTGGAGATTGATCGCACAGAAACCAGAATGATAAAAAACGTTTTTGGAGATCTTGCCTATAATATTCCCATAAGCTCAATTAAAGGCTCGACCGGAAACCCTCTGGCCGCAGGCGGAGCTATGCAGACTGCTGCCACGGCACTCTCAATCCGCAACAAGCTCATACCGCCGGTAGCAAATTATTCTGTGAAAGATCCCGACTGTGATTTGGATTATGTTCAGACATCCCCGAGAGCTTCTGAGGTAAACTGCTCGCTGATTAATTCGCATGGCATAGGAAAAGTCAACAGCTGTCTTGTGCTGAAGGGAGTAGATGCACCATGAGTCCACTCGAAGTGACTTTTGCCATAGCGTACTGCACAAATATAGCGTTGGGAATAGGTGTCTTTTTAACCAATCACAAACGAACCGTTAATCAAGTTTACTTAACGCTCTCCGCTATTATCGCGGCATGGCTTACCTCCAATTGGCTTATTCTCCGGACAGAGGTTGTTTCAGAAGCAATCAGACTGGTACAGCTTGCCACCGCACTGGCGATTTACATACCTGTCTCATGTCATCTTCTTCGCCTATCCATTCTTAATCCCTCGGACTCATGGATAGGCGTCATTTACCGCGCGCGCAAACTTCTCATTCCCTGCATAGCAGTAACAATCATCTGCTTTTCGCCGTACCTGATTACTGATGTAAGGCTGCCAACAGACCATCATGAGTTTGTGACTGTCGCGGAGCCTGTTTATAGCTGGGGCTTTCTGCTTTTTGCCCTTCTTTTTGTCGGACTGGTCGCATCGCTCGTGGTTCTATTTATTGGAGACCGAAAAAGAACAGCAGGCCTAAAGCGGATCGAGCTTGAGTTCATAACCATCGGCTACTCCTTTGCTCTTGTAATGGGCACGCTCTTCGGATTGCTCATCACAGTTGTTACCGGGTCCTCACAGACAGTTCCGATGGCCAACATGGCCAGCATTCTGATTCTTACTCTTATTATCTCATACGGAATTGCCACAAAAAAAATACTGGGCATTGCATCGCTCCTGCGAAAATTTTTGGGTTATCTCCTTCTCACATCCTACCTTGTTTTTATCTATCTTATTATACACAAAAGCATCTCATTACTAGTGGGGAAGGACGCCCTCCTTCCCGAAATCTTGGGCGCGCTAGCAGTAGCGTTCTCGATGGCTCCGGTCCACGGAACGCTTCAGAAAATCAGCAAAAAGCTAATCGCAACTAAGACGATGGACGTAGCAGCCGCCATGGAGAGAGCCGGCGATATTTTTCAGACTGTCGGTACAGATATCGCCCTTTTAAATCATTTTTCCGAACTGCTTCTTGATGCTCTTGAACCTGAATTTATCAAGATTGCCTTATTACAAGGAGAGAGCTTCCGCATTAGCTTTCCTGCAGACGAACAAGGTTTTGAAATTCTCAGGAAAGACGCCGCTGTCGCTCAAATCATCGAACAAAGCCATGAGCCGCTTGGCATGGACGCCCTCGTTCGAGTCAGACAGACCGTTGTCGCACAACAAGCGTTCGACGAAATGAAATCCCTCGACGCAAATATTATTGTTGGTTTCTACTCAAAATATAAGTTGTGCGGAATCGTGATACTTGGCCCCAGAACCAATGGTCAAATCTATGATAAAGCGGAACAGGACGCCTTGCGATTACTTTGCAATCAATTTGGGGTGGCGCTGGAAAACGCCCGATTGTACACGGAGATGCAGAACAGCAAGATCCGTAATGAAATTATGCTGGAGCAGTTGGTTAGCGGCGTCATTGTTGCCAATACCGACCGGACGATCCTTCTTTTTAACGGTGAGGCCCAGCGGATTACCGGCCTCGCAAAGGCTGAAGGACATGACATTGTAACGTTGCCCAAACCGCTGGCGGATGCCCTGGAGGCAACTCTTACCAACAATACCGGAGTGCGCAATATCGAAGCAACCCTGCTGGATGACAACGAAGATGCCGGCAGTAAACATATTCGGTTTGGAACCTCTTTCCTGATCGGCCATGACGATCAGCCTATGGGAGCCCTGCTGGTATTCACCGATACCACAGAGCTCAAAAGCTTGGAAGAACAGGTTCGCCGTTCGGATCAGCTCTCGAGTGTCGGCACGCTGGCCGCCGGAATGGCACATGAAATCAAGAATCCGCTGGTAACCATCAAAACCTTCACGCAGCTGCTTCCTCAGCGTTATGGTGACGAAGATTTCCGGCAAAACTTTTCCTCACTCGTCGCTCATGAAGTGGCTCGTATTGACGGCATTGTGAATGAGTTGCTCAGTTTCTCCAAGCCGGCCAAACCTCACCTCGTACCTATGACGGTTCAGGACACTATCGAACAGACCATTAAG
>DATCZD010000087.1:0-2707 GCA_036526075.1 Pontiella sp. | reverse complement strand
TCTGTTTTATGATGGGAAACAAATTTTTACCGGATATGAAAAGCGTAGCCCATCCATGCCCTGACACCCAGAGCACCCGTAATCATCATTTGCCATTCCAGCCCCCCCCCGATATAAAACTCTTTGATCAAAACAATACCTTTCCGGTTTCCATTTGAAAATTACGTTTTAGAAAGGCCGAGTGAGGAGAAGTTTAAGAGCAGGCGACACCTTTACATCCGATGCCCCTTGAACCCTGTGCCAAAGCCTGACGCATGGGAGGTGCTGCGATATCTGGCCGAGGGTATGCTTAAAAAGGAGATTGCAACAATACTGGGGCTGGCAGACCACCAGATAATTTATCATGTGCGTAATCTTTACAAAAAGCTCCACACCAACACACTAGGCGCAGCCAAAGCCATACGAAAAGGGTACATCTAAAAAAACCAGTATCAGTCATGCAGGCCGAAAAAGCGATTGTACTCACTTTCCGACTGCTCCCCGAAAAGAATCCGGCAGGCTTCTTGCAATCCAGATTCTTTACACATCGTATCGCGCGGCTCGGTGAGTGCCAGCTGGGTGCGGCGACGGAGAAAATCTTCCAGATGAATGATCATTTCCCGCTCAGCCATCAAATGAAGCTCTGCACGGGTATACTGACCGATAACCCGTTCAGCCATTCCGGAATCCTCTTCAATTTTTTCTAAACAACCAAATGCATCCGAACCATAACGCCGCCATAAGTGTTTATAAAAACCGGTATTTAACCCTAGTTCTTTACTCTTAGCCTCAAACTGCCTTCGCTCATCAGAAGATGGCTCGCCATACCACCTTTCCGGCGCCCCCCCCTTCTGCAGCCCAAAGGATATGACGGCATCAGCAACTTCCTCTCCGACATTGAGACAGTCCGTCAGCTTACCCCCATAAATGCTGCATAACTTTCGATCCGTATGAATCGACACCTCATGACGGCGAGAAAGCGCCGTCCAGTCCCGCAAACCCACCTCAACCCCCCGACGAATCACCAGCGGCCGCACTCCACAGCGCGTCGAAATGATATCCTCCTTTATCAATGGACGATCCAGCTTCAGCAGCGTGTTGGCATTTGAAATCAGAAAATCAAGATCGTCATCACTCGGCTCAGCGGTTTCAGAGTCGGTCGGAGTGTCGGTTGTTCCAATGCAGGTTTTTCCGCCCATCGGGGCCATAAAGAAAAGTCGCCCATCTGAAGCAAAAAAGGTCAGAACGCGCTTCACCTCTATTATTTGTGGAACGATAATGTGAACTCCTTTTGAGAACAAATGCCTGAAAGGAGACTGAACCCCAAAACGCTCATTCAGGATATCTACAAACGGACCGGCGGCATTAACAATCGATCTGGCCCTCAACTTAACCGTCCCGCCGACAGCATGATCCCGCAACGTACAACACCACAGCTCCTCTTTCCACTCTGCGGAGAGCAACTCCATATAGTTAATGGCGCAATGACCCTGCTTCAACACCTTGCGAATAAAGCCGAAAACAAACCGGGCATCGTTTTCCACAAAATAGCAATCGGAATATTCCAACCCTCCGGCCAGAGAAGCAGTCTTAACCATCGGAGCCTCTCGCTGAATAACCCTTCGTGAGAGAACACGCGGAAAGCGGGTTTTACACCTTCCCATAAACCAGTAAAGAATGGCTCCAAGATAAATCAGAACATGCGATTTCCGGAACCCCTTGGCGATACAGGTAAAAAACCGGATCTCCTTCACCTGATTTGGATACGCGTCCAAAAGCCGATTGCGACTTTTACACAGATTCCAAACCAGCTTGAATTCATAGTTTTCGAGGTATTTGATTCCACCCCACGCCAGATTGGAACTTTCCTGCGAAGTACAGGAGGAAAAATCGCCCTTATCAATTACAGTAACTTTTGCAACCCGGCCGGTCAGGGCTGCCGCCGCCACTGCACCATTGATTCCGGCTCCAACCACCAGACAGTCCTGGATTTCCGCCACCGCCCGCTCAATGCATTCTGTTCGCAATGCGTTCATTCGCAGAATTTAGCAATGCTCCCCTCAAATGCTCCCTGATCAACAAAGCCCTTCCAATAATCCACAGCCATGATTTTCCTCCACGAGCAGTTAGGTAAGTCTCAAATACCAAATTGGTTTTGAGTAGCATAATTATCCTGCACATACTCAATCAAGCGTAATCACTCCTTCTCCGCCTGGATCGCACCTGACAGAGCCATTTCAAGAATCCGCTTTTTCGCTAAACCCATAGTTGCCGGTCGAGTGCGCGGTATTGAATGGCCTCGGAAATGTGTTTGGGATGAATGAGCGCGGAGTCATCCAGGTCTGCGATGGTGCGGGAAACTTTAAGAATCCGGTCATAGGCTCGGGCACTGAAATTAAGGTCTGTCATGGCGGTCCGGAGAATCTGTTCAGCAGACGGCTCCAGCCTGCAATACCTATGAAGCGCCTTGCTTCTCATGTTCGCATTGCAGTGTGTTCCGGGTTCTTTGCCATAGCGTGCCTGCTGGATTTTGCGGGCATGGACTACCCGCGCTCGGATTGCGGATGACGGCTCTCCTTTCTCCAGCCTTCTCAGCTGTTCATAGGCAATGGATGGGACCTCCACATGAATATCAATCCGATCCAGAAGCGGTCCGGAAATTTTACTCCGGTAGCGCGCGATCTGAATTGGGGAACAGCGGCACTCGCGCTTCGGATCGGTCTGATAA
>DATCZD010000086.1:0-2985 GCA_036526075.1 Pontiella sp. | reverse complement strand
GCAAGCGGCAAGGAAATCCGGACTGATGCCTGCTTCCTGGCTACCGGTCATAGCGCACGTGATGTCTACTCTCTGCTTGCAGAACATGGAGTTCCGATGGAAGCCAAACCGTTCGCCGTTGGTGTCCGGCTTGAAATTCCTCAACACCGTATCAATACTGCTCAATATGGCGAGTGGACAAAACTCCCGCAACTTGGAAGTGCAAGCTTCCGGCTTACTCGCCGAGAGGAAACCCATGCCCGCCGCTGTTATAGCTTCTGCATGTGCCCCGGAGGCGAGGTTATTTCATGCGCCTCATCAGAGGCTGAACTGACCTCCAACGGCATGAGTCTTTCTGCCCGAGCTGAACCCTTCGGAAACGCTGCATTTCTCGTGCCGGTAGAATTAAGTGACTTTCCAAATACCTCTCCTCTCAGCGGAATTGACTTTCAGAAAAAGATGGAACGCGCCGCCTTTGAAGCGGGTGGCTTCAATTATGGATTACCTGCCGCACGCCTGATTGATTTTCTGGAAGGACGAAGCGGCGAACTTCCGAAGGAACGTTCCTGCCAGCGTGCGGTTCCGGCTCTGCTACAGGACATCCTGCCGGACTTTGTTTTCGACACCCTCCACTCGGCCATCCCTAAAATGCTACGCGAGCTGAACGGCACTCCATTGGAAGAGGCTCTTCTATATGCTTCTGAAACTCGCAGCTCCAGTCCAGTGCGCATCCTGCGCGAAAAAGATGGTCAATCTACTGGCGTGAAGGGACTCTACCCTTGCGGGGAAGGAGCCGGTTATGCCGGAGGAATTGTCAGTTCCGCCCTCGACGGCATGAAGCTCACCGAGTATTTTTCACTGAAATGAACACACCAGCATTTATAGTCGATGAAGCACTGATCCGCCGCAACTGCGAAATATTGGCGTCTGTAAAAGAACGGACCGGATGCAAAGTTCTTTTGGCTCTCAAAGGTTTTGCCATGTGGCCGATGTTTTCCCTGATCCGGGAATATCTGGATGGCGTCTGTGCCAGCTCCCCATGGGAAGCCCGTCTAGGCCGCGAAGAATTTGGGAAAGAAGTGCATGCCTTTGCTGCAGCCTACTCGGAAAACGACTTTCATGAACTCCTGACTTTATGTGATGAAATAGATTTTAACTCTTTTCACCAACTCGAAAAGTTCCGCCCTGCCATAGCAGAACATCCAACAATTAAGTTTGGGGTTCGAATTAATCCGGAATATTCCACACAGGATGTGGCACATGCCATCTATGACCCCTGTGCACCGGGATCGCGCTTAGGAATTCGACGGTGTGACTTTGAGGGACAAGACCTCAGCGGCATCACCGGCCTTCACTTTCACTGCCTCTGTGAGCAGAACGCTGATGATCTGGCCTCCACGTTACAAGCGGTGGAGGAACAGTTCAGTGATATCCTTCCTCAGATGGAGTGGGTAAACTTTGGGGGCGGACACCATATTACGCGCGATGATTATGATATCGACCTATTGGTTCAACTGATCAATGACTTCAAGTCAAAATATGGTGTGCAGGTGATTCTTGAGCCCGGAGAAGCCGTAGCTCTGAACGCCGGAATACTGGCGACCAGCGTGCTGGACATCATTGAGAACAATGGCGCAATTGCGATTCTGGATGCATCCTGCACCTGCCATATGCCGGATGTGCTGGAAATGCCCTATCGGCCGGAGATTAAAGGAGCAGGACTTCCCGGAGAAAAAGCTCACTCCTATAAACTGGCTGGGATGAGTTGCCTCGCCGGCGATGTGATCGGGAGCTACTCCTTTGACCAACCGCTAAACGTCGGAGATCGGCTATGCTTTCAGGATATGGCCCACTATTCGATGGTTAAAACGACGTTCTTTAACGGTATTCAACATCCGGCGATCGGCATCAAACGCGGCGAAAAAATTGAGATTATCCGGGTGTTTGGCTACGAAGACTATAAAACTCGACTTTCATAGAGTTAAATACAAAGACACAAATCTCATCCTTTGTGAACGTAGCACCTTTATGTTTATTTGATGGAGCTCCTAACATGAAAAAGTTTTTGGAATCTGAAATACCAGACCTTGCCTCAGATGAGTGCTTGTTTCACATCATTCCAGCACCGATCGAGAAAACAGTCTCTTATGGCGGAGGAACCGCCAAAGGACCGGAAGCGATTCTGGACGCCTCGTATCAGTTGGAAGCCTATGATGGAGAAAGCTGCCCCTGTGAACGGGGCATCCACACACGTGAAACAGCCCGATCACTGGAAGATATTGAAACTGCGTTTTGCGAGGTGCTTAAAGCCGGAAAAATTCCGGTTATGCTCGGAGGGGAACACTCCGTCAGCATTCCGGCTATTCAGGCCCTGATCAACTCTGGAGAAGAGTTCGGCATCATCCATTTTGATGCCCATGCCGATCTTCGTTCAGAATATGAAGGCGACCCGCTTAGTCATGCCTGCGCGCTGCATGCCGCCGTACAGAACAATATTCCGTTGTTTCAAATCGGAGTGCGCGCCCTGTCGCTCCCAGAAGTTAAACTACGCGAAGAGAAAAACATCCGCTATCTGGATGGTTATGAAATCGGATGCCATGGGATTCCCATCAACCTCTTGCCCGAAGATTTTCCGGAAAAAGTATACGTCACGATTGATGTCGACGGATTAGACCCATCCATTATGCCCTCCACCGGAACCCCGGAACCGGGGGGACTTACCTGGTTCCAGACCTTTGAATGCCTGAAACAGATTGTAAAAAATAAAACGGTAATCGGCTTTGACGTGGTAGAACTGGCCCCTATCGAAAACCTGCACGCCCCCGATTTTCTCGTCGCACGCCTGATCTACAATTTTATGGGCCTCATCACCCGAAAATAAAAAAGCGCCCCAGATGAAGCGCTTTTCACAAACCTTATTATACTCGTTTATTAGAAGCTACCGGAGAGGCTCAGCATTCCAACAACATCTACATCGTAACCAGGCGATCCGAAGAGAACAGCATC
>DATCZD010000085.1:0-8528 GCA_036526075.1 Pontiella sp. | reverse complement strand
TTGAGAATACGATTAAACTCAATGGTATTGCGAGGGGCCAGAATGCTGAGGATGACATCCATGGATGCATCAGCAATAGGGATGTCCCGCATGCCGTTGGCTACCAGCCAGGTTGCATGTTTATATCTTCTAGAAGCTAGCTGAACCGCTTTCTTTGAAATATCAATACCGCAGAAGAAGCCTTTGTATTGTTTACTTAGAGCTCCAAGCAGATGTCCTTCACCACACCCGCAATCCAGGAGCGAAAACGGAGGACGATTAAACAGGGTTGAGTTACAAAGGCCTTTCGACAGAATTTCAAAGCCTCCGGAATCAAAAAAACGACGGCGCGCCATTACCATATGTGCATCATCCCCGGGAGTTTTTGATTTTCGCTGATGACTGAGCAATAGGTTGACATAGCCCTCTTTTGCAATATTAAAGGGGTGGCCGTTGGAGCAGGCATACATCTTATTATTCGGTGATATCGGACTGCTGCAAACTGGACAGAGAAGGGGAGATGGACTTGGGAAATTCATGGGATCAATTGTAAATTTATCCAGCGGTAATTACACGAATGGAGTCCAGTCGAAGCCGAGCTTCGGATAATACGCGGTCGAGCTTGGTCATGGTATTGCGCGCACGATCGAGTTCTTCTTTTCGAATGTTGTCATTCATCTTTTTGAGGTACTCCAACCGTTGGTAATCCGACTCTAGCATATTGCGCATTTTTATTCGGGACTCCTCAATCGCCGATTCAGCCTCCTTTTCAGCAATTTCAAGTGTAGCCTTTACCATGTTCGGAATCATCTGTGTGCGGATTCCTTCATGCTCCAATAACTTCCAGGGTTCATTGTCTTTCAGATGCGGTGTAGTAGTGTTTTCAATAGCCATGCCGGTGTGATCAACGGTAATGGAAAACGGGGTCGGTGGTAGGAAACGATCTGTATTAAGAGCAGGAGGTGCCACGACTTCCAGCACATAAACGGCTTGAAGTTTCATAGGAATATTCTGGTTAGGATCTACTGACATGGCACAGGTTCCACGTTCGGAGCCGAGAATCACCTCTCCGGCACCAGTTACCATCGGGTGATCCCAACTCATCAGAATGCTGTCTGGTCGAACCAATGCAGTATCACGATTGAAAGTGATCCGGATACCATCCGGCGGGAGAGGAAACAGATCATCAAAAAGCTGGTCAGGACAGATATGATAGGAGGTTGCATCCAGTGCTTCAGAACGTACTCCATAATGATCAAATAGTTGGAGCAGGTAGGTTTGAAGCTCGGTTGACTCCTCAATTTCTTTAATTTGCTCAACCACCTTGTTTCCGATCTCCGGGCGGTAAGAGGAAAGCTCTAACAGTCGATCGCGCCCTTCTGAAATCTCTTTTCGGAGTTTTTTATAAAAAATCCTGGTGTCAGTAATGACTTGATCGGTGACCTCGTCCAACTGTTTTTCGAAGTATTCCAGTAACTCAAATCCTCCGACAACAGGCTCTGAGAATGCATTCAGCCCTTCGTGCAACCATCGCACAACGTGTTCTTCCGATGTTCCTTTTAAATAGGGGACATGAATGTGGATATCTCCGCGCTGACCGATTCGATCAAGTCTTCCAATACGTTGTTCCAGCAGCTCGGGATCGCGCGGAGGGTCAATTAGAACCAGATGAGATGCCATCTGAAAATTACGTCCTTCACCACCCATTTCTGAAACCACCATAACGCGGGCGCCATCCGGCTCGGCGAACCAGGCGGCTTGTCGATCACACTGTACTAATGGCATAGCCTCGTGAAAATAAGCAATATCCACCCCGGAAAGGGTCCTAATAGATTCAACTATGGAGGCAACTTCGGGGCGGGTCCGGCTGATGATCAGAACCTTTTCATTTGGATGAGCCTGAATAAAATCGATCAGCCATTTCATACGCGGGTCATCCGGTCCCAGCTCGGTCATTTTGGCCGGCATCTGCAACGGCACTGGATCAGGAATGCGTTTTGGGAATCCACTCATGCATTTGCGACTGTTTCGAAAGATGACACGACCGGGGCCATGCCGATCAAGAACCTCGGTAAGTTCTTCTCCGCTCATTGAGTCCAGTCGCATTCCAATATCAGCCGCAACCTCTGCATAGCGACCATGTTCTTCACAATAGGAACCAAAGTCGGGATAACGTTGCGGATCGAGTAGTCTTAGTCGGGCAAAGTGACTTTCAAGTCCCATCTGTTCAGGGCTGGCTGTGAGTAACAGGAGGCGTGGTGTATTTTTGGATAGGTGTTCAACTATTTCGTATTCGGGGCTGGATTTTTTCGGCGACCAATGAAGATGATGAGCTTCATCCACAATTAATAGATCCCATTCGCCGTGAATAGCCTGAACAGCGCGCTTAGGATTCTCAGTAATAAACTCAATACTGGTTAATACCAGCTGGTCGTCTAAGAATGGGTTGGTGCCGGACTCTCCGGCTTCGATGCTTGCGCAGCGTTCCTCATCAAAGATGCTGAAGGAAACATTAAAGCGTCGAAGTAGTTCAACAAACCATTGATGTACGAGCGCATGAGGAACAAGAATCAACGCGCGCTGAACCGTGCCGCAAATCAGCATTCGATGAAGGATTAGACAGGCTTCAATTGTTTTCCCCAACCCGACCTCATCAGCGAGTAGCACCCGAGGTAGTTGTCGATTGCTGACTTCCGTTGCAATATAAAGCTGGTGGGGCAGCAGATCAACACGTCCACCGAGAAGGCCTCGCACCGGAAGCATGCCATAACTATGGCGCGCATTCAGTGCAGACAATCGCAGGTCAAACAATGCATTGCTGTCCACATGTCCGCTTAACAGGCGTGTTTCCGGGCGGCTAAAGTTTGATTTATCGCAAAGCTCTGTTTCGCAGAGCTCTGTTCCATTAGCCGATGCATAAGTGAATAAACCAGTAACTGTATCCTCTGCGATTGTTTTAACCGTCAGCTTAATACCTTCATTGGATTCTATTACATCACCCTCAGCAAATCGTACGCGTTTAAGGGGTGCATTACCGGTTGCATAGTGCCGCATTTCATTCGTTGCGTGATAAAGTATCTGTACGGTTCGCGGTGAAATATCAACAACAAGTCCCAAACCAAGTTCAGGTTCGGTCTCACTAATCCAGCGCTGTCCGGGAAAATAGGTATACATGGCGGCGGAGACTACGGCATTCCTGAGATCGTTCAAGTCAAAGAGAGAGTACGCATTATAAAAAAGAAGATTTATACTCTGTCTGCATCGGCGATCCTCTATAATCCAAGGTCTTAAAACAGGAAAAGCGAGAGGTTGTCCGTATGTCTAATGAAGAACTAAAAAACAGTCCGTTGCATGGGTTGTCTACCGATACCATGTTGACCGAACTGGTTGAGTTTTACGGTTGGGCGGTCTTAGATGCGGCAATTGATTTAAAATGTTTCCGGATTCGGCCGACGGTTCCCAGTGCTCTGACATTCCTGAAGAGGGCGGAGTGGGCGCGGAACCGTGTAGAGGATTTTTATCTCTATTCCTTTAAACAGATGCCTAGGGGTAGTGCTGAAGAAATGGAGCTTCCTCCACGTAAGCGAGGATTTCCTGCCGGCGTTAAGCCAAAAGGTCCTAAGCCGTTAACTCTGAAACAGGCGGAAAAGGAGCGGATGATGCTTTCATGTGAAGATCAGATCGAGAAAAGAAAGCCGGTTGTTCAGCAGCAGGAACGGTGTAAGGATGAAGCACTGTCTCCTTCGGAAGGCGGTTTTAAATCTCGCTTTTCAGATTCCCCGTTCCGGAAAAACCACTAACTATCTGAGGGTAATACGTCCTGACAAAAAAGCCCAGGGTAGGGAATAATTGAAGAATCCATTCGGTTCAGAGTCAATATCCTGTTATAGAAGCGCGCTCTTTTGGCTTTTAAATAGGATTTTGGATTATGATCGCGACTTCGAATATCACTATGCGTTTCGGTAAGGATGCCCTTTTTGAGGATGTTTCTGTAAAGTTTACCTCAGGTAACCGCTATGGTTTGATTGGGGCAAACGGGTCAGGAAAATCGACCTTTATGAAAATTCTGACAGGGCAACAGCAGCAGAGTGAAGGTGAAGTAGCCATCGGTAATAGATGCACACTCGGCTACCTGAGACAGGATCATTCAGCATTCGACGAATATTCTATCATCGACACGGTTTACATGGGAAATCCTCAGCTTTGGAAAATCCACTGCGAACGGGAATATCTTTATAATAAAGATGACCTGACTGAAGTGGAGAGCGAACGATGCGGTCATATTGAAGACGAATTCGGAGAGGCCGGAGGCTACACTATGGAAACAGAGGCAGCTACGCTTTTAGTGGGCCTTGGTTTTACCGAGGATCTCTTTGAGCAGAATATGACGGTATTGCAGGGTGGCTTTAAGTTGCGGGTACTGCTGGCGCAGGTGCTGTTCGGAAACCCGGATATTCTATTACTTGATGAGCCGACCAATCATCTGGATATGGAGTCAATTGAATGGTTGGTGGATCTCCTCAAGCGCTACAATGGAACATTGATCACTATTTCGCACGACCGCTTTTTTCTGAACCAGGTCTGTACGCATATAGCTGATTTGGACTACCATCAGATCAGGATGTTTCCTGGGAATTATGACGATTTTACCATCGCAGCTCTCGAAGCGCGAGAGTTGCAGGAAAAGGCCAATAAAAAGGTCGAAAAACAGGCGGACGACTTGAAAGCCTTTATTTCCCGTTTCAGCTCCAATGCCTCGAAAGCCAAGCAGGCGACCTCACGTAAAAAGCAGTTGGATAAGCTGGAAATTACTAAGATGAAACCCAGTAGTCGTGTCTCCCCGTTCATCCGGTTTAACCCGAAAAACCGCCTAGGCGATAAAGTAATCGAGGCTAAGTCTATTTCCAAAACCTATGAAGAGGTGTTGTTTGAGGATTTCTCCTGTACAATCGGCCCGGAAGAACGGGTTGCTATTATTGGCAAGAACGGGGTTGGAAAAACCACATTGCTTAACGTGCTGTGCAAGGAACTGCAGAGCGATACAGGAACGGTGAACTTTGGTGAAACTGTGGAGATCGGCATGTTTCCGCAGGATGCTTCTCATATTCTGGATCCTAATGTGAGTGCTCTCGATTGGCTCGGACGTTTTGGAAACGGCGAGTATAATGAAGTCGAGCTTCGCTCTTTCATGGGCCGTATGCTCTTTAGAGGTGAGGACGTGCTGAAAAACGTCGGCGTTCTCAGCGGCGGTGAGAAAGCGCGGTTGATCATCTCAAAAATGACCATGGAGGGCGGCAATGTGCTGGCGCTTGACGAACCGACCAATCACCTGGATCTGGAATCAATTGAGGCGCTCAACTTCGCCCTGTCGCTCTTTCCGAATACCCTGTTATTTGTTTCTCACGACCACCGTTTTATCGCTACGCTGGCCACCCGCATTCTTGAAGTGACCAATTCCGGTATTATTGATTACCCAGGAACACTGGATGACTATGAAGCGCTGAAGCGAAGTAGGAAATAGTTTGCGGACGCAAATGATAAAAAAGCCCCGCACAGGGCGGGGCTTTCGATTGTGACGATGTTGTTTAGTCTTCGTATCCATTCGGATGAGCCTGATGCCAGTCCCAAGCGCTCTGAACGATGCTCTTAAGGTCGGCATGCTGCGGGTCCCAGCCTAGAATTGTCTTGGCTTTGGTCGCATCAGCTACCAGAGCAGTGCAGTCGCCTGGGCGGCGAGGCTGAACTTCAGCCGGAATTTCATGTCCCGTTACTTCGCGACAAACTTCAATTACTTCCTTCACGGTGTAGCCGTCGCCGTTGCCGAGGTTGAAGGCGCCGGAGATGCCCGGCTTAAGGGCCAGAATATGAGCCTGTGCGAGGTCTTTGATGTGAATATAATCACGCACGCAAGTGCCATCACGGGTTTCATAATCATCGCCGAACATGAAAACTTTTTCACGTTTACCCATTGGAACCTGAAGAACAAGGGGTATCAGGTGGCTTTCCGGGTTGTGGGCTTCACCATATTTAGCTGTGGCGCCACAAGCATTAAAGTAGCGAAGGAATACACAGTCAATTCCATGAATTTCCTGTCCCCATTGGAAGATGTGCTCACAGAGCAATTTGGAATCTCCGTAAACTGATTCCGGTTTCTGCGGCAGAGTTTCATCCATTGGAATGCGTTCCGGAGTTCCGTAGGTTGCACAGGTGGAAGAAAAGATCAGCTTTTTACATCCCGACTTTTCCATCGCGGTCATCAGGTTTAAGGAACCACTGACATTATTTTCATAGAAAGGCATTGGATCCTTCATGGATTCGCCGACTTCAATGTAAGCCGCAAAGTGAATAACGGCTTCCGGTTTGATATCGCAAAGGGTATCAACCAGTTTTTCTTTGTTGCGCAGATCGACCTGAACAAATCCGGCTCGCGGATCAATAGCGGCCTTATGACCACGCTCTAGATTGTCGAGAACAATTACTTCATGCCCTTCATCACAGAGCATCTCAGTGGTAACACTGCCGATATATCCGGCACCGCCGGCTACGAGTACTTTCATTTCAGGATCTCCAAGTTATTTTACGATTGTCGCCCCGGAGGACGGGATAATGGTTTCAGCCGAGGGCTCCAGCCCCTTAAGCTTGCAAATCTCAATGATCTTTTTGCAGATATCATCTGCATCCGAGGCATGAACAAGTGCCACAGCGCTTCCGCCCCAGCCACCGCCGGAAAGTCGGGCGCCCAGTGCACCGGCTTCTCGAGCAGCCTCCACAACGATGTCGAGTTCATCACAGGAATTTTCAAATGCAGTGCGAGAGGTTTCGTGGGAGTCAAACAGGAACTGTCCGAAAGCTTCAAGCTCGCCGCCGGCTTTCAGTAGTTTCACTCCTTCTTCAACGCGATGGATTTCTCCGACCACATGCGTGGCACGCATTGCGGCCTCAGGATCGATCTTGCCTTTATAGGTTTCAAAGTCTTCCCATTTGATGTCTCGCAGGGAGTTAATTTCATAATCAACGAGTTCATTGAGTTCCGCTGCCGCTTTTTCACAGCTGATGCGCCGCGCATTGTAGGGTGATTCTGCAAGAGCATGCTTCACGTGCGGATTAATCATCAGGAATACCGCATCGTCAGCCAGTTTAACCGGGTAGGTTTGAAGAGTGCGGAAGTCAGAATGGATCAAGCCGTGATGAATACCATAGATGCTGGAAAATTGATCGAGCAATCCGCAGCTACAGCCGGCAAACTCGTGCTCGGCTTTCTGTCCGATCTTAGCAATATCAATCTTGTCGATTTCTTTGTTTGTATAGCTCAGTACGGCATAAGCTGTTGCTACTTCGAGGGCTGCAGAACTGGAGAGGCCGGCTCCCATCGGGATCGAGCCACGAAAGGTGCAGTTGATACTGTCAACTTCTACACCGTGATCGCGTAGGAAGTAGATTACACCTTTAACATAGTTGGCCCACTGGTATTTTTTATCCAGCGGGTCGCCGTTACTCGGATCAAACTCGGTGCTTTCGCCAAGATCACCCGCCGTAACGCGAACTCCCGGTTGGTCAGAAGCAGATATGCAGAAACAGTGTCCCATGTTAATTGCACAGGAGAATGTTGTTCCTTCATTATAGTCGGTGTGGTTGCCAAGGACTTCGATGCGCCCCGGAGCGTAGGAAATCGTGGTTGGTTCTTTTCCGTAGGTTTCAAAATGAGTGGTTTGAGTTGCCTTAACTAGTTGTTCATCATACATCGTAAATTCTCCTGACCTGAAAAAATTGAGCGCGAAATATTAAGCATAAGTTCTCAAAAATCCAACAGTATAAACCAAGAAAAGGAGTAAAAGAATTCATGTCTTTGCGGGCTCTAGGCTACACAACTCCACCTCTTGACGGATTTATCCGTGTCACAGAGGTTTTCAGCCTCCTTTTTTAATAATTTCACCTTTGCTTAAAAGCTGAGGGTTCGCTAAGTTCCCCGTTCATTTTTAGACAATAGGGTGTAAATCCCCTTAATTTTTTAAAATAAAACGGAGACTGTTTTGATGAGAAAGAAGATTATTGCCGGTAACTGGAAAATGAATAACACCGTTGCTGAAGCAGTAGAGCTAGCCAACGGTGTTAAAGATATCCTCGCTGATTGTGCAGATGTCGATGTTGTTCTCTGCCCTCCGTTTACCGCCCTCAAGTCTGTTAGCGATGTTGTTGCCGGCACTCAGATTGCGGTTGGTTCCCAGAATATGTCTTCCGAAGACAACGGCGCGTACACAGGTGAAATCTCCCACACGATGCTGAAAGAGTTGAATGTTCAGTATGTAATTCTGGGCCACAGCGAGCGTCGTGAATATTATAAAGAAACGGACCTGTGGATTAATAAAAAGGTTCTTAAATCTCTCTCCGAAGGTCTTCGTCCGATCCTTTGCGTGGGTGAAACCCTTGAGGACCGTGAGTCCGAAAACACTGAAAAGGTGGTTGAAGTTCAGATTCGCGAAGGTTTGAAAGATGTTTCGGCGGATGCTTACACTGAGCTGGTTATTGCTTATGAGCCGGTTTGGGCGATC
>DATCZD010000084.1:0-12771 GCA_036526075.1 Pontiella sp. | reverse complement strand
TCATGCTTTAATGGGGCGTCTGTCACCGATGCATGGAGTTGGTGTTGCGGATCTGCGGGTGGATCCGCTATTGTCCCGCATAGCCAGCGAGGATATTTCAGAGGTTTTGATTGCTTTAGGAACCGACGTGGAAAGTGATGCCACTGCCAGTTATTTAAAAGAGGTTCTTTCTACGCGCGACGTACAGGTTTCTCGAATTGCTTTCGGCCTTCCTGCTGGAAGCGCCATTGAGTATTCAGATTCCGCTACTCTGGCTCGTGCAATTCAGGGTCGGCAACAGATATAAAATGTTTTCAGAGCTGGTTTTGGAGTGGGGGCAGGTTGCTTGACTCACGGGTGCGTTTAGGCATAATGCGGCGTCTAATTTAATGGATTTCACTATGATTAAGGTTTCTGGAGTGACGAAAAAGTTTCCGGCGCGATTAGCGGTGGATAATATTTCGTTTGAAGTCGAAAAAGGCGAGATTGTGGGATTCCTTGGACCGAATGGCGCGGGGAAGACCACGACCATGCGTATGCTGACAGGCTACCTGCCGGTGAACTCGGGAGAGATCCGGATTGCCGGATATGATGTCTCTACGCATCCTCAGGAAGTGCGCCGGCGTATAGGTTATCTTCCGGAAAGTTGCCCGCTTTATCCTGAAATGCGTGTGGATGAATATCTTCGTTTCCGCGCCGAATTGAAAGGGGTTAAAACTTCTGCTCGCCGGGCTAGGATTGGTGAGGTCAAAGAACAGTGTGGTCTAACGGAAGTCGGAAAGCGTATTATCGGTCAGCTCTCCAAGGGATACCGTCAGCGTGTCGGTCTTGCTGATAGTTTGGTGCACGACCCAGACTTGCTTGTTCTGGATGAGCCGACAGTGGGGTTGGATCCATTTCAAATTCGTCAAGTTCGCGAATTGATTAAAACGTTGGCGGAGCATCATACGATTCTTTTATCAACCCACATTCTTCAGGAAGTAGAAGCAATCTGTGAACGCATTCTGATTATCAAAGACGGAACGGTTGTGGCTTCGGATACCGAGGAAAATCTACATAAAAAACTGCACGCCTGCTCAATTATCGAGATGGAAGTCATGGCCGATAAAGCGGATGCGCTTAATAAAATTGGCCGGAAGACAGGGGTTGATGTCCTCAATGCCGACGAGTTAGCTGATGGGTGGCTCTGGCTGGAAATTGAAGCCGAAGCACCTTCTATGCGAGTAGAGCTATTTAATCTTGCGGTCACTGAAGGGTGGGCTTTGCGCGAACTGACAGAACAGCAACATTCGCTGGAGGATACTTTTGTGAAGATCACCAACGGCGGAGGGGCGGAGTAATGAATGTATTTCTTAGCATTCTAAAGAAGGAGCTTCGTACCTGTTTTTATTCCCCGATTGCCTATGTAGTGATGTTTTTCTTCTGGGCCTTGACAGGGGGTAATTTTGTGTGGCTGCTGGGCCAGTTAGCCCATGGGGATTCGCTAACACTTGCGACGCAGCTGATGTTCGGTGGTCCTCTGCTGACTTTTTCTCTACCGGTCGTTGTTCCACTTATTACGATGCGATTGTTTGCCGAGGAGCGGAAGCTGGGTACGTTGGAGGCGTTGCTTACCACCTCGGTTAGGGTGACGGAGCTGGTGCTATCTAAGTTTTTCGGCGCATGGATTTTCTACCTCATTCTTTGGCTTCCCGCTCTTTTTTATGCGTATGTTCAGGGTCAGCTTGCTCCCGCTGAGGTTTCGGGCTTTCCTGATGTAGGGGCGCTCTTTTCCGGCTTTGTCGGTGTGGCTTTGGTGGGTGCGCTATATGTTGCGGTAGGACTTTTTATGTCAACCCTGACCTCGAACCAGATTGTCGCGGCTATCGGAGGCTTTGCAGTATTGTTCGGTTCTTTTCTTGGAACGATGTACATGGCCTATACTGCGCAGAACCCTGCGATCCGTCTGCTAGGTCAGTATTATTCCTCTTTTGCTCATATGATGGATTTTTCCCGGGGTATTATCGATAGTCGTATTGTGATTATGTATGTGACTCATGCGGCCTGGTTTCTTTTTGCCTCCGTTAAGATGGTGGAGTCTCGACGGGTTTAGATTTTAAGGGTGTGCTGAATGAAACGGTTTTTATCCAATATTAATGCAGTTGTTGCAGTTTTTCTGGCACTGATTGTTATTCAGATGATCGGTTTTATCGGTTTGCGTAATCCTGTTCGGGCGAACTTGAGCGGTCGAACCTATTATGAGCTTTCAGAAAAAACACTTAGCCTTCTTGATGAGTTGGATCAGGAGCTGTTGGTGACGGTTTTTTTTCAGGAAGAACACCAACTGTATCATGATATCGAAAACCTGCTCGAGGAATACCAGTATCATTCCCGCAATATCAAGATTGAGTTTGTGGATCCGGTTCGGGATCTGGCACGAACTGAAAAGCTGGCTGGAAGGTATAAGCTGAACAAAGATGATCCTCAGGTTGTTGTGTTTGATATAGGCGGAAGAAGCGTTAAGAAGAATCTATCTGATATTGCTGATTTTGTCATGGTGAAGGGGCGCCGGGATCCTGTGCAGACTACGTTCAAAGGGGAACAGGCTTTTTCCAGTGCGGTGCTGGAGCTATTACAGGGTAAAACACCCAAAGTTTATTTTTTGGTCGGGCATGGAGAACGTCGCGTTACTGATTTTGATCAGATGGGCGGATTTTCTAGGATCGGTGAGGTTCTCCTGAGTGATAATCTGGAAGTAAAAGAACTAATGCTAGGGGTTGAAAAGCAGGTTCCCGATGATGCAGGTGCCTTGGTAATTGCCGGCCCAACAAAAGCTCTGGGTTCCGTCGAATTGGAAATGATAGAAGATTACTTAAGTCGTAGTGGGCGTGTTATGGTGATGTTAGATGCTCTTAAAACGGCTGGGATGGAATCATTGCTTCGTCGCTGGGGAGTGGGTATCCGTCAGGACTTTGTGGTCGATCCCGAAAATACATTGAGGGGAACTGACGTGCACGTCCGTCGCTATAATGCACATCCGATCAGTATGAGTATGAACTCGATTGTGCAGTTTATTCTTCCACGTTCGGTGCAACCGCTTGTGTCTGAAGATGGGACTGATGAGACGGAGGACCGGCCTTTGGTTGTTCCGTTATGTTATACATCGGAAGAAAGTTGGTCAGAAACACAGGTTGAGGAGATGTCTTCTCGCTATGATGAGGGAACAGGTGATCTGATGGGGCCAGTTTCTTTGGGAGTTGCTGTTGAGCGGGGAGCTACTCAGGAAATGCTAGATGTCGAGATCGCTTCTTCGCGTATGGTGGTTTTCGGGGACTCTGATTTTGTGGGAAATGGAAGCATGGTCGGAGGTAACGTAGATCTTTTCATGAATGCTATGAACTGGCTTCTTGATCGCGAAGAACTGATGGCTATTGCTCCGAAACCTGTGGAGGAGGTGAAGCTCAGCCTTTCTCGCAAACAGCTTTACCGTATGTTCTGGGTCAATGTAGCGGGCATTCCCTCGATCGCCGTTATTTTTGGATTATTTGTTTGGGCACGTAGAAGGAAATAGCACTAATGAAAAATCGTTCTACGCTTGTTTTGTTGATTACCATTGCCGTTCTCGGCATTTTTATCTGGTTGCAGGAGTCTCGTCGGGCGCGCGTTCCTTCAACTGCGATTCGTCAGATTCGTCTGTTTGATATTGATCTGCAGACGCTCTCATCAATTGAGTTCATTAATTCAAATCGTACCACCCGGGTTTTTTCTCAAAGTGGAGCATGGAGTGTTGGGGAGCCCGGGACAGGTCGTATGGGACGTGCTGATGCCGGACTTGTTCATCAGACGGTTTTCGGTATTAACTCCATTGGCAAGGGAACAACCATTTCTGAAAAAGATTTGAAAATACGTGGATTCGATGCTTCTGAGTACGGATTTAACCCTCCTGTTGCTGAAATTTCTGTGGTTGATAATCATGGGGCCCGTCGTTGGATGGTTGGGCGTCATACGCCTTTGGGAAATATGATTTATGTCAAAATGGAGAGTAGTGACGATATTTATACGGTGATGGATCGGCTATTGAAAATTATCCCTTCAGGATCTGACGTACTTCGTGATCGCGTTTTGTTTCAGGGAGAACCGGTTAGTACACGTCAAATTGAAATTCGCGGTTCTGCCGGCTTTATTCAGCTTGTGAAAGATCCCGAGATCGGATGGCGCTTACTCCAGCCGGTTTCTGCACAGGGTGACTCGCAGATTATTGATGATTTGATTGGGAAACTCTATCGCTTGAGGATTGAAGATTTTGTGGCAGATCAGGTTTCCGATTTCTCTGTATATGGATTGCAGGGAGAGCAACGCCAGATTTCGCTTGGCGGCGGTGAGGACGCATCGTGTATGTTGGTGGTAGGTGACGATGTGCCAGATCAGCCGGGGTTTGTTTATGTAAGACGTGCGGATGAATCTTCGGTATTTACAGTGAGGGCTGAGGTGTTGCAATTGCTGGATATGCCGGCGGAACGATTTCGAGATGTGAGTGTAGTCCCGATGGATTTAGAGGATATTTCCTTCATTTCTATCTCACATAACTCTGAGACTCTTGTATTTGAAAAAGCAACGAAGTCTTCAGAGTGGAAGATTATTTCTCCGGTAGAGTGGCCGGCGGATGCCTATGCTGTTGAACAGTTAATCCGGCTTTGGCTAGGTGCTGTTGTAACTGATTTTGATGTGAGTCCTTCTGTAGACTCTGCGGAATGGATTCTAGAATTCGGTTCTACTGAAACGGCAGTAACCAATCGATTGGAAGTTTATCCAACTAAAGGGATAATGGATGGTTTGCTGGTGTACCTTGATGGGAATTCAGATTGTTTTAAAATCAACCTGCCAGAACTTCCAAAATCGCTGATTGCTCCTCTAAACTATAGGCATAATCGTGTATTGGAACTTGATCGCAAGGATATTGGACGAATTACTGTGATGACTTTGGACGGTGCTCAGCAGGCGGTTGAGCTGTTAGAGGGTAATTTGTTTTCTCCGGCGGAAACCAATGGACATGTGAGGGTCGACACGATAGCTGCTGAGTTATTGCTAGATCAGTTGACCCAGTTGGATGCTGAAGAATATGTTGCTTATAACCCGCAGAATCTTGAAATATATGGGTTGGATAAGCCTGCATTCCAGATTCATGTTGAGCTCTCTATTTCCAATGAGCTCGGTCGAGTTTTATTGATCGGTCATAAAACAGCTGATGGCTATTACTCTATGATCAAAGGGCGCGATGTTGTGTTTTATCTCGCTCCGGAGGTTGTGAATACTCTTTCAGAAAATTTACTGATTCCGATTCAGTCTTCTTCGGATCTTATCGACTAATGAATACTTTTCCGCCAGGAAAACATACCGACAGAGTGCTGTATAGGTGGTTCCACCTTTTGTTTCGCCTGACCTATATCATTGCCATTGTTGGCCTGAGTGGATTTCTGTTTTTACGAATTCATGGCATTCCCGAACCCTTACTGCGAAAAGGTATTAAAAAGGTTAATCAGGCAGGTATTCCTGTTGATGTTGACCGGGTTACTTTAACGTTTCGTGGCTGGCGGGCGGATGGAGTTCGTTATTACAGTAAGCTTCCGGATGATTTGGCGCCGGTATTTGTTGCGAAGCATGTTTTCTTCGATCATAAAAATCCGGACAAGATGTCTTCTGTCAGCGGTTGGTCCTTTGATCTGGAGGCTTCTGACGTATTGATCAATCCATCAATTGGCTGGGGTGTTGATATTCCGAAGAGCAGCCCGCTCCGGAAGTTGGATCGCCTGCAGGCATCCATTAGTTTTTTTCCAGATCGTATCATTTTTTCCGATGGCATCGCTCATTGGGGGAAGGTTCAGTTTAATCTGGCGGGGACTCTGCTGAAATTCCGAGATAATAAGGTCAAGAAACAGAACGTTAACCCTTCGGTTGAGCGGGATCTTCGGAAAAGAAACTACCCGCTTTATGTTGATGCGACACGATTTGATGAATGGGAAAAGAGAATTCGGGCTCTTAGCCTGCAGGGAAGCGTGAAGGTTGATCTGGACTTTTATATCGATGCTTTGAATTTGCCCGGAAGCCGTGCTGATGTATCTGTTTCAGCGCGTGATGTTGCATTCGGGAAGGTGACATTTCCCCGTGTCGTACTGAAAGGGCAGTATGCATTTCCTGAGGTTGAGCTGACGCGTGCAGTGCTTATGCAAAATGACGAAACTTTTGAAGTCTCAGGTGCTTATAATTTTGAATCCGGACTCGTCAGTGGAAATATTAATAATTCGATAGTTTCTAGAAAGGTTTTGCGACTGCTTCCTAAAGAAGTTCACAGCTTTCTTGCACAGGAACAGATTGAGCTAAATTATTTCCCCCGTTTTTTTCTGACATTCAGCCCGGCTTATCCCTGTGATATTTTCAAAGGGGTGGCCGGGACCTTTTCTGTTGAAGGTGTAAGCTTTCATGGACTTACAGTAGATCGGCTTGAGGGCGGGGTGCGTTGGGAAAATAATCGCCTCAATCTGACGGATCTAAGCGGTGTTATTCAAGGGCAGGAAGAAAAAACGAAAATTATTGGTAGCTGTATGATGGGCGGACCTGTTAACGCAGATCTTTTCTGGGATCATACCATGCGTGAATTTGGGCTGAAGGTTTCCAGTGGTTTTGATCCTTTGCTTCTGCTAGCTCCGTTGTCCAGAGTACCTGATGCGGGGAATATGATTAAGCGCTTTCGCTTTGAGACCCCCCCCCAAGTAACATGTAAAATGGGATTTTTTGTCGGGAAGAAGGATTCTTTTTATACCGATATTCAGGTGGCAGCTGACAGAATGTCGATTCATGGAGTGGATCTCTCATCGGTCAATGGTTCGGCGTATTATCAGGCTGGTGTGTTGCGGTTGGACCCGGTCTCAATTATAAGGAGAATGGAGTTTTTAAAGGGGACTGCCGAATTAGATCTCCGAAGTAAAACGGCTTCATTTGATTGCTATGGGAGTTTAAATCCAACAGCTGTAGAAGATCTTATTTTTCCAGAATTCAATCTGTTTGGTCATTCTATACATGTAGCAGGAATTTCGCAGTTGTCAGGGCGTGGCATGGTTAATTGGGAGACGATGAGGTCGACTGATTTTTCTGCAGAGCTGAAGGCGGAAACGCTTGAGGTGCCACATGTGAGGATGACAGATTTTAGGGCAATGGTCTCCGGGAAAGGGACAATGGTGAAGATTCATGATGCAGTATTTGCGTTGCATGGAGGTCCCGGTTCTGGCGAATTTTCCGTGGAGGTGACGCCTGGGCAACCGACGATGCCGTACCAATTGGATGTCAGTGTTCAGAATGCAGATTTTCGTCAAACGCTTGATTTTATGAATGGAGAAGTTAAAAACACCGCGTCTGGAAAACTTTCAGGAGAGGCCCATATTACAGGGGATTTGCAACGGGACTTTTTTGATACAGCTAACGGATCCGGATGGATAAAGGTTAGAAAGGGACAGCTTGCTGACCTTCCGCTGTTACGAGGTTTTTCTTCGGTAATGAGGAAGATCATTCCAGAGTTTAATATCTTTTCTCTAACCAATATTACAGGATCCTTCCGATTGAAAGACGGAGTGTTTTTCTCAGATGACGTTTTTCTGGAGGGCGATGTGATTAGTGCAAAAGGGCGCGGAAACTATTCCCGACAGGCGGGGTTTGATGCGTATGTCCAAGCGCAGATATTGAGTGATAACCGAATCTCTAAAATTTTACAGTCAATTACAGATCCTTTTCTGAAGCTCTTTGAGTTAAGGCTTGAAGGGAGTCTTTCTGCTCCATCATGGCGGTTGGATAAATTTTCGGGAGAGGTTTCTACCCCGAGCGATGCTAGTGACCAGTAGAGGCTGAGATTGAATTGGAATGACATTGGGTTTATATATCCTGCAGATAGCAAGAGAGCCTGAAGGATATGAATGTACTTCGCCTTTATTTCTAGAAAGGCCTGCTCGGGTGGTTGCGTGGACAGCGAATATGAATACCTTCTTCGATTAGCGTAAGGAGGCTGGACTTTGGTCATATATGCAATCGTGACCATCTCTCTTGCGTTTCATGGGGTTACTGTCTATCACTTGGTTGAACTATCTTTGCGCTAAGCGCGACTTTAAATAGATGTTTCCTAAATACAAAAAAGCGACCTATAGAGGTCGCTTTTTTTATTCAATAACTGAAGAGGTCTGCTTAGCCAGCGGAAATCGCATCTACTGGGCAGGAATCAGAGCAGGCACCGCAGTCTGTGCAGGTGTCAGCATCGATTGTAAAAATATCATCACCCTGTTTGATCGCTTCTACTGGGCAGGTGGATTCACATGCTCCGCAGGAAATGCATTCGCTGGAAATAACATATGCCATAGTTAGTTCTCCTTAATTTATTTAATGTACAATATCGCTTAAAGATGCGGAATATACCAGTAATAACCTTGATTACACCAATATTTGTGGCCATAAAGATGTTTATATATAGATTCAATTCCAAAAAGAAGGTCACGTAGCAATGAGTGTTGATGAGCAGAACTTACCGGAGGAAGTCCGGCAGTCAGTGGAAGAAGCATGGCCGCTGTTTGTGGATTTTTTAAAGAAAAAAGATGCGCGTATAACACAGGCTCGTAAAATTGTTCTTACTCAGGTGTTTTCGCGGCACGACCATTTTTGTGCAGATGATTTGGCGGCTGAACTTTCGAGCGGCATCAATCATGTGAGCCGGGGGACAGTGTATCGGACATTGGCTCTTATGGAGGAAGCCGGATTGGTTCGTGTAATCCGCGATACTGATGTACATGCACATTACGAGCATACCTTCAATCACCCACACCATGAACATATGGTTTGCGATCAATGCGGGCAGTTTATCGAGTTTTTGGATGATGAAATTATGGAGCTGATTTCGGAGGCATGTGTTAAACACAACTTTAAAGAGCGTACACACCGTATTGTAGTATTTGGAACCTGCGACAGCTGTAGCTCTGCGGAGTAAGTAGGTCTGGAGTTAATAAACCTAAGTCCTATTCCGGCTTGTGCCCCGGTTCTTTCTGGAGTGCGGCTTTAAATTCGCGTAGATCGCAAGAAGGACACTGTACCTTTTCACCTTTGTAGACTACGCAGTCGTGACTGCCAGAGCATCCTGGTTGACTTTTTCTGAGTGCGTTTATGGTTGCTAATATTCCAAGGGGAATCCCGATAAAAATCAGCGCTGTGGTGAATAATATGAGAAAATCGGGCATAATGCATCCTTCTAAATTTGTACTGCCCTGTCTGAGCAACACTTGACACTTACTCTGCCGCGTTTAATACTTCAACCCCTTTATTCTTAGAATAATATATGTAGTTCTAATGCTCATTTTATACGGAAGCGGCTTATGAAGAAAAAACAACAGCGACCTAAACCGGAACAATTGTCCAGTTCCGCAGGTTTTGATCACATGCCGGAATCTTCCGATTTTTATTCCGGATCACCAACTGAGCGTCCGCTGTATCAGGATCGCCCCATATCTGAGTCCAACCGGATTCGTAAAACCGGCCGCCATCAGTCGGGGAAAGGGCGACGCAAAGAGTTGAATACACGCGAACTTTCCGCATTGCTGGCTATTCTTAAGTCGGGAATCGTTATAATACTGATTCTTCTTGCCTTCTTTCTACTGTACAAAGGAATCAGCATCTACGAGCGGAAAACGTTTATGGAAAGTCAACTGAGACAGGAGGTTTCTCCTGTTATGCTGGAGGCTATATCTGCTCCGGATTTTGACGGTGCGACGCAAGATTCCAACGTACTTTTTTCCGAACGTTTAGAAATCTGGAAAGAGACCGAACGTCTGGTTCGTTCAGCAGATGGTTTGCTGATACATAATAATTTTAATTTGGCTATTGAGCGCTGTCAGCAGGCGTTGACATTGAACCCCTTTCATCTAGGGGCTCTGGAGAGACTTGGAAAGCTATACTCTAAGCAGGGGCGGAATGTTGAGGCGATCAACACGTACATTCGATTGCTGAGTTCTGATCCCTCCCGATCTGACTTTCAAGAGTTGTTGATTCGCGCTCTGGAAGCACATGAAGATGCAGAGGCTGTGGTTTATATGGCTCGTTGGTATCTGGAGTTTAATCCTTACGATGCGGATGTTCAACAGTGCCTAGCGAATGCATTGTTTGAGCAGGAAAATTATGAAGAGGCTATAGATGCTTATGTGCGTGTGCTTAAGGACGCTCCTCGCGATGCGTTGGTCCTTGAACAACTTGCTACAGCATATATGCAGGTTGAAGACTATGAGCATGCGCTGGCCACCCTTAACAAGCTGGTCGAGATCCGACACCGAGACCCAATGTGTTATCGTCGTATTGCGATTTGTAATGCTCAGTTAGGTTTGGGAGAGGAGGCTGCCCGTGTTTTGGGCAAGTCGATCCATCTATTTGGCCAAAAGCAGATTCTCGAATGGATTCAAGAGCCCAAGTTAGATCCCGTACGTGAGGACCAGACTTTCAGGGCTTTTACAGAACGCGTTGGTGGTGCTGAGTTTCGTAAGTGGACAGAGCAGGTAGCTCAAAAAATGAAGGAAGAAGATCGCCAGGGAATTAAGCCACAGCTGGAAGCTCCTAAGTCGGACTTAACGGAAGATCTACTTAATAAACGTTAACAACGCATAGGTTTTTCTCTGTTGAATATTCTCTTCATAACCTTTGGTGAAATTGGACTTTGGGATGGTGGATGCCGCTCTTATGCAATAATTCGTGCTCTTTCCGATGCCGGGTGTAGGATTGATTTAATTGCCTCGCATAGTAATTTACCTGAACATAATAATATTCGGAACCTGATCCCTGAAGGAAGAGCGTCGGTGCGAAAACATCGACTACGTATAGAGGTGTTAAAGGCGATTGGGCGCAAGTCTTATGACGCCGTTCATGCCGTCGATGAGGCGGCATTATTTGTTGCTCAGGCTGTGTGGTTTCGCAAGTCCCATCTTATATATGATGCGGGCCGCTGTTTTTCTGGACCATTTGCTAACCCTCCGAGCCGACTTGCCACTTTTTTCCCTAGTTATTTTCAGAGACTGGAACAAAAAATTATAAAGCGCGCCTTGGTTGTGCTGGTTCCCTGTGAAACCCTTTTCCGTGATCTGAAGGAGGTTGACCCCGGAGCTCCAGTTTCTCTGCTTGAAGATATTCCGCTTCACGCGCTCTGTTCTGGAGAGAAAATCGGAAAAGAAGCCCTCATAAGCCAGTTTGAGCGACCACAATCTTCTGTTGTAGTGTGTAGTGTTCTGGGGGGTGGATATCAGGCTGTCCGGGATCTTCTGAAGGCAATTCGAAAAGTTCTGGATGCGTATTCCAATGTCTTCTTTTTTATCAAAGGAGCTCGGATATCGGACGCTGAAGAGTTGGTTGCCAACCTTGAGATTCGTGAACACTGTTCATTTTTGAAGCCGGATGAAACCGGAGTCTTTCTGGCGGCATTGGAGTTGGCCGATGTTGCTCTGCTGATGTCTGATTCAAATCAGCGCTATGTGGCTGCGGAAACTTATACACTGTTGCAGGCTCCTGCGCCGTTGCTTGCCGTTCATGCTACAGAGTGGGGGAGTGTGTTGAATGAGCAGAACAGTATCCAAGTATTGCCAGATAGTTCCTCTATTGCGGAAGGGATTATTCGGATACTGCGGGAACCGCTCTTTTCGCTAGGCATTGCTGATGAAGGACAGCGGCTGATTGCAGACCGGTATTCTCATTCCAGTTTTAAGCACAAAGTACGCATGATCTATCGCGATATTCTGAGCGAAAAATAGGGAGGGTGGATTTCAAAAAGGGGGACCCATTAGTACAGACGCGCCGGCCTCTGGTAGGGATCGCGCTTTCTGTTGTTGTCGGAATGATGATTGCTTCTTTTAATCTTCTTCCGGGTCTGATCTTTTTTATTTTCTCTGCCATTCTGCTATTGTTTGTTATCCTGTTACGGTGTGCGCGTTTTCCAACGGCTATGGTATTTGCTTCGGTCTCGTTGTTGTCTGCCTGTCGTTTTATGGTTTCAGTCCCCAGCGATTCCTCTGCATCTATTCTTCATTTAAAACCGAAAATCCCGATGCAGGATGTAGAACTGATTGGGTATGTTAGGGAAACGCCGGAGTTTAGGCCCTATCGAGATAGTGAGCAGGGGGTGTGGTCATTACCAATTCGTTGCCGAGCTCTGCGCATATCAGGCGAGTGGCAAAAGGTTCGGGGAGCCGTTGATATCTCTATACAGGGATATGCAACAGATTCCATTCCGCAGCATGGCAGTAAAATTCAGTGCAGAGGGTTGCTTCGAAAGCGAAATTTTCCGGGAGGATCTGAGATTCAGATGGATGCAGGACGCTATGAGATTATTCCGGAAACTTCTGGACTCTCTTTGGTTGCGATGGGGGAACAATGGCGAAGGAAAGCAGCTGAACATTTGGAGCGTGATATAGAGCGCCTTCCACTGCAGCAGTCGATATTGAAGGCTCTGGTTCTGGGATTACGAAAAGAAGTTCCTCGCGAAACCATGGATGCCTTTCGCCGGACCGGAGCGCTTCATATTTTTGCCATTTCAGGACTTCATGTAGGCATTGTTGGATTGCTTCTGGCCGTTGTTCTTAAAACGATTGGTGTCTCCCGGCAGCGCTTTGGGTTGTGGCTGCTTCCGCTACTTTTTCTTTATGTCATTTCTACAGGTATGAAATCGAGTGCGCTGCGAGCGCTTATCATGGCCGCTGTCTTTTTTGTTGGCCCAATGCTGAGGTGCAAGCCGGATATTCCGTCTTCCGTTGC
>DATCZD010000083.1:0-8923 GCA_036526075.1 Pontiella sp. | reverse complement strand
GGAACTTCTATCACGTTCGTGCTGATTGCTGATTCATATACGCCCTCTATCAGCTCACCTGTCGTGGTTGCCACCGCATCTGTTTTAAAAATAATGGTCTGGGCATTTATTCCACTTACAAGCCCAGCAACCATCAACGCTACTGCTAGTTTTTCTTTTCTCATGCTCTGCCTCTTGTTGCCTTTGGCTACACCATGCAGCCAAGACCTGAAGCAAAACATATTCTTTTAAAGAATTAAATATTTATTATTCTATCAAAGTTAACAGTAGCGATTTTTGTAATCCTCATAAGCCCGCATGATACCGGAATATAGTTCGACCTGAGGTTTCCACCCTAAACGCTGAAGTTTAGAAGAGTCCATTAGCTTGCGAGGCGTTCCGTCGGGCTTGGTATTATCCCATTCTATGATTCCATCATAACCAACGACGCTCTTGACGGTTTCAGCTAACTCTTTAATTGAAATTTCCTGTCCAGACCCGACATTTACATGAGCCTGCACCGTTCCGGATTCATCCTCGAACGCAATATTCTCATAGTTTATATTTTCGAGAAGAAAAATACATGCCTCGGCGAGATCATCGCTATAGAGAAATTCGCGCAACGGAGATCCGCTTCCCCAGCAGGTCACCTTACTCAGCCCCGTCTCTTTCGCTTCGTGAAAACGTCGAATAAGAGCCGGAAGGACATGAGAATTTTCGGGGTGATAGTTATCTCCCGGCCCATACATATTGGTCGGCATGGCAGAAATAAAATTTGTTCCATACTGCCTATTATAAGCATCGCACAAACGGATGCCGGCAATTTTAGCAATGGCATACGGTTCATTGGTCGGCTCCAGCGGGCCGGTCAAAAGGTGCTCTTCTTTCAGCGGTTGTGGAGCCAGTTTTGGATAAATGCAACTCGATCCAAGAAATAACAGTTTTTTAACCCCGTGTTTATACGCTGCATGAATGACATTGGCCTCAATCATGAGGTTTTCATAAAGGAACTGCGCCCGGTAGGTACTGTTGGCAACAATGCCCCCGACTTTTGCAGCAACCAGGACAACATATTCCGGTTTTTCCTTTTCAAAAAATGCATCGACTTCCGCCTGATTAATCAAATTCAGTTCATCAAAGGACCTGCCAATCAGGTTGGAATAACCATGGCGTTCGAGTGCCCGCCAAATACCGCTACCCACAAGCCCCAAGTGTCCGGCTACATAAATTTTAGAGTTCTTATCCATATCTAGAATCCAATTTCATAATTTGGATTATCGAGCAGGCGGAGATCACCATCGGTCATGATTCGTACTAATTCTTCAAACTTTACTTTCGGCTCCCAGCCAAGCTGGCGTTTAGCCTTAGACGGGTCACCGAGCAGTTGGTCCACTTCGCAGGGGCGATAATACCGCTCATCCATCCGCACAATCACTTCGCCGGTTGCAGCATTCTTACCAACCTCTTCAACGCCCTGGCCTTCCCACGTAATCTTGATGTCAACATGCTCAAAGGATTTTTCAATAAATTCGCGAACAGTGTGCATCTCGTTAGTAGCGACAACATAATCGTCCGGCGTGTCCTGCTGCAGCATCATCCACATCATCTCAACATAGTCTGGAGCATATCCCCAATCGCGGAGCGCATCAATATTGCCCATATAAAGGCACTTTTGAAGTCCGCGCGAAATGCGTGCAACCGCCATTGTTATTTTTCGTGTCACGAAGGTTTCTCCACGACGCGGCGACTCGTGGTTGAACAAAATTCCGTTACTGGCATGCAGTCCATAGGATTCGCGATAATTCTTTACGATCCAAAACCCGTACTGCTTTGCCACGGCATAGGGCGAGCGCGGATAGAAAGGCGTGGTTTCGGTCTGGGGAACTTCCTGAACCTTTCCATATAACTCCGAGGTAGAGGCCTGATAAAACCGGGCCGGAACACCGGTTTCACGAATCGCATCGAGTAACCGCAGTGTGCCTGTAGCATCAACCTCAGCCGTATATTCAGGAACCTCAAAAGAGACCTGCACATGCGACTGCGCCGCGAGGTTATAAATCTCGCAAGGATCAATTTTTTCAATCAAACGGTTTAGATTACTGGAGTCTGTCAGATCCCCATAATGCAGAATCATTCGTGGATTACCTTCCAGTTGATCCTGGTAAAGGTGGTCTATCCGGTGCGTATTGAATGTACTTGCACGACGGATGATACCATGAACCTCATACCCTTTCTCGAGCAACAGCTCTGTCAAATACGATCCATCCTGTCCGGTAATCCCGGTAATCAAAGCTTTTTTCATAATCTCACCCCTTAGTTCTTAAAAAAATTTTGCATCTGCAAGTAACGGAAGTACGGCATCCTTTTCAGAAACCAACGGAACGTCTATATCCGGCCATTCGATACCAATTGCAGGATCATTCCAGATCACTCCATATTCATCTCCCGGAGCGTAATAATCATCGCACTTATAGATAAAATCAACTTCATCGCTCAGCACAAGAAACCCATGAGCAAAGCCCTTTGGAACAAACAGCTGACAACCGTTTTCTTGTGATAGAATTTCACCCACCCATTGCCCGAACGTCGGCGAACTGCGTCGCATATCCACCGCTACATCAAATACCTCGCCACGGATAACACTCACCAGTTTTGACTGGGGATTCTCGAATTGATAGTGCAAACCACGCAAAACACCTTTTGTGGAACGGGACCAGTTATCCTGAACAAATCGCACATCAATCCCAGCCGCAGCATATTGCTCATACTGGTAGGTCTGCTGAAAAAAACCACGTCCATCGTTGAACCGACGGGGTTTTATCAGCTTCACATCAGGAATACCCAACTCACAAACGTCCATTAAAAATCCCCCTCGACCAAACGCAGAAGATACTGCCCATAGTTATTTTTATCCATGGCCATCCCTAGAGTTTTCAACTGATCCCGATCAATATACCCCAACCTATAAGCGATCTCTTCAATACAGGAAATTTTAAGCCCCTGCCGCTTTTCGATGGTTTCCACATAACTAGAAGCCTCATGCATCGCATCATGCGTTCCAGTGTCCAACCAGGCAAATCCCCGCCCGAGGCTCTGAACATTGAGTTCGCCCCATTCCAGGTATTTTTTATTCACATCAGTAATTTCCAGCTCGCCCCGAGGTGATGGCTTGAGATGTTCTGCAATCTTAACAACCCTGTTGTCATAGAAATAGAGGCCAGGAATCGCATAGTTAGATTTTGGGTGTTCCGGCTTTTCCTCCAGAGAAAGTGCCTTGCCGTTGTCATCAAATTCCACAATGCCGTAGCGCTCAGGATCAACGACCTGATAAGCAAAAATGGTTGATCCTGTTTCTCTGGAAGCCGCGCTTTCCAGCATCTTCTGAAAACCGTGCCCGTAAAAAATATTATCCCCCAGAACCAATGCAACCGAATCATCCCCGATAAAATCCTTGCCGATAATAAAGGCCTGAGCCAGTCCATCGGGGCTCGGCTGTTCAGCATAGCTAAAGCGCATTCCTATTGAAGATCCATCACCTAGCAGCTGTTTAAACCCGGGAAGATCATGCGGAGTACTGATGATTAAGATATCCTGAATTCCTGCCAGCATCAAAGTGGACAGCGGATAATAAATCATCGGTTTATCATAGATCGGCAACATCTGCTTGCTGACCACCTGAGTCAACGGATAGAGCCGGGTTCCACTGCCTCCAGCTAAAATAATTCCCTTCATATAAAAATCTCCGTTTTTTTGATTTAAATTCTAAGTGTATAGGTTTTGGGGATTTTATCAGTCCATGCACATTCGAGAAATGGACTCTGCTAGCCCCTTGAGTCTATCAAAATCATGTTGAAGGATATAAATGAGGCGTTGCGTTCAACGCTCCACGCAGGATCCTTTTGCAATATGTAGAAAATAAATCGTCTCCTTCTCAGAATTCTGTTCTATACCTTCAGCAATATTGGAGACAATAGATACTGAAGCCCGGCAAATCTGATCCGTAAATCCAGACGAGCTATGCTCGTCCTAAGCGCTCGCCGGAGTAACGACCTTCACGAATAGGCCGCCACCACCAGTCATTATCCAAATACCATTGTATCGTCCGGCGAATACCTGTATCAAAGTTTTCCTGTGCCTTCCACCCCAGTTCAGTTTCCAGTTTAGTGGCATCGATGGCATAGCGCTTATCATGGCCCGGGCGGTCCGTCACAAAAGTAATCAGATCTATATAGGATCCCTCAACACGTGGCTTGAGTTCATCAAGAATAGTGCAGATGGTCTCCACGACTTCGAGGTTGGTTCGCTCGTTGCGACCGCCAACATTATAAGTCTCACCCAGTGTTCCCGTTTCAACCACAGTCACCAGTGCCCGAGCATGGTCCTCTACATAGAGCCAGTCGCGAATATTATCACCCTTCCCGTAAATAGGCAGCGGTTTTTCATCCAGCGCATTCAGAATAATAAGCGGGATCAGCTTTTCCGGAAAATGATACGGACCGTAATTATTAGAACAATTGGTAATGACCACCGGCAGGCCATACGTATGAAACCAGGCCATAACCAAATGATCACTGGATGCTTTACTGGATGAATATGGTGAACGAGGGTCATACGGTGTGGTTTCTTCAAAAAGCCCTTCATCGCCAAGCGATCCATAAACCTCATCCGTGGAAATGTGATGGAACCGGAAATTTTCTTTTTGCTCCCCCGCAAGTTCATTCCAATATTCCCGGGCACACTCCAGCATATTATAGGTACCCATAATATTGGTTTCCATAAAGGCGGCCGGTCCATCAATAGAACGGTCCACATGCGACTCTGCTGCAAGATGCATCACGGCATCCGGTTGGAACTCTGATAATATGCCAGATACAGCAATCTTGTCGCACACATCCGCTTTTCTAAAATGATAGAGAGGGCTGTCCTCAATTTCTTTCAACGATTCCGGAACACCCGCATACGTCAACTTATCGAGATTCAAAACCTCGCAGGACTTTTCCTTCACCAGATAGCGACAAACAGCTGAACCGATAAAGCCTGCTCCCCCTGTAACAATTACTTTTTTCATAAACTCTTAATTTCCTTGATTATCGATGTTCCATATCTCTCAACAAAAATATCCAGCTCTACATCCCAATCTTCAAATACATTCAGCCCCAATTGCTTGGCATGAGCGTTTTCCATAATGGAGTTAGCCGGCCGTTTAGTCGGGGTAGGAAACTCATCGCTTGTACAGGGCATGAAGTGGTGCTCTATTCCCAATTTGTTTAAAAAGCTACAAGCCAAATCGAACCAGGAACAGTATCCCTCGGATGATGCATGAAAAAGTCCCTTAGCGTTCTGTTCCGCAACCGCCCGAATCTGCCTTGCCAAGGTATAGGACCAGGTGGGAGAACCATATTGATCCGCCACGACCTTGAATTCTTTACCCGGATTCTGAAGCGTAAGCCGAAGCATGGTTTTAAGAAAGTTTTTACCATGCGCTCCATAAAGCCAGGCCGTTCTAAGAATCGCATAACGGTCGGTTTGATCAACAATCGCCTGTTCTCCGGCCAATTTTGATCTTCCATATTCCGAGATCGGATTTGGCTCATCCGTTTCCATCAGAGCTTCAAAAAGCGGTTTGTCTCCGGAAAAAACATAGTCGGTTGAGACATGAGCCAAAAAAGCATCATTAGCCTCCACCCACTCTGCCAGATGAGCCGGGAGATCGGCATTTGCCTTCCAGCAGGTCAGATCGGTTTCGCAGGCATCAACAGCAGTATAAGCCGCACAGTTTACGATAATGTCCGGTCGAATACGATCCAACGTATCGAGGCATTGGCTCCGATCAGAAAGGTCCACCTCCGGAAGATCTACTCCGGTGACATCCGGAATATCGTCAAAAACTTCGAGGCAGTCGTTACCGAGCTGCCCCTTCGAGCCTGTTATAAGTATTTTTTGCATCCTTCGGATGCTATCTCCTATCCAATCGTTCCGCGAGCCTTCAGATCGCCGATAATTAAAGAAGAAGCGGTATCAGGATCCGTACTTTCGGTACAAATAGTAATCTCTGCACTTTGCGGTGCTTCGTAAGGATCACTGACCCCGGTAAACTGCTGAATCTCGCCGATCCGCGCCTTTTTATATAATCCTTTCGGATCTCGCGCCTCACAAACCTCAATCGGGGTGTCGATAAAGACCTCAACAAAGTTTTCATCGCCAATAACCTCTCGAGCAGCAGCACGGTCAGAGATATAGGGTGAAATGAAGGAGGTAATCACAATAACCCCGGCATCATTCATCAACGCGGCCACCTCAGCAATACGGCGAATATTTTCCTTGCGATCCTCCATCGAGAAACCTAGATCTCGATTGAGACCATGCCGCACATTATCACCGTCCAGAACATAGCAAATATGCCCCTGATCAATCAGATTCTTTTCCAGTTGCTTGGCCACCGTTGATTTTCCGGAACCGCTAAGCCCGGTAAGCCAGATTGTTGCCCCCTTTTGACCTAGCAGTTTTTGACGATCGTCAGCGCTCACCAGGCTCTCGCTCTTCACGATATTCTGGCTCACCGGAGCCTTTTTATGTCCCGGCTTGGAAACAATACGATCAACAATCATACCGGCGCCAATGGTTACATTGGTCAAACGATCGACAATAATAAACGCGCCGGTCGTACGATTGCGCTCATACGGATCAAATGCGATCGGACGATGCAGTGTAATATGACAACGGGCGATTTCATTGAGCTCCAGAGCACTGATCGCATTGCCATCCTCTTCCGCATTTTTATCGCGCTTCATCGTGTTAACATCCACTTTATAGCGGATATCAGATAACACGCCAGGCACCATGCTGGAGGTATGTTTGATCTGGTAGCTTTTTCCAGCCTGAGCCGCCCCTTCATGCATCCAGACGACCATGGCCTCGAACTCATTACCGATATGCGGAACATTTTTAACAGGCACCAGCATATTGCCACGCGATACATCAATTTCATCTTCCAGAGTGACAGTAATCGCTTGCGGAGCAAAAGCTTCCTGCAGTTCACCATCAGGACCATAGATCGCTTTAATCTTAGACTGCTGACGCGATGGAAGACTGGCTACCTCATCACCTACCCGCACAACACCGGAAGCCATTGTTCCGCTGAATCCGCGGAAGTCGAGGTTTGGGCGCAGCACATACTGAATAGGCAAACGCATATCGATCAGATTACGATCCGAGGAAATATTCACATTTTCCAAATGGTGAAGAAATGTAGGCCCGTCATACCATGGGAGATGGTCACCATGCTCTACTACATTATCACCCTTCAGAGCCGACATCGGAATAAAGTGAATGTCCGAAAAGTTCAAGCGCGACACAAAAGCATTATAGTCGTTTACAATCTGGTTATATTTTTCTTCCGACCAGTCCACCAGGTCCATCTTATTGACAGCTACAATTACATGCTTAATGCCCAGCAACGAACAGATAAAACTGTGACGTTTGGTCTGCGTAATCACACCGTGGCGGGCATCAACCAGAATAACCGCAAGATTACAGGTTGACGCTCCAGTTGCCATATTGCGGGTGTACTGCTCATGGCCGGGACAATCCGCAATAATGAATTTACGCTTATCCGTTGAAAAATAGCGATAGGCGACATCAATTGTGATCCCCTGCTCACGCTCGGCTTTCAGTCCATCGGTCAGCAGTGCCGGATCAAAGTCGTCTCCCGTAGTCCCGTAGATCTTTGAATCCTTAGCAACTTTTTCAAGCTGATCTTCATAAATCATATGGCTGTCATACAGCAGACGCCCGATCAATGTGGATTTTCCATCATCAACAGATCCACAGGTTAGAAAACGTAACAAATCCTTGTTTTCGTGGCGGCTCAGATACTTAGAAATATCTCCACGAATCAGTTCTTCTTCCTGAATTTTGTAAGTTGGTTCACTCATTAGAAATACCCGTCCTTCTTCTTGTCTTCCATTGAGGAATTATCGCCGTCAATTACACGACCCTGGCGCTCGGAGGTAGTGGTAAGCAGCATTTCCTGCACAATCTCCTCCACAGTCTCAGCCTCGGATTCAACTGCGCCGGTAAGCGGATAACAACCCAAAGTGCGGAAACGCACTTTTTTCATCATGGGGGTTTCCCCTTCCTTAAGTGGCATACGATCATCATCCACCATAATCAGTACACCGTCGCGCTTAACTACTGGGCGTTCGGCGGCATAGTAAAGCGGAACAATCGGAATATCTTCACGCAGCAGATAGAGCCAGATATCCAGCTCTGTCCAGTTTGAAAGTGGGAATACACGGATCGATTCGCCCTTGTTAATCTTGGCATTATAGAGATTCCAAAGTTCAGGGCGCTGGTTTTTCGGATCCCACTGATGGAACTCGTTACGAAAACTATAGACACGCTCCTTGGCACGACTCTTTTCCTCATCGCGGCGCGCACCGCCAAAAGCCGCATCATACTTGTAGTGGTCCAACGCCTGCTTTAATCCGTCGGTTTTCATGATCTGCGTATGCTTTTCCGAGCCGTGAGAAAACGGATTTACCTGATCCTTGCCGTCAGGATTAATCCAGACTTTAAGATCCACATTATACTTTTCCGCCATCAATGAGCGGAATTTATACATCTCCTGAAACTTCCACTGGGTATCAACATGCAACAGCGGAAATGGAATTTTACCCGGTGCAAATGCCTTGTGGGCCAGATGCAGCATAACCGATGAATCCTTTCCGATAGAATAGAGCATGACAGGATTATCAAACTCCGCGGCTACCTCCCGGATAATATGGATGCTTTCGGCCTCCAACTGTTTCAAATGTGATAAATTATAACCGTTCATTTTTTTTCTCCAAACACAGTACCTGCTATCAATGGTGAGTATTCCTATAATCTCTTATGCAATATGTCTATAATAAATACTCATTTTATTCATGCAAACCACTTACCA
>DATCZD010000082.1:0-5805 GCA_036526075.1 Pontiella sp. | reverse complement strand
TAATGCTGTGAAGACCGCCGCAGAGCATGGAGTTAATCTGATGACGGTTCATGCTATTGGTGGTCGCGCGATGCTTGAAGAAGCTGCTCAAGCAGCTAAGGAGTGTGAAAATCCTCCGAAAATTGTGGCCGTTACTACGCTGACCAGCCTGAGTCAGGAAGATTTTTCGGATCTGGGGATTGATCGTACGGTTTCCGAACAGGCAGTAGAGTTAGGGCGTTTGGCTATATCTTCCGGAATTGACGGGATGGTGACCAGTGCGCATGAAGCCAGAGTGCTTCGCGAAGAATTTCCGGATGCAATTCTTGTGACGCCGGGGATCCGGATGCCGGAAGGTGATGTCGGTGACCAGAAGCGCGTAGCAACTCCGTCGTATGCGGTGGAACAGGGTGCAACGCATCTGGTAATTGGTCGTCCGATTGTGCAGGCCGAAGATCCGGTTGCCGCTGCTACTGCAATGTTTGAGGATATGAATAAATAGAACTCGCGAATAAACGCTAACTCAAGAAAATCCTTAATTAGTGTCTATTCGTATTCATTAGCGGTTAAAAAAAGGACTGATGATATGAGCAAACCAAAGGTTTTGGTTATTACGGGATATGGAGTGAACTGTGAGGCAGAATCTGCCCACGCTTGGAAACTGGCGGGAGCGGAACCGGAGCTTGTTCACTTGAATGATCTGCTGGACAATCCGGATCAGCTAAAAAAATATCAGGCAATGATGTTTATCGGCGGCTTTTCCTATGGTGATCATATGACCAGCGGTCATGTATTTGCCTTGCGCATAAAGCACCATATGCAGGAGCAACTTCAAAAGTTTATTGAAGACGGCAAGCTGATTATGGGTATTTGCAACGGTTTCCAGGTGATGACCAAGATGGGATTATTGCCCGGCCTCGACGGGAGCTATTTTGAGCCGACTGTTTCGTTGATGCAGAATGACTGCGGAACCTTCCAGAATTTCTGGTGTGATATTCGTTTTGAGGAAGATTCTCCATGCGTGTTCACTCAAGGACTTGGAACACTTCCGTTACCTATCCGTCATGGTGAAGGTAAAATTTTTACGCTCGATAATGAGTTGCTCGAGAAACTGGAAGCACAAGGTTGTGTGGCTGCACGCTATGTTGACAAAGATAACAAGCCGACGCAGGAGTTTCCGGCTAATCCGAATGGTTCATTGAATGCCATAGCCGGACTGACCAACCCGACCGGTCGCATCTTCGGAATGATGCCGCATCCTGAGGCATATCTTTTTCCGGAAAATCATCCAAATTGGGATAAACAGAAGCTCGCTGGAGAACTGCCGGATCAGGGACTTGGTCTTAAGTTGTTTCAAAATGCTGTCAATTTTATTAATGGGCAACACTGAGAGTAGAGATTTTGTTTTTAGGAAAATGGGCGCAGGTGGCGCCCGGTTTTTTTAGGGGATGGTGGAGCGCAGGATTGTTGCATTTCCACTTAGGGTATAGTGGGGCAGGGCGGCAGGAATCAGTACGGAGGTGCCGGCCGCAAGGTTCAGGGACTCTTCTTCCCAGCTTATTTCTGCTTCTCCTTCTGCAACAAAGAGGGCATGGAAGGTTTTTCCCGACATGGGAACTTCTAGTGGCGCGGAATAAATAAGCTTTTCCAGTTTGAAATGGTTGCAGTGTAAAAGCTCCCAACACCTAAATGTATCGGTGTCAACCAAAAGCTTAGAGTCGATCAGAGGATTTTCATGGTCATCCCAGTTAATTACCTTTAAGGCCTGTTCAATGTGTAGTTCTCTGGATTTTCCAGTTTCATCAACCCGCCCCCAATCGCAAATGCGGTAGGTGGTGTTGGAGTTTTGTTGAACTTCATAGATAAGGCATTTTTCATCAATCGCATGAACACGTCCGCCCCGAATAAAAACCATATCCCCGTGTTTAACTGTAATCGGATTTATGGTGTCGCCGGCAGTCTTATTTTTTAGAGCGTCAAGAAAGACCTCTTCAGTAACTCCGTCTTTGAACTGACAGTAGACCTGTGCCTCATTTTCGCCCAATAGATACCAAGCTTCCGTCTTTGGATCTCCTCCGTATAAGCTGGCGGTATGATTATTGGGGTGTACCTGTACACTAAGCTTTTTATTGGCATCGATCAGTTTAATGAGAAGCGGGAAACGATCGCCCTCGGTGTTTGATCCGAGGATATCCTTCGAGTTTTTTTTCAATATTTCTCGAAGAGTTTTTCCGCTCAATGCGCCATTGGATACCACGCTCATTCCATCATCATGGTCGGCAATTTCCCACGACTCAGCATACACCCCTGGAGGTAGGTCTCGGTTGTAGGTTTTCGGAATTCGTTCTCCCCCCCAAAGATAGTCCTTATAGACGGGTTCAAATAACATTGGGTAAACTTGATTATCCATATGATCCATTAAACGAGGAATTTGCATTTGAATCAATATCTGAATATGGCTCAATGCACTCATGGAACAGCCTCGCAAAAGCAAAGTGAATACTGAACGGTGGGATATGGACAAGGTTCGGTATCATTTAGAAAAACCACCCCCCCCAGAACGGGGAGTGAAGAGTGTCGGTGATATTCTCAAGGATGTGGTCGATGGCTTTGAGCAACCTGTTCAGGAAAATGTCCTGATTCTGCGTGAGGCCTGGTCTAGTCTGGTCGGGCCGCAGATTGCGGCGCATTGTGAACCTGGGTTTATAAAAGATTTTCAGTTGCATATTTTTGTCGACCACCCGGGATGGCTCCCGGAGTTGGAGCGCATCAAACGCCAGCTTCTAATGAAACTGAAATCTAGTTGCCGGGAACTCAATATCCGTCGGCTTAGTTTTTCACTTCAACACCGCTAGCTTATAGCAATGACCCGGCAAGGTCGGCCAGTTCGGAGCGTTCGCCTTTAGTGAGATTTACATGGGCATAGAGCCGCTGTCCGCGCATCCTCTCAATTAAATAGCTGAGGCCGTTTGAGTGGCTGTCTAGGTAGGGGTGGTCAATTTGGAATATGTCACCGGTAAAGACGATTTTAGTGCCTTCGCCAGCCCGCGTAATAATAGTCTTAATTTCATGAGGCGTCAGGTTCTGCGCTTCATCAATAATAAAGAAGGTGTTAACCAGGCTACGGCCGCGAATATAGGAAAGCGGCTCAATAACCAACTTTTTATCCTCCACAAGCTTGGTGATCTGGCTTTTTTTTGCATCGCCCTGCGCATGCTCAATAACTGCAAGGTTATCAAATAGAGGCTTCATGTAGGGATCCAGTTTGGATTGAATATCTCCGGGAAGGAATCCAATATCCTTGTTGCTAAGAGCTACAATTGGCCGCGCCATCAGAATCTGACGATAGCTTTTCTTTCGTTTCAACGCACCAGCCAGCGCGATGAGTGTTTTTCCGGTTCCGGCTTTTCCGGTCAGGCTGACCAGACGGATGTTGTCGTTGAGGATAGCATCGAGTGCATAGGTCTGTTCAGAATTGCGCGGTGTGATGCCAACGGCTGGAACCTTATCAACATGGCGAATGAGATTAAGCTCATCATCATAGGTGGCTAGTGCAGATTTCCTTTCTCCCCGCAGGATAAGGTATTCATTGGGTAGGAGTGGTTTTTCAACTTTTAGGTCGGTTGCTGGAAACTCATAGGGCGGGGTATACATCAGGTCGATCAGTTCCAGGTCAATATTCTCCTCAACACGGGATCCGGTATAGAGTTGTTGGATATCGGAGACATGATCGTTTTTGTAATCTTGAGCATGCAGTCCAACCGCCTTGGCCTTCATTCTGAGGTTTACATCCTTAGTAACGAGGAACACGGAGCGATCCGGGTTTTCCCGGGCAACTTGATAGCCGATGTTTAGGATGCGGTGATCCGGTTTATTCTTGTCGGAAAAATTTCCGGCAATGTCTTCAGAAAAGTCACAATCCAGCTTGATGCTTATATTTCCAAGTCCGGGGCCGATAGGAACCCCCCCGTCAAACAGAGTATCACCAGCAAGAGAATCCAGGGTGCGGGCAAATTCGCGAGCATGAAAGTTCAGAGACTCATTCCCTTTTTTGAAGTGGTCGAGTTCTTCAAGAACGGTGATGGGGAGAATAATATCGTGTTCGCCAAATTGGTGTATGCAGCTGCTGTCATGAAGAATTACATTAGTGTCCAGAACGAAGATTTTATTATTGGCGGAGGTCATATTACGTTTGGCCCTTTCGGTTTTAGTTTAAATTTATCCTCCAAGGAATATATTAACCACTCCTTTCAGTCCCTTGGCGTTGATTCTCGCTCATTGCTCTCGAATTTTGCTTTAACAATAAAGTTAAGTCAACGTGGAAGTCGTGGGTACTGTATTACGGCTCGACAAAGTCTTGTATGCCTATCTGTTTAAATTACATTTTAAAGAAGCGGGAAATAGTCCTTCGATTTTGCGCCATCAGGCGGTACAAAAAATCAAAAATAGGTCGAAGTATCGGCCATCCTGTAAAAGCAGAAAGCCAGCCGACTCCAATCTGTTGGTGAGCTGCTCGGATAACCTCCATACCTGAAAGGATCTTTCCGTTCGGAGCAATGGCATAAATCTGCGCCTCCATCTGCAACAAAGAAATATCTTCAGGGGGGAGGAACGAAGCAGATCGAATATCAGAAAAACTAAGCCGATGTTGTTTATCCCTGCATTTAAGAAAATGGATTTTTCGTTGGCAGATGGGGCAGTCTCCATCAAACAGGATCAGCAGTTGTTCTGATGAATTCACGTTGTCTTACATCCCGTTGCGTAGCCGAAGGGCATTTCGAAATGGAAGCCCGGCTTTTCGTATCTTGAGCTGTGTGGTTAGAATGTCATATTCAACCCGTCGCATGGTGACGGTTTTTTGTTCAAGGTCATAGATGACGTAGGCCGCCTTGGGGTTTCGATCCCGTGGTTGTCCCACGCTTCCGACATTGATCAGATATTGGTATCCGGAACGGATATTCAGAGTTTCATAAAAACCTTTTTCGATAGCTTTCCCTTTCACAAAGGCCAGCGGAACATGGGTGTGGCCGAAAAAGCAGACATTATTAAACTGATTATTAAAGCTGGATTCAGCCGAATTGCTTTTAAAAATATAATTCCAGCGATGCGGATTACTGAGCGAGCTATGGACAATGCTGAAGGTTTCAATATCCAGGATAAGCGGAAGGTTTCGCAGATATTTTCTCTCTAAATGTGAGAGATTTCGGCGTGTCCAGAGAATGCTTTTCTGGGCAAGAGGGGTGAATAATTCCATTGCTTCATTGCTGGAGGCATAATAATCATGGTTGCCCTGAACCAGCTTGCAGTTCAGGTTCCGAATACGTTGCAGACACTCTCTAGGGTTTGCATTATATCCGACAAGGTCTCCGGTACAGGCATAGTGGGTCACGCCCTGCTGTTGCGCATCTTGCAAGACGGCCTCAAGAGCCTCAATATTGGCATGGATATCACCTAGAATTGCATATTTCATTCAAATGAAATTCCGAACACTTCAAATACTTCCGAAGCCCTTGACCAATCTGCCGCTTTAGCGGTGAGGTTTTATCCTCGTTCTGATTCGTTTATGGCTTTTAAAAATTCGTTCAGCTCCTATTTTTTCCTTCTACAGTTAATTTGACGAGGCCGTTCCATAGATTTCGGACAATGCCCTTCACATTATAAGATGTTACAATCCGGAGCGCTGCAGCCGCAGGTACCTTTATCGTAAGCGTAAAAAGACACATGTATCTGTTTATCTGTATTCTCCGAAGACATCGCTCTTTTATATGCACTCATAGTGTGGCAACAAAGTTTCAATAGTGAAAAACTATACTAACTCTTCATTCT
>DATCZD010000081.1:0-10293 GCA_036526075.1 Pontiella sp. | reverse complement strand
AACCGGTGCGGCTGGAGTGCTGGCAGGTGGTGTGGCTAAGTATTTGCAGGAGCAGGGGGCCTACGTGATTTATCTCGACTTGTATCAGGAGAGAGTCGACGCAACCGTTGCCGAGGCCAAAAAGATTTCCGACAAGTGCTGCGGCTATGCCTGCAACGTGCTAGATCAGGAGGCCCTCGATTCGGTTTACGAAAAAATCATGACCGATATTGGCCGTATCGACGTGCTGATCAACGGTGCGGGCGGCAATATGCCCGGCGCGACCATTGGCCCGGATCAGGATGTGTTCGATCTCAAGATGGAAGACTATTCCAAGGTGCTCGATCTCAACCTGAAGGGAACGGTCATGCCGACCATGACCTTTGCCAAAGCGTTCAAGGCGCAGGGGTACGGCTGCGTGGTCAACTTCTCCTCCATGTCGGCCGCGCAATGCCTGACTCGTGTGCTCGGTTACTCCAACGCCAAAGCCGCTATCGACAATTTCACCAAATGGATGGCCACCGAAATGGCCAATAAATACGGCGATAAAGTGCGCGTGGTCGCGCTGGCCCCCGGCTTTTTTGTCAGCCACCAGAACCGCGCCCTGCTGATGAACGAAGACGGCAGCTACACCGAACGCGGACAGCAGGTGATCAACAAAACGCCCTTCGGGCGCTTTGGCGAACAGGATGAGGTGTACGGCACCATTCATTATTTACTGTCGGAAGCCGCGAAGTTTGTGACCGGCGTCATCATTCCGGTTGACGGCGGATTTTCAGCTTACACAGGAGTATGATCCATGAGTTCAATTGTTGTGAAACCAGCGGCAGCGTGCCGCTATGACATTCTTTCTCTCGGCGAAGTGATGCTTCGCCTCGATCCCGGCGAAGGCCGGATCCGTACCGCCCGTCAGTTCCGCGCCTGGGAGGGCGGCGGAGTTGCAGGCGTAGCGGGGCGGTTTTTACCCCAGCTTAACACCCGGTACGTTTTTTATTTCTAGTGAGATGTAGCCTTCTTGAAGCCAAAATACTCCTTCATGCGGTCTACATACCCTCTGTCCTTGAGGTGGCAGGCGGCAATCTCATCTCTGTATTCATCCGGTCCGTTTCCAATCCAGTCAATGATGTTCAGAACAAGTAAGGACGCATAGGAACTGTTCTTTAGCAGATCTTTGAAGCACGTTTTTGCGACGTCTGTTTTTCCTTGCTGGTAAAGCGTGTAGGCTGCCATGGCTCGGACGACATGGGACTCGTCATCAAGTGCCTGCAGGATGCGGGGTTGGGCGGAAGAAGCCTCATCGGCCAGTAGGTAACACCCGATCATGCCCCAGTAGCGAACTCCTGAATCCTGGTGATCCAACAGTTGTAGCAGGGAGGGCAGGTTGTCTGGATCCTGCTGTAGCGCGAGGTCGGACGCATCCAGATAGGCTTCCAGGTCGTATTGTTCCCGGTTGCGGACCATCTCGTAGATGGTGGTGTTGAGGTCTGCGGCACGCTTCACCCGTTCCGCCTCAGGAAGTAGCCCGGAATCATGAGTTGTTATCTGCCATGTGCGCAATTCACGGCGAAGCTCTATCGCGACTTCTTTGTATTCCGGATGATCGATCAGATTAACGACGTTGTCGGGGTCTGCGTTCGTATCGTACAACTCCTCTATGGGCTTTGCTTTAAACCAGCGACCGGTTACCGCATCGGTCTTCCCTGCTTTATGCCATGCCTCCCATGCTCGGGTGGCTTCCATCTTCCACATATATGTCAGATGTTGTCCCCGCGGGGCATACGGCATGTAGTTGCGGATGTACAGAAACGACTTGTTTCGGATGGCGCGGACATTATCGTAACGCTCGTCCATTCGCTCACGATAGCTCACGTGATAGTTGCGTTCAGGGTCGGCCTCCGAGCCGAGAAAAACCTGCCCCTGCATGACCTTTGACGGTTCGATTTTGGCGATTTTTAGCCATGTCGCAGGCATATCAATGAAGCTTACGAGTCGGTCTATTTGCGTGCCGGGCTTTTCCGCCGGCCAAAGCTGTTTGAATTTTTCGGGAATCCGAATGATCAAAGGGCTGTGCGTCCCGCTGTCAAAAAGGAAACGTTTACTACGCGGCAGTACGCCTCCGTGATCGGAACAGTAAATCACGATGGTATTTTCAGCCATACCGCTTTTCTCGAGCATTTCGAGTGCCGCGCCGACCTCGGTATCCATTCTTTTCACGGCGTCATGGTAGTGCGCATAGTTTTTACGAATTTCCGGAATGTCAGGGTGGTATTTTGCCAATCGCGTATCGTTCGGACTGTGTGTTGTCTTGTCGACATTGCCGAACGCGTGGCTTTCGTGAGAGGAGAAGAAGTTGATGACCTGAAAGAACGGTTGGTTTTGTTTTAACACCTCCCAGTCCGTCTTGCTTGAGTCCCAGCATGCGGAGTCTTTCCGTTTGCCGATGTTGTAATCTGTTTTCCATGTATTTGCACAGTAATATCCGACGGCTCTCAGGTGGTCAGGGTAATAGCGGATTTGGTCGTGCGGAATATTATTCCTGCTACGCATCGGGGTTGTTCCCAGTGAGGTCGCGTGAATGCCGGTGATCCAGGTGCTACGGGAGGGAGCGCAAACCGGGGCGTTGGCGTAGCAGTGCATATATTGAAATCCCTCTGTCGCCAGTTGGTCGATGTAGGGTGTTTCGGCATAGGGATTCCCGTAACAGCCGACCCAGTTAATGTTATTATCCTCACTGGTCAACCAGAGAATGTTTGGGCGTTCAGTCGCCACAGACTGAAATGCTGTGATGATTAGGAGTATCCAAATAAGTCCGGGTTTCATAAGCAATCCTGTTGTTAAGTATCATGCCGTTGGGAACGGTAAACACTGTGTTCGATCTCCCCAACGTAAAAATGATAGCCGTTTTGAGATCCGAGGTCTTCGGCGGAGAACGAGCCATCGTCGATATAGGCCTCTTCGGTTTCATGGCGCTTGAGCAGATAAATGTCGAAGGCGGCGAAGGCTGCTTGGACGTATTTGAGGCTTTTGGATCCGTCGGAAAGGGTATCGGTTCCGGTGCGGGTCCAGTCGGCCACCAGCATAAAGTTGCCGACCACATTATGAACGCCAAAGCGGCCGAGGTTACGCAGACTTTCGTTGTAGTTGCGTATGTGCTCTTCGCGATGGGGACTTCCGTTTTTGATGTCTTCCGTAAAAATCAGACTCTCAGCGGTATCCCAGATGAGGCCGCTTGACCTGCCTTTGGCTTGATACCATTCGAACAGTGCCATGCCGCTCAGTTCGGGCGGAGCGTCGGCGCTGGGTAGAAATTCCACTTCAATTTTTCGCTGGGCCACTTCTTCCTCGGTCCAGATCTCTCCGGCTGGAATATGGTGTAACGCGGTGATCACATTGGTGACGCCTGGAGTCTGCCGGATATGCTGAATAGTGACCTCGTCTTCGGGGCCGAACCAGCGCATGCCGGCCCGAACGCGTTCACGGTTCCAGTTCTGATTAAAAATCTCGCTCATGATTGATCTTCCCCTTAACGCCAATGGTATCATAAATTTAAGTAGGCGGTGAATATGGTGACCACGAGCCGGTAAATCAATTTTTTTTTTACCAAACAGTGATTGTCTCAAACCATTGAGTTGATATATTCGCCGACGCTAAAGGAGGCGTTCATGAAAGAAAAACGATATTCTCTGATCATTCCAACCAGTATGGGGCTACGACTTACGCCGGTTGATTCGCAGCCGTTTCACTGCAGTGATACGTTTAAGATGCAGGCGACCAGCGCGGAGAGCAATGTTGCTAGCGTGGTATCCTATCTTGGTCTGCCGGTCAAGGTGCTGACAACTTTTGTAAAGGGTAGCCCGGTTGCACATTTCATCAAAGATAATCTTAAAAGTCGCCGCATGGATTTTGAAGGGCCGGAATTTGAGCAGGACAACCCATGGGGATTTCGTCACCAAATTAACATGGCTGACAGCGGCTGGGGTTCGCGCGGACCACGAGTGCAAAACGATCGCGCCGGCGAAGTCGGCCGCGAACTGTGCGCGGCAGATTTTGATCTCGACCGCATCTTTGGCGAAGAGGGATCCGAGGTCGTTCACTTGTCCGGGCTAATCGCGGCACTTTCACCCAAGACCTCTCAGTTCTGTCTGGATATCGCACGCATCGCCAAAGAAAACGGATCGCTGATTTCGTTCGATCTCAATCACCGCGCCAGCTTTTGGAAGGGACGCGAACATGAGCTATCGGAAGCGTTTGCTGAAATCGCGTCGCGCGCTGATATCCTGATCGGCAATGAAGAGGACTTTCAGCTCTGCCTTGGCATCCAGGGTCCCGACGCGGGAGGTCAGGGTCTAGACGAAAAGATTGACGGCTTTAAGGAGATGATCGTCCGGGTCCAGGCCGCCTATCCGAATGCAAAATACTTTGCAACGACACTGCGCGAAGTGGTGTCGGCTAACAGCCATTTATGGGGTGCACTGGTGACAGACGGCAGCGAGTGGGAAGTGATCAAACCGCGAGAAATCGGAGTGCTTGATCGCATCGGCGGCGGCGATGGGTTTGTCGGCGGCTTGCTCTATGGAATTCTTAAGGGCTGGGATGTTCAGAAATGTGCCCGCTTCGGTTGGGCAAGCGGCGCGCTTGCCGCGACCATGCTGACTGACTATGCGCAACCTGCAGATGAGGAACAACTCTGGAGCATTTGGGAAGGCAATGCGCGGGTTAAACGGTAATTTTTAAATTGGAAATTAGGTTGATTAGGTAATTGGCGGAGCAAATTTTCGAATTTCGAATCCCTCAATTACCTGATCTACAAAGGAGATCATATGAAAGCAGATATTGGATTGATCGGGCTGGCGGTAATGGGCGAAAACCTCGTCCTCAACATGGAAAGCAAAGGCTTTACGGTCGCGGTTTACAATCGCACGTTGGAAAAAGTCGATAAATTTATCGAAGGACGAGGTGCGGGGAAAAACTTTATTGGCGCGCACAGCATCGAAGAATTCTGTGCGAGCCTTGAGCGTCCGCGCAAAGTAATGATGTTGGTGAAAGCCGGTCAGGCGGTTGATGATTTTATTGAAAAAGTCATTCCTTACTTGGAAGAGGGGGATATCATTATTGATGGTGGAAATAGCCACTATCCCGACACCATTAGGCGCACGGAATATGTAGAAAGCAAAGGCCTCCTTTATATTGGCACCGGGGTTTCCGGTGGAGAAGAGGGCGCGTTGCTTGGCCCATCGATTATGCCCGGCGGATCGCCCGCTGCTTGGGAGGCCATAAAGCCAATCTTTCAGAAAATCTGTGCACAGACCGATGCGGGAGAGCCCTGTTGCGAATGGGTTGGTGAAGACGGTGCGGGCCATTTTGTAAAAATGGTGCATAATGGCATCGAGTATGGCGATATGCAGATGATTTGTGAGACCTACCAGATGATGAAAGAAGGACTGGGTCTCTCCAATGAGGAAATGCACCAGGTGTTCGCCGAGTGGAACGAGAGCGAACTCGACAGCTATCTGATTGAAATTACTCGCGACATTCTTGGTTATAAAACCGAAGAGGGTGAAGCGGTGATCGACAGTATCCTCGATACGGCCGGGCAGAAGGGTACCGGGAAATGGACTGCGGTCTCCGCGCTAGATGTTGGCCAACCGCTCACGTTAATCGGCGAAGCCGTCTTTGCTCGTTGTCTCTCTGCGCTCAAGGATGAGCGTGTTGAGGCTGCAAAAGTTCTTTCTGGTCCGGCTACTGAGTTTAATGGCAATAAGACCGAGATGATCGACGATCTTAAACAAGCCCTTTATGCTTCGAAAATTGTTTCCTATGCGCAGGGTTATCAACTAATGCGTGCTACGGCTACAGAACACGGTTGGAAGCTTAACAATGGAGGTATTGCGCTGATGTGGCGTGGCGGTTGCATTATTCGTTCTGTATTCCTTGGAAAGATTAAAGAGGCGTTTGACGCCAACCCTGACCTTGTCAATTTACTCCTCGATCCGTTCTTTAAACATGCCGTTGAAAATGCACAGGCTGCTTGGCGACGTGTCGTAATGAAAGCGGTTGAATTGGGTATCCCGATGCCGGCCATCAGCGCGGCACTGGCCTACTTTGATGGCTATCGTGCAGAACGTCTTCCAGCCAATCTACTGCAGGCGCAGCGCGACTATTTCGGGGCGCATACCTATGAACGGGTAGATAAACCGCGTGGCGAGTTTTTCCATACCAACTGGACCGGACGCGGCGGCGACACCTCGGCATCGACATACATCGTTTAGGTTCCGGCGTTCAGCCGGCGCCGAGATTGGTTGAGATTTCGGCGACGGACTGTTTGATCTTTTTGGAAGGAATTTATGAACAAAAACCTATCGATGATTGTCGGGGGAATTTTAATCGGGCCGCCGTTGGCTTCGGCCGGGTTTGCATTTTTTCTTTGTACGCAGCAGGGCGGTAGACAGAGCCAACTGGTATTTAATCTGGGGCATACACTAGGCCCGTCTCATCCGGTAGATCTGGCGCTGCCGTTCTTCGGTGCGATGCTGGTCGCGCTGATGGTTATCACCTATGCTCCTGCGGTTTCGCTTTGGCTTCCGGTGCAATTCGGGCAACTCAAGGCAGAGGACGTTCAACTGAGCGGGCTGGGTTCTCCTGACCAGCCGGCCGAGAACACAGAAGAGGTCTCACTATGATCGGCCGGGGCGGAGAAACCGTTTCGATCGCGCAGGACGAGCTGCGAGAGCTGGTTGTTGAGTCTCTATTGGCAATCGGAGATGTAAAAAAAGTTTTAGTCCTTCCGCCGGACCATACACGGCTCAACTCGATGGCCGGGCCGATCACGGCGATGGTGTATGAAATGCTCACAGCTAGGGGCGTCCACGTCGATATTCTTCCCACGCTCGGGACCCACAATCCCATGACGGAGGCGCAGCTGCGGATGATGTTCGGCGAAAACATTCCGCTCGACGTCTTCAGAGTGCACGATTGGCGTAAAGGCGTTGTTCGCAAAGGCGAGGTGTCCGGGGATTTTCTCGCCGAGCTGTCCGGCGGCAAAGTGGATTACACCGTCGGTGTTGAAGTGAATAAAATGCTGTTCGATGGTTATGACCTTATCCTGTCGGTCGGACAGGTGGTGCCACACGAAGTGGTCGGCATGGCCAACTACACCAAAAATATTGTTGTCGGAGCAGGCGGGGCGGACATCATTAATAAGTCGCACTTTCTCGGAGCCGTCAGCAACATGGAAACTATTCTCGGCCGTACGGACACGCCGGTGCGGCAGCTGTTCAACCATGCGGTGGATACCTTTTTGAACGACCTGCCTATCACCTATATCCTGACCGTGATGGAGCAGGACTACAGCACCGCCGAAATGCACATGCGCGGGTTCTATTCCAGTGCCGATGCAGAGTGCTATACCGCTGCCTGCGAACTGGCGCGCAAGGTGAATATTACGCAGCTTGACCGCGAGCCGAGCAAAGTCGTGGTTTATCTCGATCCACACGAATTCCAAAGCACCTGGCTTGGTAATAAGGCGGTCTACCGCACCCGCATGGCAATCGCCGACGGCGGTGAGCTGATTGTTCTGGCTCCCGCGCTCAAGGAGTTTGGGGAGGATCCGACCATTGATCATTTGATCCGTAAGTTCGGATATCACGGAACGCCTTCCACGCTTAAAGCTGTGGAAGAGAATGAAGAGTTACGGAGCAATCTTAGTGCGGCGGCGCACTTGATCCATGGCTCATCGGAAGGGCGCTTTAGGATTACTTATTGCCCTGGCGAGGGAGGGCTCTCCCTCGATGAAATTCGTTCGGTCGGTTTCGATGCGGTGAGCTATGATGAAATGGTGGAACGTTACAATCCGAAAGCACTTAAGGACGGCTTTAATACGCTGCCCGACGGAGAAGAGATTTATTATATTAGTAACCCAGCCTTGGGGCTCTGGGTGTTTAAAGATAAATTAAAGAAATAAAAGAATGTGATAGAGGAAGCGGTTCGTTGTTACAGTTTCGCTATCAATGGGTTCATGATTATGGATTCTATACATACGCTGGGCTATTCGGCCTTGGGCGCTTCAATGGATTATCCGATCCGTATTACATTTACCATTAATCAGGAGTAGGGGTTCATGAATAAATCAGTTTCATTTTTTATGACGGGCATTCTAATAGGGGCTTTTTTCGCAGCTGCAGGTTTTTCCTTTGTATTACGCAGTCAGAAATCCGGAGGGAATACTAAGCAGATGGTATTAAAGTTGGGGCACGGTCTGGATACCGGACATCCGGTACATAAGTCGATGGAGTTCATGAAGGATCGGCTTGAGGAGTTATCTGGCGGAAGTGTGACGATCGATATTTATCCGGGCTCAGTATTAGGGAGTGAAAAGCAGTGTATTGAGCTGTTGCAGAACGGCTCTCTGGCTCTGACCAAAACTTCCGCGGCGGCCATGGAGGATTTTATTCCATCTATGGCGGTATTCAGTTTGCCGTATGTGTTTCGTGACGCAGAACATTATTGGAATGTGCTGGATGGAGAGATTGGTCAGGAGCTACTTGAGAAAGGACAGTCTAAATCATTGCGTGGTCTTTGTTATTACGATGCGGGAAGCCGGAACTTTTATACGAAACAGACCCCAGTCAGAACTCCTGATGATTTGAAGGGATTGAAAATTCGTGTAATGAGCAGTAAGACGGCAATGGATATGGTTAAGGCTATGGGGGGTGCTCCGACACCGATTGCGTGGGGAGAACTCTATTCTGCTCTGGCTCAAGGTACGGTAGATGGTGCTGAAAATAATCCTCCTAGTTTTACTTCAAATAAGCATTATGAGGTATGTAAGCATTTCTCTTTGGACGGACACTCCCGCATTCCAGACATGCTTATGATGAGTGCTAAGCTTTGGGATACACTAGACCCGCAGGTAAGAGGCTGGATTGAGATCGCAGCAAAAGAGTCATCCTTGTTTCAGCGAGAGCTGTGGAGAGAAAAGAGTATAGAGGCGCTGGAGAAGGCAAAAGCGGAGGGCGTAACGGTTTATGAGGTAGATACGTCTGCTTTTGCTGCTAAGGTGGCGCCCATGCTTGAGAATGTCGAGACCCCGGATGTTCGTGCACTGTTGAAAAAAATTTCCGAGGTTAAGTAATGTTGACTGGTTTAATTAATTTCAAGCGGTGGATGACGAAGGTTCTGGATTTTGCGCTGATTGTAGCAGTGGGTCTATTGGTGCTGGATGTTGTTTGGGGCGTATTTACTCGTTATGTCATGGGAGAGCAAGCATCATGGACAGAGGAACTTGCGAGGTTCCTGTTGGTTTGGGTGGCATTGTTAGGTGGCGCGGTAGCCTTCGGTACCAAAGGGCACTTGGGTGTCGATTTCTTTGTGGGTAAGCTTCATCCGGATGCTCGCAAGCTATTAGCGGTATTTGCGCACCTTATGGTGCTCTTCTTTGCTGGGGCCATTTTTATTTATGGAGGAAGCCGAGTTGTGATTGATAATTTGTAGCAGATGACCCCAGCGCTCGGGTGGAAAATGGGCTATGTGTATCTGGCTATTCCTGTTTCTGGAGCTTTCATGGTTTTATTTGCCGTTGAAAATCTGATTGAGACAATTGTGACACCTTCATCGGAGCTTAATGAATCGGAATCCGCAGGGGAGGTGGACTGATGACTTCGGTTGTTCTTGTTATGGTCGCTGTTTTTATTCTATTGCTGGTTATGAATGTGCCGATCGCAGTGGCAATTACTTTGGCCACTTTTTTTTCGGTTTTGGCTGAAGGAATTGATCCAACGATCGTTATCGCATCAAAAATGGCAAACGGAGTAAATAGCTTCGCTCTGTTGGCGATACCTTTCTTTATTTTTTCAGGGCATTTAATGGGTCGTGGAGGAATGGCTCGGCGTTTGATTGATTTTGCTGGCACGCTAGTAGGATTTCTTCCGGGTGGATTGGCTTATGTTAACACGCTTACCTGCATGTTGTTTGGCTCTATTTCTGGGTCAGCAGCCGCAGCGGTTTCTTCTGTTGGGGGGTTTATGATCCCTGAAATGAATCGTAAGGGGTACAACAGGGAATTCAATGTTTCTGTTACAACAACTGCGGCAACTACGGGGCTATTGATCCCTCCGAGTAATATCATGATTGTTTATTCGGTAGCTGCCGGTTCTGTTTCTATTGCGGCCATGTTCATGGCGGGTGTGATTCCCGGAATCTTAACCGGGTTCTTTATTATGCTGGTTTGCGGTTGGTTTGCATTCCGTGAAAAGTATCAGTGCGAGGCGCGTTCCAGCTTTAAAGAGATCCTAATCAGTTTTAAGAGGGCATTTTTAA
>DATCZD010000080.1:0-9094 GCA_036526075.1 Pontiella sp. | reverse complement strand
AAACAGGAAATGTCCGGTTTTGGACATGCTCATGAAGGAAGTGAGCACGGACATGGACATGAAAAAGAAAATGGCTTTAACTTGCGTGAGGTTGAGCTATTTCTGACAGGAGAGGTGGATGACCTCTTGATCGCCGAAGCGGTACTTGCTTTTAGCGAAGATAAGACAGAAGTGGAAACCGCCTTTGTGCAAACAACCTCCCTGCCAGGAGGCCTGGCTCTAAAAGGCGGAAAGTTTTTCAGCGGCTTTGGCATTACTAATCCTCAACATCCGCATCAGTGGAGTTTTGCTGACAAGCCATTGATCTATGAGCTGGCCCTTGGTGATCACGGTCTGAATGAAGTCGGTCTTCAAGCCACATGGCAGGCTGATGTGCCATTTCTGCTGGAAATCGGGATGGAGGCTCTTCAGGGCCGTAATGAGGCTTTTTTTGACTATAAAAATGAAGACCTTCTTCCTAGGCATAACGGGCCTCGTATTGGTGTTGGGTGGTTGAAATTATCGCCTAAAACTGACCTTTGTCATACCGTGCAGTTCGGGCTGTTTGGTGCAGGAGGAGTTCATCAGGAGATCCACGAAGAAGAAGGCCCGCCTGCCGAAACAAATCACTTTGACGGTGTCAGCTGGTTTGCCGGAGCGGATGCTTTTTACCACTACAATGCGCATGGAAACAGGGGGCAGGGCGACTTAACCCTTCAGGCGGAATATTTCTATCGGAAAAAGGAGCTGGCCCCAGAAGGCGGCACAGAAAAGATCAAGGGAACGCAGGATGGGTATTATTGTCAGGTATTGTACGGGTTTATGCCTCGTTGGCGAGGAGGCTTGCGTTGGGACCAGGTTGGGCTGATTAATAAAATACAGGAAGATGGTGTAAAAGAGAGTTTTGGCGATAGCTGGCGAGGAACGGCTATGGTCGATTTTTCATCATCTCAGAACTCAATGATTCGCTTTCAGATTGCGGGCGGAGACTATGAAACGGAAGAGGGAGCAGAGCGTGTCTGGGAGGGCTATCTGCAGTTTGTTCTCACACTTGGTTCCCATGGACATCATGGAGAGTATGTGTGCTTCGGGCACTAGCCGAAACGTTTCTTAAGAGCATTTTGCACAGGGGGTGGCACAAAGAGTGACGTGTCGCCGCCAAGTCGAGCTACCTCACGAACATTGCTGGAACTGACATAGCTGTAATCCTGCTTAGGCATCAGAAAGATGGTCTCGATCTCAGGTTTCAGTTTGCGGTTGGTCAGTGCCATCTGAAATTCATACTCAAAGTCGGAAAAGGCGCGGAGGCCACGCACAATAACCTGTATATCTTTTGACTCCGCAAAGTTAACCAAAAGGCCATCAAAGGCATCAACTTCGATCCCGTTCAGGTGTGCCGTGGATTCCTGAACCAGCGCAATGCGCTCTTCCATGCGGAATATTGGATTTTTACCGGGATTCGTTGCTACGGCAATCACCACGCGGGGAAAAATACGCGAAGCGCGTTCAATCACATCAAGATGTCCCATTGTGATAGGGTCAAAGGTTCCTGCGCACATGGCGACCTGGTTCATGATCTGTCCTCTTGCTTTAGCTTCAATATAAGAACGCGCGTTTTTCCGTAACGTTTATCACGGATGGTATCCCACTCATCGGAAATCTCCGGGGCGCCCTTGGAACGCATCTCGTATACCAGCAACCCTTCTTCTGTCAAAAGCGAATGTCTGGCAATCCCTGTCAGTGTATTTGCCATTGCGTCGGGAAGATCATAGGGCGGGTCCGCCAGAATAAGGTCAAATTGCTCTTTTCCCCGCTCCAGCCAGCGGATGGCATCGGATTTTATGCAGTGCACTTTCCCAAGACCTCCGGTATTCAGCTCATTGATATTTTGCTGAAGGTTTCGGTATACAATCGGGTGCTGCTCAATAAATGTTACCGACTCCGCTCCGCGACTCCAGGCTTCTACGCCCAGAGCTCCAGACCCCGCAAAAAGATCCAGCACTTTCAGTCCCTTACAGCTTCCGCCCAGCGATGAAAAAATCGCTTCGCGTACAGCCTCCATGGTCGGCCGCACCTCTTTATCGGGCACACTTAAACGCCGGTTCCTTAAAATTCCACTTGTGATTCGCATCTCGGAAAACTAGCTCAACTTTCCTCTCTTGCAAGTCCGATATGAGCCTGAGTTGAAAACCTACGCTTTAGGATTCGGTGAAAAGCAATCAACATCAGTTGCCGGGATGAATGAGGGGCACGGTAATATGGAATGTGGTTCCGGCCTGTTCTGAAGAGGTAAATCCGACTTTCCCCTTTAGGTATTTTTCGCCAAACAGGCGCATGCTGTAGGTTCCAATCCCACGCCCTTTCCCTTTGGTGGTAAAGGAGCGGTTAAAAATCTGTAATTGTGCCGCTTGGGGAATACAACCTGGATTATGCACTGTAAAAACCCCCGCGTTGCCCTCTGTTCGGCATCCTAGGGTCACGGCATCGCATTCTTCGATCGCCTCTACTGCGTTTTTGACCATATTGAGCAGGATGCGGAATAAAAGTATGCGGTCTGTAGTTAGCTCAAAATCTTCAGAATCCTGATCTATGACGGTTTTTTTCTTTAAATCCAGAAAGGCTAGGTCTTGAAGGATTTTTAGAGAACTAATTCCCGGAGTTGCCTCCACTTCCAGCATCTCGCGTTCGGCAAGCATCAGGTTGCAATGGTACCGGATCTCATTCGTCAGCTCCCTGCTTGCCTTTTGTATAACCTTGGCAGAATAAGAGAGTTCGTCCTCGATCTGATGCGAGGTTTCAAGAAGTTTCGCATGACCGCTAAGGGATGTTAGTATGTTGTTGATGTCATGAAAGAGGATGTGCTCAAGAGCTTCTCGACGTTTTTCGGCACTAATATCACAGATTGTAAAAACGGTAAAATCCATGCCGCCACAATGGTAGGGAGCTGTCCATACTCTAAGGTCGAACGGTTTTCCCGAAGCTGTGGTAATGCGACATTCAGACTCAACATCCTCGTTTGTGCTTTGTGATTTTAAAATCGCCTTGACGGCCCCGCATTCACTGCAGAATTTCGAAGTGCCGCATCCCCCACACTCGTTATGAGAGTGAACGCAGTCAAAAATTTCACCGGGGCGCATTCCTATAATTTCATCTGAAGAGGCAATTCCCAGAAGATCAAGTAAACGCTGATTGGAATAGATGACCTGCCGCTCCTTATTGAGTACCATCAAAACAAACGGAGCCACATGAACAGCATGGTCGACGATATCTGACCCAATCAGCATGCCGGAAGATTTTCTCAGTTCTTCATTGGTAGCTCGCTCGGCGCTGGCGAAAAAAGTTTGTGTCATATTATGCGATCCATGTTCTATTGATGATGAACTTTATCTTCCCTTTTCCGGAATGTCAAAAACCCGTTATGTTATTCGGAAGAATAATGTAGGAAGCTGAGTCATGCCGAGCTCTCGACAAAAAGAAAGCGATGTGGTAGCACCTTTACTCTCTTTAGAAAGAAAAAATATTTATGACGCAGAATTTAAAACATCGGGATGCCTTAAAAGGTGCCCGGCGCATGGTCGTGAAAGCTGGAAGTAGGGTGCTGGTTCAAAACTCTGGCCGCCCAGATAAACGACGACTTAACCTTCTGGTGGATGAACTATCGCAGATTCAAAACGCCGGCGGCGAGGTGGCCTTCGTTTCTTCCGGCGCTATAGGTGCTGGTCTTGAAGTTCTTGGCATGAAGAGTCGGCCAAAAGCTATTCCGGATCTGCAGATGGCCGCTGCTGTGGGGCAAATCAGCCTGATGAGTGTTTATAACGAGCTCTTCAGCCAAAATAAGTGCAAGGTTGGACAGGTATTATTGACTCATGATGCGCTGAAACATCGCGAACGACATCTGAATGCTCGCAATACGCTGTTGAACCTGATTGCTAATCGCATTGTTCCTATTATCAATGAGAACGATGCTATTTCTACCGAAGAGATTAAGTTTGGTGACAACGACGTTCTGGCCGCTCTAGTCGCCATTCTAATTGATGCAGATGCCTTGGTTCTGCTGAGCACAACGGATGGTTTGCGCGATGAAAATAATAAACGCGTTTCCTATATTGAAAAGGTGGATGATGCCGTTTTTGAGCTTGTAGCGGATCGGCAGGATAATCTATCGACTGGTGGAATGGCTTCAAAGCTTCGGTCTGCTCAGGTTGCTGCGCACAACGGCATACCGGTAGTAATCGCCAACGGGCGAAAAACTGGCGTACTGACACGTATTTTTGAAGGGAAAGATGAAGGCACTCTGCTCATTCCCAAAGCTGGAAATATTTCCAAGCGGAAACGTTGGATTGCATTCTTCAACCGCGCTGAAGGGCATTTAACTGTAGATAATGGAGCGGTTATGGCGCTTCAAAAAGGAAAGAGCCTGTTGCCTGTCGGCATTCAGTCCATTGATGGGCAGTTTAAGGTTGGTGCAATGGTCGACATCCGCACGCAGAATGGAGAGCGTATTGCCCGTGGACTCGTGGAATATTCAAGCGATGAAATCGCAGTGCTGAAGGGACAAAAAACCACCGAAAAATCTGGAGAGGTTATTCACCGCGATAATTTGGTAATTCTTTAGAGAGGAAATGATGATGGATGTGAAGAAACAGGTACAGGAAATCGGAGCAAATGCCAAGGCGGCCAGCCGCGAGCTGGCCAAGCTTTCCACGCGGAAAAAGAATGCCATTCTCGAAGCGATGGCGGAAGAGTTAGATGCTCAGCGTGCATTGATTCAGAGTGAAAACATTAAGGATCTGGAAGCTGGAAGGGACGCCGGACTTAGCAATGCGATGATTGATCGCCTAGAGTTAACCGATGACCGCATCGACAGCATGATCAAAGGCCTTCGCGATGTGGCGGTGTTAGGCGACCCTGTTGGAAATGAGATCAGCACATGGAATCGCCCGAACGGGCTGGAGATTCATAAACGCCGCGTTCCGATTGGCGTAATTGGTATTATCTTTGAGTCGCGCCCGAATGTAACCTGCGATGCTGCGGCTCTCTGCTTTAAAACATCTAACGCGGTTATTCTTCGCGGCGGAAAAGAAGCTATTCACTCTAACCTAGCAATTGCAGCCGCGATGCAGAAAGGTGGCGAGGCCAAAGGGATGCCGGCTCATGCCATTCAGTTGATTCCGACGACCGATCGCGAAGCGGTTCAGGTTATGTGTCAGATGACGGACTATTTGGATCTCATTATTCCGCGCGGTGGTGAAGGGCTTATTAAGGCCGTAACGGAAATGTCGCACGTTCCGGTCATTAAGCATTACAAGGGGATTTGTCATACCTATGTGGATGCAACGGCTGATTTAAACATGGCCTGGCGGATCGCTGAAAATGCCAAATGTCAGCGTCCAGGCGTATGTAACGCCATGGAGACCTTACTGGTTCATAAAGATGTTGCTGAAGCATTTCTTCCAAAGATGGGAGAAATCCTGAGCGAGAACGGGGTAGAGATTCGCGGCGATGAAATTGTCTGTTCTTTGATTGGTGCAGCGAAACCGGCTACAGAAGATGACTGGTATGAAGAGTATCTGGATCTGATTCTGGCCATCCGAGTCGTTGATGATGTGGATGCCGCGGTTTCTCATATTAATCAGTATGGCTCTGGACATTCTGATGCGATTGTCACGCAGGATGAAGCATCCGAAAAAATCTTTCTGGCTGAAGTGGACTCTTCCTCCGTATATGTAAATGCATCAACCCGCTTTACAGATGGCGCGGAGTTCGGCATGGGTGCAGAAATCGGTATCAGTACGGATAAACTGCATGCCCGAGGCCCTATGGGATTAGAAGAACTGACTACGTATAAATTTGTGATCGAGGGAAAAGGACAGATTCGGGAATGATGGTCCTTTTTAGTCTTCCTTAAGAGGCCGGCATTCGTCGGTCTTTGTTGCATTCTGAATGCCATTTACAAAGATTGTGGCAGGATACCTCAGTCATTGAATTGGGGGTCACCAACCCCTGGCAGACTCCGTGTTCGTCGAGATCTCGCAGGGTATAAACAAAGTCGCGAATCATCAGATCATACTTTGTTTTAAGAGACAGTACCTCGGCTCGCAGTTCGTTATTGAAATGGCTCGTAAATATAAGTTCTCCAATTCTCCACTGACGAATTAAGGCATCAAGTTCTGAAAAGGTTCCAAGAACCGGATATCCATAGATAGTTTTATGCAGAAGGTCCGGTGCATCATCAATCAGGCCAACCACCTTGCGCGCCGCTTTCTGTTGCTCCTCAAATGCGGATTGTCGAAGATATAAGATTGCATTTTCACCAGCGCCGAGAATCAGACTTTTCACTTCGCCTTCCATGCTGACGGAACCATGTAGCCAGGCGGCCATATCACGTGCCAGTCCAAAGGTGGCCCGGATTCCGAAAATTCCAAACCCGGAAAAAAGGCCATGTATTAACATTGAAAAAATCAGGTCCTGAGCGGGAACCCCGCTGACCCATATCAGAGCAACTCCTGCTAGAATTTCTCCAGCTAAAAGTTGAAGAGTGAGAATAAAAAGCTGCGTCATGCGAGCTCGACGCCAAACGACTCTGTAAATGTGGTAAAAGTAGAGAGTGGTGAAAGGGATAGTCACGCTAATGGAAAAATAAAGCATTGGGTCAACTGGTGGAGATAACACTGTTCCCACAAAAAAGGTCGCTAAAAGGAGGAACCCGATATCCCAGGCCATTGCGGCAAGCTTGCAGATCATGCTTTTCGGACGATGAAACCCCTGTAGAACAATCTGTGTTGTCGTCCAAAGCTCAACCTGTGCAATCTTACGTACAATAATATGAATCACCACAATCATGCTGATGAGCAACAGTGCAGCCCGGTTCGATGACATCGCGACCGCGCTCAAAGCTATTATGCAGGCAAGAATGGCAAATAGATATAGAATCAGAGCCGCTTTTCTTTGAGTCATGCCGCTTCGCATTAGTTTATGATGTATGTGATCGAGGTCTGGGCCAAAGATCTTTGTCGCCAACGTATCGTTATGAATTCGAGAAATAATCTTTCGGGCCAGTCTTCGCCAAACCGCCATAATCACATCAAAAACCGGAACTCCCACCGCCAGTAGCGGTACTAGAAGAGCTACCATCATAGGCTGTTTCATGTTGGTCTTCAATGAAACCGCCGCGAGCACAAAGCCAATCAGCATGCTGCCGCAGTCGCCAAGAAATATGGATGCTGGATGAAAGTTATGACGCAAAAACCCTAGGCATGCCCCCGCCAATGCCATCAAAACCAACGTGTCCGTTACTTGGTTCAAAGACAGCAACATGCCGGCGAGGCCGGCGCTAGCAATTAAGCCGAGGCCTGCGCAGGCGCCGTCTATCCCATCAATCAGGTTAAAGGCGTTGATCAGAAGAAGGAACCAGAAGAGTGTTATCCCTAAATCAATCAATGGTGGAAGTTGAAGATACAGAAACGTTTCAATTGTAAATCCGCCGAAAAACATCAGTACCGCGACAGCGATCTGGCCCAACAGTTTCATCCATGCACAAATATTGAATCGATCATCTATAACTCCAACGATCAACAACACAGTTGACCCTGCTAACATGAATTCCCACTCCTGCAGTTGGATAGCACCCATTAAATTTCCCCAAGGACCTAGAAAAATTAACGCTAGAGAAAGGTGCAGGGCCAGGAATACCGCAATGCCACCACAACGGGGGATCGGAACTTTGTGAATACGGCGCTCATTCGGCTGGTCCAGTAGGCCCATGCTGGGAGCGAGTTTTTTCAGCAAAGGAACAGTTAGCCATGAAATCGTCAGACTTATAACAAAAATAAAAATATATTTTGGTAAAAATTCCATTGTAGAATTTCCCTATTCATCACCACCCGATTACGAGCGGCATTGTAGATTTTTTGGGGCTCTAAGGGAAGCTTTTTGGCTATACGATCCATCAAAATAAACCACTCAGTCCCTTTTAAATAAACCGCTTAAAACAAATGTAAAAAAAAGTAATAATTTCCACTTGCGCGATCGGGTGAAATGAATACTATATGCGCTCCTTCTACGGGGATGTAGCTCAATCGGTTAGAGCGCCAGCCTGTCACGCTGGAGGTTGCGGGTTCGAGTCCCGTCATCCTCGCCACTCTTTTTTAAAGTAACGTTTGTGGCTTTGTTAAGAGCAGGTCTTTTTTCTTTGTTCACTCTGCGGGGGCGTTCTGAAACTCGGAAACAAAAATTAAGTTTCCCAGAGGTTTGTGTAGCAAATGACGCATTCGCACCGGAGCCCCAGTGAAAATCATTTTTTTCGCTATTTTCTTTAAAAATAGACACGAACCATTTTTCCGCCTCGGCCAGATTAGCCGGGGCGTTTTTGTTTTTCTCTCCAGTCTTGTTTCCGGCGTTGGAGATTAGGTAAGTTCCGATTTTTGGATTTCTGTATGATCGACTTTATTCAAGTGAGTAAGCGCTTTGCAGCACAGGAGGTGCTAAGGGATGTAACTTTTCGCATCAATGCGGGAGAGCGTGTTGGCATTGTCGGTCCCAATGGGGCTGGAAAATCGACCATTTTTAATTTGTTGTGCGGGATAACCGATGTCGACAAGGGGGATGTAGTACTTCCGAAAAAGATCCGGTTGGGGCATCTACATCAGCAACTCAATCCCCATGCAGAAAAACGAAACCTGCTCGAATATACCGAAGATTCGATTCCTGAGCTTAAAACAATACCGAAAAAAATCCATTCATTGGAGGTTGAGTTGGAAACGCTCGAGAAGGAAGAGCGTGCTCGAAAGCTGAAACAGATCGGCGAGCTTCAGCATGCGTTTGAACATCTTGGAGGGTATGAAATGCGCACCCGGGCTGAGGCGGCCCTTGGTGGACTGGGCTTTCATGAGTCGGATTTCCAAAAAGCGTTTTCCTCCTTTTCGGGAGGATGGCAGATGCGTGCTGAGCTGGCCCGAACCTTGATTGCCAATCCTGATCTGTTGATGCTCGATGAGCCGTCAAACTATCTTGATCTGCCTGCGGTCGAGTGGCTGCAGAAGTTTTTGCGCGGGTATGAAGGTACAATGTTACTGATTTCGCATGACCGTTATCTTCTTCGTTCACTGGCTGATGT
>DATCZD010000079.1:0-3254 GCA_036526075.1 Pontiella sp. | reverse complement strand
AAGACTACCCATGGTTAAAAGCCGAAAAGGAGCTTATCATTCAGGCTGTTCATGCAGGCAAGACCATCCTGGGGGTCTGCCTTGGAGCCCAATTGATCGCCGATGCGCTCGGCGCAAAGGTGTATTCCGGCCCGCACAAAGAGATTGGATGGTTTCCAATCCAGTGTTTCAATAGCGATCTAATCTGGCCAGAGAATCAACTTACGGTTTTCCACTGGCACGGCGACACATTTGATCTCCCTAAGGGAGCAAAAAGAATTGCCAGTAGTGCGGCCTGCAAAAATCAGGCGTTTATCGTCAAGGACCGAATACTTGGACTCCAGTTTCATATGGAAACTACGTTGGAGGGAATAGAAACGCTTATTGAAAATTGCGGACATGAATTAGTTGAAGCCCCTTTCATTCAAACCCCGAAAGAAATGCGCTCCGGAGCTGTTAACATAAAATCTATTAACTGTGCTCTAGAGCATTTACTTGATTCACTGCCTCGGTAACCCCTACCCTTGAGCTCATGTTTATTATTAACAGCATAGCCCCTATATTTCTGCTGATCGCCCTTGGAAAACTTTTATATAAAACCGGGTTCCTACCTGAATCCTTTTTCAAGGGAGTGAATAAACTGGTTTTCTGGATAGCCCTGCCGGCACTACTCATCAGCAAAATCTGCGTTGCCCAGCTTGAGTTCAGTACGATTTCAAAAATCTTTCTGCTGGCCAGCCTCGGCACGTTGCTCACCTTGGCACTGGCATGGGGCGTTTCAAAACAACTCAAACTTCCCACCCAAAAAACCGGCTCATTTCTTCAGGGAACATTCCGGGGCAATGGCGCATTTATCGGACTTCCGGTTATTATCTATACCTTGGGCGAACTTGATCCTCAGGCAGAAATTTTGGGAACCGTAGTGCTGGCCCCGTTAGTGATTCTCTTCAACCTTCTCAGTGTGCCGACTCTGTCTCGTTACAGCAGCTTTAAAGAATGCAAAGGAGCATCCCTTCGGAACGTTCTGATGCAGTTTATAAAAAATCCGCTGATCCTTGCTTGCGCTATCGGACTTATTCTTAACCTATCCGACCTTGCTTTGCCCTGCTTTGCCATCCGAGCGCTCAATACGCTGGGTAATGCAGCACTTCCTCTAATCCTTATGAGCATCGGAGCAACACTGATCATCGAACGTCTGAGCGACACAGCTCCCGCAGCCCTGATTGCTTCGGTCATAAAGGTCGCGATTGCCCCTTCCATCGGATTTCTTCTAGCACCTCTTTTCAACCTTGAACCCACTGAAAAAATGATCGCCATTTTCTATCTCGCCTGTCCCACAGCCGTTATGTCCTATGTAATGGCAGAGGCCATGGGAAACGACGGTCCGCTGGCCGGACGTATTGTAACCCTGAGTACTCTGCTTTCCGGAATCACTCTCCCTATTATCATCGCGATCGGACTGTAAAATGATCGAGTATAGAAATATTGTTTTAAAATTTAATAATCAGCTGCTGTTTGATGGTATAGATCTCCACATTCAACAAGGCAGCAAGGTTGTGCTGCATGGACCATCCGGATGCGGAAAGAGCTCATTGCTTAAATGCGCCGTCGGCGCAATACCCCTCCAGAATGGTTCTGTGCAACTTGGCGACATTCCTCTATCACCATCCACTCTGTCGGATATTAGAAGCCGTATTGCCTTTATCGGACAGGAACCGGTATTGGGAGCTGAAACCGTAAAAGAAGCCCTGTTGCTCCCCTTTTCTTATCATGCTCATAAGCACAACAAACCAGAGAAAAGTCGTATTAGCGAACTGCTTCAGCGCCTCCACCTCTCTGAGCATATTCTTGAAAAACCATGCAAGCACATTTCAGGAGGAGAAAAACAGCGTATCGCCATCGCTCGTGCCCTCTTGCTGAATAAACATATTTTTCTGGCTGACGAAATCACCTCTGCACTGGATTCTGAGTCCCGGACAGCGGTTATGAATGAACTTTTTCAATCCGACATCACCCTGCTCTCTGTATCACATGATCCGCAATGGATGAACACCTGTGACCGCATCATTGAAATTCAAAACAGCAAGTTGCAGGAGGTGCATGCATGACGATCGACCTCTCTTTCATGTCGTTGGCATCCATGTACGCGCTCATGATGGTGCCGCTCGCCATTATTTTTTATCTGCAGCTCGGCATCATACGCGACACGTTGTTTGCTCTGGTCCGAATGACCGTTCAGCTGTTTCTCGTTGGGCTCTATCTTAAATATATTTTTCAACTAAACAATCCCATGGTCAGCCTGGGATGGGTCATTATTATGATGGTGGTGGCCAATATAAGCATCCTCGACAAGGCCGGGCTTAAACGCCGCCCCTTTTTCTGGAGATCTTTATCCGGTGTAGCCGGAAGCACCCTCCTGGCGAGCGGGTGGTTTATACTCATCGCCATCCGACCTGATCCATTTTATGACGCACGCTATATGGTTCCGATTATCGGCATGGTGCTGGGAAACTGCCTACGAAGCAATGTGCTGAGTCTGGAACGTTTTTACAGTGGTATCCGCAAGCACGAGAATGAGTTTATGACTTATCTCATGCTCGGAGCGTCTCTAAAAGAAGCGGTTCGACCTTATCTGCGCGATGCCGTTAAAGCCGCTGTAAATCCTTCTGTGGCCACTATGGCAACCATGGGTATTGTTTCCCTGCCGGGAATGATGACCGGTCAGATTCTGGGCGGAGCCATGCCGATGGAAGCGATCAAATATCAGATCGGCATTATGATCTGTATTTTCACCTCCATGATGGTGGCTGCACTTGTCAACATTGTAGCGAGTCTTCCGGTCGCCTTTGACGAGTATCAACGCTTAAAGCAGAACATTTTCAAATGATCTGAGAACATCCTCAACGGCCTAATCGGACAGGGTTTAATTAACCGCCCAATCATCTAACCCGGCCTGCTCCGCAAAGCACGTTTCTCTTTCCGCATTGCAATATTTTACGCCCTCGCTAAAATCCGCCCTTCATTTTAAAACAAAGGAACTCATTATGCCTAAAACCTATAATATTACTCTGCTTCCGGGCGACGGCATCGGCCCTGAAGTAATAACTGAATCGGTCAAAGTGCTCGACGCTGTAGCCCAAAAAGCCGGTTTCATTCTTAACTATACCGAACAGAATGCGGGTGGAGCAGCCATCGATGCTCACAACGACCCAATGCCCGACTCGGTAGTTGAAACCTGTAAAGCTTCTGATGCTGTTCTCCTCGGTGCTGTTGGC
>DATCZD010000078.1:0-5217 GCA_036526075.1 Pontiella sp. | reverse complement strand
ATAGCAAAAACATTGTCGCCAGACGCTTCGGCCACTTCACCTTTATGGTTAAGCATCAGGCATTCCATGCAACCGGCATTGATCGCTTCAATCTTAGCCATAACATTGTTTAGATAGTTCAGGCTTTTAATTCGGGGATTGATGGCTTCGGGATGATTACGAATCGTTCCGACGGTAACAATCTTAAGACCGTTATCGTAAAGCTCCTGAGGATAGAGTTGAATTTTGGCCGCAATGATAATAATTTCTGCCTTATCGCAAAGATAAGGGTTCAGGCCTAGAGTGCCTTTTCCGCGAGTAACAACCAGACGAATGTATCCATCAATAATTTCATTCGCTTTGCAGGTGTTAATAACCGCCTGACTCATATCTTCTTTACTCATCGGAATTTTTAGAGCAATTGCTTTTGCTGAGTCATACAGTCGATCGATATGTTCATCTAGCAGGAATACGCGACCGTTGTAGGCGCGAATACCTTCAAAAACACCGTCCCCATAAAGCAATCCGTGATCGAACACCGAAACGACAGCATCCTTTTCATCTACCAGTTTATCACCTAAAAAAATCTTCATAATTCTGTCCTTATTAAACCAATGCCCCATCCTTCAGGTAGAGTTCGCGCGAACAGCGGGATGCGACTTCCTGACTATGAGTAACGAGCACGAGAGTATGCCTCCTTGCCTCAACCAGTTGAAACAAATAATTCAACACTTTTTCACCTGTTGCTGAGTCCAGATTGCCGGTTGGTTCATCGGCAAATATGATATCCGGATCATTCATCAATGCGCGGGCAATTGCAACGCGTTGTTGTTCTCCTCCCGAGAGTTCCTGTGGCCGATGAGCAATTCGCTCACTAAGTCCGACTTCATTTAATAAGTCAATTGCACGTTTGCGCGCTTCTCCTTGGCCACGTTGCGTCATGGCTGGCAATGCAACATTTTCAACAATGTCCAGTTCGGGAAGCAGGTGGAACGATTGAAAAACAAAACCAACGTTTTCCGCCCTGAAACGAGCCCTTTTCGATCCGGACATCTGATAGATACTTTGCTCTTTGAAAAAAACCTGTCCTGCACGCGGCTTATCCAATCCACCCAGAACATGTAGCAGAGTACTTTTTCCGGAGCCACTTTCTCCCATAATCGAAAGGGTTTCTCCGGTTTTTACCTCGAGTGACACCCCTTTTAGAACCTGTAAAGAGTTCTTCCCTATTGTATAGGAACGCTCCAGCTTTTCAGCTGTTAAAATGTCGAGGTCTGCTGACATGAAAAATATTCTGTAAATAGTAAGGGCGGAATGTAAGGGAAAACCAAATGCTTTTCCAGCATCATCGGCCCTTTGGTTGAAATTTATAACTACACATTCAGCGCACTGCGTAACATGTCAACTTTGTCAGTTTTCTCCCAGGGGAACTGATTCCGACCAAAATGGCCATAGGCCGCAGAATCTCGATAGCTCCAACCCAACGGTGTCATTAGGCCGAGATCAGCAATCAGAGCACTCGGCCGGAAATCAAAAATTTCACCAGACTTAAGAACGTCCTCAATAAGGTGGTCATCGACTCTTCCGGTTCCATACGTATCTACATTGATACTCAGCGGCTTCGGAACACCGATGGCATAAGCTACCTGAATTTCACATTTATCAGCCAATCCGGCCGCGACAATGTTTTTTGCTGCATAGCGGGAAAAATATGCTGCCGAACGGTCTACTTTAGAGGGATCTTTTCCGGAAAAAGCTCCTCCTCCGTGGCTTCCTACACCACCATAAGTATCAACAATGATTTTTCGTCCGGTCAATCCGGCATCTCCATGAGGACCACCGATTACAAATTTTCCAGTCGGGTTAATGTAATATTCGGTATCATTCTTCAATAGGCCGGTCGGAGCCAATACTGATTGACAGACTTCAATTAAATCTTCACGAATACGCTCCAACGGCACATCATCGGTCTGATGAGAAATAACTACTGTTTCAATTGAAACCGGTTTTCCATTCATATGCAGAATTGAAACCTGTGACTTTGAGTCAGGCCGAAGGTAAGGGATGTCCCCAGCCTTTCGGATGCGCTGAAGCTCATCCAACAGACGATGACTGTATGCAATCGGAGCTGGCATCAGTTCTTCGGTTGCATTGGAGGCATAACCAAACATCATGCCCTGGTCTCCCGCGCCCTGCTCTGCAAAAAGCCCCTCGCCTTCTGTCACTCCCTGAGAAATATCTGGAGACTGACCATGCAATCTATTGATGTATTCAAAAGTATCTGCGTTGAACATTAGCTCTTCACTGTCGTATCCGATATCGCGCACCACTTCACGTGCAATGGATTCCGGATCAATATTATCCCACCCATCGCAGGTGATCTCTCCAGCATTCACGACTAAATTAGTTGTTGTAAGCGTTTCGCAGGCAACGCGGCTTCCAGAGTCCTCTGCAAGACAGGCGTCCAGAATCGCATCAGAAATCTGGTCACAAACTTTGTCTGGGTGTCCCTCAGAAACGGATTCAGATGTAAAAACATGGTCTACTCGAATTTTACTCATAAAAAACCTCTATTCGTTTATTCGGATTAATGGATATATGCGTAAATGTACCGCATTCATAAGGTCTGTTCCATAAAAAAACGGAGACAACTTTAGCGACTGAACCTCGCTGGACTGAAGGCCTGAATTCACTCAAGAATTAATAAAAGACCTTCCAGAGAAAAAGTCCGTGCGGTTGGGCGGTCTGTACGACAGATGTGCGCTTCCCGTGATTAAATATTTCCTGAATGAACTCTGGCTCACGGCGTCCCATACCAATATCGATCAGGATTCCTGCAAGACTGCGGACCATTTTATAGAGAAAACCGTTCCCCTGAACCTCCAACGTGATATCAGCGCCGTGTTTGCGGACATAAAAGGAGTAGATTTGTCTCACTGTGCCGTTGAGTTCCCGCTTTGGATTAGCTGAAAACGGTGCAAAATCATGCTCTCCTACTAACAGGGCTGCCGCTACCCGCATACGCTCTACATCTAGTGGGCGACCTTCCTGTAATCGATAAAGCCGTTTGGTCGGAGGAACAATTAGTCCATTGTAGATAAAGTATCGATACTCTTTTCCAACCGCACTGAAACGTGCATGGAAATCATTTGAAACCTTAATAAATGAGGTGATGCGAATATCACGGTCGAGCTGCGCATTCAGACCGCGCATGAAATATTTAGGATCAACTTCTTTAGGTAGGTCAAAATGTGCCACCTGGCCCCGGGCATGTACACCGGCATCGGTTCGGCCGGATGATTCCACCCGCACATGTTTCTGATTGGCCATCTCCGCCAGCAGGCGTTCCAATTCACCCTGCACCGTGCGATGCCCAGGTTGCACCTGCCAACCGGCATAGTTTGTGCCGTCGTATGAAATTTTGATTTTATAACGCGTAGACATAGGGAGGAGAACTTCCTCTCATTATCCGGTTCCTGCAAGTCTTTTTCGTTCGTGATAAACCCGTAATATTTTCAATGAATATACGACTAGCTATAACGCTCTAATGTGCTTTGAAAAAGATCACTACACCGATTTTAAATTTAACAAACTTGAACCTCGCGCCGAATCCAGTCGATGAACTCCGGGTTGCCGTCTGCTATAGGAAGACAAATAATACAGGGAATCTCATAGGAATGGATTTGTTTAACACGTTCGACGAGCTTTGCCTTCGCTGAATCTGTCGTTTTCAGTACGAGAGCAACTTCTTTATCCTCGCATACTTTTCCTTCCCACCAATAGACGGATTGAACAGATCCAAGAATGTTCGCACAGGCAGCAAGCCGCTCCTCCAATACCGTTCGGGCGATTAACTTTGCATCCGCTTCGTTTTTAGTCGTCACATAAACAAAATAATTATCCATTTCTCCAGCATCCCTCTACATCATGAAACAGCCAATCTGCCTCCGGCACACCCCACTCTCCCGGAGCGTATGAATAAGGTTTAAGCTCACTTAGATTATCAAGAATAGGTTGCACGACTTTCCACTCTGCCTCTACCTCATCAGAACGGGTAAACAATGTGGAATCTCCATGTAGCGTATCCAACAGCAACCGTTCGTAGGCCTCCGGCAACGATTTATTCCATGTTCCTGAATAAGAAAAATCCATTTTTATATCTTCAACCACAAACCGCATTCCTGGCCGTTTTGTACCAACCTTAAGAAAGATTCCTTCATTGGGCTGAATCTGGAAAATCAATGTGTTGGGCTTTATCCGGGTAATGTCACAGACATCATCTTGACACTCTACCTGCTGAAAGAGTTGTAATGGAGGAACCTTAAACTGCACGGCAATTTCAGTTGTTTTAGTCGCCATCCGCTTGCCAGTGCGCAGTAAAATCGGAACCCCGGACCATCGCCAGTTATTGATAGAAAGCCGCATTGCTGCAAAACTTTCTGTATCAGAATTTGGATCAATTCGATCTTCTTCCAGATACCCATTGATACGCTTCCCGTTTTTTTTATCGATACCACTACTATACTGACCTCTACATACAGCATCGGAAATATTATTGCGAATATCCAATTTGGCGGCATTCAGGAGTTTTACTTTTTCATTTCGGATTGAGTCTGCCGAAAGATCGCCTGGCGCTTCCATCGTGACGAGGCAAAGAAGTTGCAGTAGATGGTTAGTCACCATGTCGCGCAGCGCACCATATTCGTCATAATAACCGCCCCGCCCTTTCTCCATGCCAACGGTTTCAGAAGCGGTGATCTGAATGTGGTCGACATAACTGCGATTAAAGACCGGTTCAAAAATTGCATTAGCAAAGCGAAATGAGAGAATGTTCTGAACCGTTTCCTTTCCCAGATAGTGGTCGATACGATAAATCTGTGATTCATCAAGATAACGCAAAAGATTATAATTAAGAGCCATTGCACTTTTCAGATCACGCCCAAACGGTTTCTCAATTACTATGCGCGACCAATGTTCAGCGCCCGGCGCTTCAACCAAACCGGATTCCTTCAGGAACTGCACTGCGGTCTCAAATAGGTCGGGAATAATGGATAGGTAATAGATGCGATTTTCTGGATAAACTTCCGTATCCTGAAACTTTTCCACCAAACTCTCATAAGCCTCTGCAGTTGATATATCGCCCTTATGGTAATAGATATGTTGCACGAAACGCTCAACCGTTTCACGCTCAACCGGTAGACGGGAAAACTCCTTGATTGAATCGGCCAACATACCACG
>DATCZD010000077.1:0-5522 GCA_036526075.1 Pontiella sp. | reverse complement strand
TTCTATTTCTCATTTCGGCTCATTATATCCATTCCAGATTACCATTGAGTAATCCCCGATCCAGATGACGTGCCAGAGTCTTAAGCCGAATAAACTGTGATTCACGAAAATCCGGATCGCAAAATCCGATCGCTTCAAGGTTATTCTTGAGTTCACGAATGGTACTAATCAGATTACACTGGGGCTGGTAATCCGGTGCCAGTTGCTTGAAGAGATCAAAATTAACGCGGTAAGAGCGTTTGTCCGGTTGAGCATCGGGATTAACGTTAACATCTGCGGGAATTTTCCCTGCAACTGATTCGGCCAAGGATATAATCTGATTATTCCACTCATTGCACCCCGTGTTGACCACAAGAAAGTCACCTCCATTATCGGATGATCGTAGTATACCCCACTCCAAAGCGCGGGCCATATCCTTTGTGTTAATCATGGGGCGCCATGGCGTGCCGTCACTTAAAATACTGATTACCTTATTGACCAACGCTCCGGCCACAAAATCATTCAGCACCAGATCCAGCCGCAAGCGAGGTGTAAATCCGCAAGCCGTGGAAAAACGAAAGCAGGTAATGATAAAATCCTCGCCTGCTAGCGGAGCTAGTCCTCTTTCGGCTGCAACCTTTGAACGTGCATAAGCCGTAAGCGGATTAAGCTGATCATCTTCCTTTTTCGGATAAGCACTGGCTTCGCCGTAGATGCTACAGCTGGAAGCATAAACAAAATGCTTAACCCCCCTGCGCCTGCACATCTCCGCCAATCTCACCGCAGCATAGCAGTTAATCTCCATTGTAATTTCTTCAAACCAGTTTCCCATGGGATCGTTGGAAATGGCTGCCAGATCTACAACCGCATCGACTCCATCGAGCAACATTTCAGGGAAGGTACGGATGTCTCCAAAAACCTGTTGGTCTAGCTTTACCTCAGGGAGACTGGCCGCATTACAGAGGCAGTGAGCAAAATAACCGATATCAAACCCGATCAGCTCTGATTCTGGAAAACTGGCTCGAAACTGTTCTACCACGCTTGGGCCAATATAACCCAGATTTCCTACAATGATGATCTTCATTGCACATCCTCCTTTAACTGGTCAAGACAGGGCGTTACACGCAAGGACGAGAAGTACTAGAAACTTATACTCATGCCAGCCGACTTCTTTTTGCTCCTCCTACGACCTTGCAAGATGAAATGATGAGGAGCCTACTTAACGAATTGTGGCAGCTTGCGCAGGTTTTTGCAGGCCAGAGTGTGAAGGTGGCCAATGCGGTTGCGACGGATAATCTTCCAATCTTCGATGGATTTGTTAAACACCGTTCCAAGACTCCGATTGCTGAGCCCCCCCACGCGCATCTGTACCAGCACCGCTTTCAGATAAGCTGGCTCTACGTTGAGCGATCCAAAAATTCGCATCATAAAGTCGTAGTCGGCGGCACACTGATACCGAGTATCGAAATAGTCTCCGTTCGGCAATCTAGCCTGCTCATAAATTTCTCGTTTCAAATAGAGCGCCGGATGCGGAGGCATCCAGCCCCACTTCAACTTACGATGAAAATAGATTCCACTATTCCACTGGCGCACAATCTTAAAATCATCACCTGATGGCAGCACATATTGAAGGTCTCCGTACACAGAATTGGCTCCTGAGTTCCGGATGGCACATGAAATACGGTGAAGAATCCCAGGCCCTGACAGTACATCATCCGCATGAAGGAACCCGACAAAGTCTCCAGTCGCCATTTTGACACCCTTGTTCAGTGCATCATAAATTCCATTATCCTGCTCTGACACCCATTGGTCCGGATGAAAATCCTGCTGTTGAATCAACTCCAACGTTTTATCGGTCGATCCACCATCTACAAGAATCCACTCAATATTGCCGCGCGGCGTAGATTGCTCTCTAAGCGAACGTACAGAATCCAGTATTGTCGCCTCGCAATTATAGGTTGCCGTTATGATTGAGAATTTCATCAATTTTACATTTCACTTGGAAAAAATAGATCATTTTGCTGAACGCTAACAGGAGCCCCGAACGGCCATCCAGAAAGCCGAATCGTAGAAAATATACTCCAACAAAGTAGAGCGGTCCTAACAACCATGATCCCATGAGACGGTATTTTATTTTTTGACGCTTTGTCAATCCGACGAAGCCGTTATACTGAAGCTGAAGATACCGCTGAGCCTCCCAGGAAGAATAGGCGTTATGCCTAGCCAAATACGCTTCATAGCCATTATAATCGTGGTGGCAGATTGGTGCGCGAATAAACCCAATCCTTCCTGCTATAATGGGATGCTCATGAATTTCCATATCAAGATGAGACCAACGATCTTCATCAATCTTTTCATATTCACCTGCGCCAACACGAAATAGTGCTAATTTACGCATCGTGTCGCCGTGATTTAATCGCCTACCCATAAAATAATTCTGATATGTAATCCAGAACCCGTTGAATTTGGTTTGGGCAACCTTATCTTCCACCTCCTGATTAAACTCATCCGACACATATTCATCGGCATCCAGAAACAGAACCCATGCATTACGGAGCGTAATGTTTCTCAGCACCCAGTTTCGCTTTTTTGGAAAATGCCCGTTCCACTCAAACTGTATAACCGAAGCACCATGCTCCTCCGCAATAGTGCAGGTCGAATCTGTGCTTCCGGAGTCCACTACAACAACTTCGTCATACTCCCCCAATCGCTGAAGGCAATTGTGAATATTTTTCTCTTCATTCTTTACCGGAATAACAACTGAGATGGGGATCATTTAAACTCCCAATGTTAGAGTTCTTTTTCCATAACCAAAGAGCATCGCTTTCAGGATCAATTTAGTTCCCGCTGTTTAATACATCCAGCCGGATTGCCAGCCACGACCGTCCACGGATTAACATTCTTAAACACAACAGATCGTGCGCCAACAACAGCTCCTTCGCCGATAGTGACGCCCGGTCCAATAAACGCATCAGCGCAGACCCAAGCCTGAGATTCGATGCTGATCGGCGGAGTTAAAAGTGGCATCACTGGATCACGGTAATCGTGCGAGCCGGCACAGAGATGTGCACCTTGAGAGATGGTAACCTGTGAACCAATGCAAATTTTACCAAGGCTGTAAATCGTAGTTCGCTCTCCGAGAGCCGACCAATCGCCAATCTCAAAATTCCAGGGAAAATAAATGGCAGCCGTATTCGAAATATTTACATTCCGCCCGACCTTTGCACCGAACAAACGGAGAACCATCCGCCTGGGAGCATAAAAAGGACGGGGAATAATTCGGAAAACAATTTTCCCAATCGCCCAGTAGATCCGCAACAGCTGCAGTTGTCCCGAATATTTCTGCACCGCACGATTTTGATCTATTTTCAGTTCCTCCATATCTACACCTCCAGACACTCCAGAGAATTATTGCCAGTGATGCACCACTCGTAAACCGCCTCCATCTGAGCGGAAATTGCCGGCCAGCAAAAATGTTCTTCAACCAACTTCCGACCTCGGAGACCAATCATCTTGAGTTCATCATCCGAACGATCCATTAAATATGTAAGTCCCTCTCTTATAGATTCAACATTCGGATTAACCTGAATAGCAGCGCCGGATTTAAATCCTTCCGGTAAGTTGCAAAATTCGGTCATCACAACCGGAAGTCCGAATGCCCACGCCTCCAAAACCGACATAGGAAGTCCTTCTGAAAAAGATGGAAGCACAAAAGCGTCAGCACTACGAAATAAGAGATCCTTATCTTCTCCAAAGCGCGGACCGCAAAAGAAAACGGAATCATCAGAGTTCAGGTCCGACACCATACTACGCAGTCCCGCTTCATGGTCGCCGTCATCCCAACCCGCAATAATCAACTCCCAATCGGACCGCTCAAGCCCGCTCCACGCTTTTATCAATTGATTTAAACCCTTCTTAGGGTGGATTCTTCCTAGAAATAAAAGCTTCCTTTTTCCCTCTCGGCGTTCTTTTAGGAGTAGCTCTGGAAGTTCTACTCCATTGGGAATAATCGCAATCGGATTCTGCAACCCATAAGCCCTTATTGATTCCGCTTCGGAACGACAGAGCGCATGAATGCAAGAAGACAGCTCAAGTGCATCATTTGAAAACAGATTACCTACCACCTTTTTCTTCCATGCTGAATTTTTGACTGCCCATGGATCCAACATGCCCCTAGGAGAAGTCAAAACTGGGGTTCCTGTTTTTTTTTGATACTGCATTGCCGCCCATTGCGGATCGGTCCAGATGCCATGTACATGCAACAGATCCGGAGAATAATCCTTCAGCAACCGGCGCAATGCCCACGAACTCTGCAACGGACCAAACCTATGGTAAAGGCTAACAGGAAGCGGATCCCAAAGACCGAGATCCTCTGATGAATATTCATCTATCGGACTAAATATTCTCATTTCAAGTCCTCGGTCAGCCATGGATTTCGATAATCCGCGCACGGAATAGTGCAATCCACCCGCACTCCTTGAAATGCTCGAAAGTACCGCGATTTTCATACTTTACTCCACACATCCAGCGCATCGATCAACCGTTCCGCATTTTTTTTCGGGTGGAAATCCCGCTGATAAAGCTGCCGTGAAGCTTCTCCCTGCAAAATAATCAACTCCGGTTGGTTTACGTAATATCGCATTGCCTCCTGCAGAGCGTGAACAGAACCTGCTCTAACCTGATAACCATTCACACCATTCTGAATAATATGCCAGCTTGCTCCGCACTGATCGGTTCCGATCAACGGAAGCCCGACAGAGGCGGCTTCATTCAGCACAGCACCCCATCCATCAAATCGGGATGCCAAAACAAAAACATCAGCAGCGGAATAAACCTCTGCTATGCGCTCAACGGGATAAGCCCCAAGGAACAGGACTCGATCTTTTATCCCAAAATCTCCAGCCATTTTTTCATATAATCCCTGAGACTCATCCAATCCGCATAACACAAGACACCAATTCTCCGCATTTAAGAGGGAAAAAGATCGTAGTAGAACATCAATTCCCTTGCGACGGCACAGTCGTCCTACAGCAAGAAAAACCCGACGCCCTGCAGCAAACTCTGTAATACACGATGCCGGATTTATCTCCGGAAGGGGAGCTGGCGAATAAAAGAACGGCCGGATTTTTCTTAAGGGAACTCCCATCTTCCGAAAAGCCCTCTCTGCGGACACCCCTTGCGCTAAGGCGCCTAAAGCATGATGTCGGATTTGAAACCCGTTCTGAATCTTCAGTCTTAGCATAATCGGGTACAGCAACCTGAACAGCAAAGTTCGATAGCCCAACGTTTCCGCCAACCGAATTCCAGGGCGCTCCGACCAATGACACCAAGCCACCTGATGACGGCAAAAATACTTGATCAAATCCATATTGAAATAACTGCTGACTACATGAATTCGATCTTTCCAGTCAGGCACAGAAGAGAACAAAATCTCGGATACGGAGGCGTCCTCAACAACCTGTTCATAGGGCTCACAACGATACATACTGCTCCACCCTTCCGCCGCACGTTCGTCAGATACTCCCCTTAAATAACAAACCTTC
>DATCZD010000076.1:0-18825 GCA_036526075.1 Pontiella sp. | reverse complement strand
CCGTCCAGCATACGACCGAGTCCAATTGACATCATTTTACGAAAGAGAGTCCGCAGATGAGCTGACACTTCATCCTGCTGAGTGGTATGCCACAAACGGAATTGAACTGCAATTGGGCGCACGCGTTACTGATTTAAACCGAAAACAAAGAACCGCCACGACAACAGACGGAAAAATATACAGCTATGACTATTTAGTTTTAGCCACGGGATCCAGCCCCTTTGTTCCTCCAATCAAAGGAGTCAACCTTCCCGGAGTTTTTGTCTACCGCACAATTGAGGATCTGGAAGCGATTCGTGAATATGCAAAGCACGCTAAAACCGCAGCAGTTATAGGAGGAGGTCTACTGGGGCTGGAAGCGGCTAAGGCTGTACATGATATGGGACTGGAAACTACCGTCATCGAACGTGCCCCCCGCTTACTAGCTCGTCAAATCGATTCCGGTGGAGGCGTTATACTTAGACACCTAATTGAAGAGCTGAATGTAAGAGTTCTCACCGAAAAAATTACGTTACAGTTCAGTGGAACAGATCAGGTGGAAGGCATCGATTTTGAAGGTGAAGAACAACTACCGACTGACATGATTATTATCTCTGCAGGCATCCGCCCCAACGACCATTTGGCTAAAGAATTTGACATTGAAGTCGGGCCGCGCGGAGGCATTGCGGTTGACAGTCGCATGCGCACTTCCGACCATCATATTTATGCTATCGGGGAATGCGCCCTGTTTAAAGACATGATTTATGGTCTGGTGGCACCGGGCTATGATATGGCTGACGTAGCGGCATCCAACCTGTGCCATATAAGAAAAACCTTTGAAGGCGCTGATATGTCGACCAAGCTCAAGCTAATGGGTGTGGATGTAGCCAGCGTTGGCACCCCATTGCTACCAGAAGAGCAGACTAAAGCGGTTGTTGTCTACGACAGCCATCGTGGAATCTATAAAAAGCTGGTGCTTTCGATGGATGGATCAAAGCTCCTAGGAGCAGTTCTAGTGGGAGACACCTCGGAATACGGCATTCTAATGGCCATCGCGAAAAAAGGCATGGAGTTGCCGGATGAGCCGGAATCCCTTTTAGTAAAAGTGGGAGAACATCATAATCTTGAAGTTGAATATGACGACAGTGAAGTCATCTGTTCGTGTAAGAATGTCACCGCCGGGGACATTCGGGAAAGCCTGAAAAGCGGAAAAGCCACTACCTTTTCCGAAATGAAAAAATTAACCCAGTGTGCAACAGGTTGTGGTGGGTGCGCTGCGGTTGCACAGGATATCTTTGAAACAGAGCAGGATAAGCTAGGAGTAGAGGTAAAAAGCGCACTGTGCGAACACTTTGACTATACTCGACAGGAACTCTTCAATATTATCAAAATATCCGGAGTTAAATCGTTTAACGAAATCCTTACCAGTCATGGAAAAGGTTCCGGCTGTGAAGTTTGTAAGCCAACTGTGGCCTCGTTGCTGGCCTCCATTTACAATGATCATGTGGTTAACCATGCGCAGATTCAGGACACCAACGATAAATATATGGGGAATATCCAGAGGGACGGCACCTATTCCGTCGTGCCGCGCGCTCCCGGAGGTGAGCTGACACCGGATCAGATTATCGTTATCGGTGAAGTCGCTAAGAAATATGACCTCTACACCAAGGTCACAGGCGGACAACGCATCGACCTCTTCGGCGCCCGACTCGACCAATTGCCTTTAATCTGGAAAGACCTCATCGATGCCGGTCTCGAAACCGGGCATGCTTACGGAAAATCACTGCGCACAGTGAAGAGTTGCGTCGGTAGCACTTGGTGCCGATTCGGACTGCAGGATTCAGTCGATATGGCCGTACTTCTGGAAAACCGCTATAAAGGTCTTCGGGCACCACACAAAATAAAAATGGCGGTCTCCGGCTGTGTACGTGAATGCGCGGAAGCCCAGAGCAAGGATGTCGGGCTGATTGCTACCGAAAAGGGATGGAATCTCTTTGTCTGCGGAAACGGGGGTGTAACTCCGCGCCATGCGGATCTATTTGCCGTCAATATTGATACTGAAACCGCCATCAAATATATCGATCGTTTTCTCATGTATTATGTTTACACTGCGGATCGTTTAACCCGCACGGCCTCTTGGATTGGGAAAATCGAGGGAGGCCTAAAACACGTCCAGAATGTCGTGATGAACGACTCGCTCGGTATATGCGACCAACTTGAAGCCGATATGCAGCATGTAGTCGACACCTACGAATGTGAATGGAAAGCCACGCTAGATGATCCGAAAAAACTAAAAATGTTCAATCACTTCAGCAACAGCGAAGAGACCGATGCGTTTCAATATATCAAGGTGCGCGGGCAGAAACGCCCGGCCCCATGGAAGGATTATAAGTCGCTAACACCCGAACCTACCACCGGCGCGGAAACGCAGTGGGTTAGCTTTGGCGATGCCAGCACCGTTCCGCTCGATGGCGGAGCTACTCTCAAGTACGGACGCCACCAGATTGCGGTCTTCAACTTTGCCAAAATGGACAAATGGTTTGCCTGCCAGAACCTCTGCCCTCACAAGCGCGAAATGGTTTTATCGAGGGGATTACTCGGTGATGAAGAAGGCCTTCCGAAAGTTGTCTGCCCGATGCATAAGCGCGCCTTTTCTCTGGAGAACGGCAAGGGACTTAATGATCCGGAACTCAGCATAACGACATTCCCTGTGGAGATCCGTGAGAGACGAATCTTTATCGAGCTTCCAACAGAAGAGGAAATGGATAAACTACACATCTGCAACCCGGAAAAGGTCTGCTCTTGAGATTTTTCTTTCCTTGCGTAAAATCTGCGTTATGAGAAGGATGAAAAACCTGCTAATGGCCGGTGCTGCCGGCCGGAATCTTGGAAAAACCGAGTTCCTCTGCCGCGCTATCCGCATACAGAGCAAGTACCGCCCTGTGATCGCTATTAAGGTAAGTACCTTTGATAGCACTGAAACCATGAAGACCCAAACTTATCGATCCTTTGAGGGCGACTTCGTGGTCACCCGTGAGGTTCCCACTGATGATAATAAGGATACACACCGGATGTTTCGTTCCGGTGCAGATAAAGTTTATTGGTTGCGCACCCACCGGACTGCACTGGACCGGGGACTGTCAGCACTGCTTCAGACGATGGAAGAGGACGGTATCTGCCTTCAGACTGACTGCCTGATAATGGAGTCGGGCGGCGCACGGAACTTCATCGACCCCGGTCTCTTTTTTATTATTCAGGAACATGACGACACTCTGAAACCCTCATGCTCCGAAGTGGTCCATCTGGCCGACCGTCTGGTTAAAGTAACCGGAGACGGATGGGATATTCTTCCGGAATATCTTTTTTTTGAAGATGGAACATGGGGACTGAAGGAGTCTGCTGCCGCCGTGGTACTCAGTGGGGGAACCAGCTCACGCATGGGCGAAGATAAAAGCATAATGTCAATAAATGAAGAACCACTTCTATCAACCATCACCAAACAGCTCCAGCCCAACTTTGAATCGGTTATCATCAGTGGTAAAAAAGAAAAGCACAGCTTTTTCGGGTGTGATGTAGTGGAGGATCTGGAACCTGATAAAGGTCCCCTGATGGGACTGCTGTCTTCGCTAAAATACTCTCGACACGAAATCAATTTCATCACGACCTGCGATGTGCCCGACATCCACCTCCCTTTTGTGCGGAAGATGCTGCGGGAAATCAACGATCATGAAGCTATCATTTCCGTAATGAATGGAAAAAGCCAGCCGCTCTTCGCAGTTTATAAAAAAACTGTTTGCTCGGTCATTGAACAACTTCTAAACGAAGGAAAACAGGCGGTACATGCCCTGCTCGACCGGATTGATGTGATGGAGTTGGAGCTCGAGGGCCAATGGTATCACAACCTTAATACCCACGACGATGTGGGCCGTTACCGAAAGTCCCGCTCATGATTTCATTTAAAGAAGCCCTTGAAACGGTACTGTCCTGTGCCCCCTTGCCAAAAGCAGAATCTGTTACTCTCCCCGAAGCTCATGGCCGTGTGCTAATGCAGGAGGTACTCTCCGACCACGACATGCCTCCATTCAACAAATCCGCAATGGACGGCTACGCCTGCCGTTCGGCCGACCTCCCCGGCCCACTCTACTGCATGGAAACCATTGCCGCCGGCGTTGTTCCGGCTAATGTTATCAACTCCGGCCGGTGCGCCCGCATTATGACCGGCGCGATTGTTCCAACAGGAGCCGACTGTGTTTTCATGGTTGAGCAGTCCAAAGTGATGGAAGATAATTCGGTGCACTTTACAGGCACAGGCTCCCCTAAAAATATCTGTTTTAAGGGAGAGGATGTAAAATCAGGAGACACCGTACTCAACCACGGAACGCTGATTAAGCCGGGCCATATTGCCGTACTGGCCGCGGCCGGATGCACACACCCCCTAGTTGCACGACAGCCGCGCGTGGGGATTCTATCGACCGGCAGTGAGCTCATTCCACCCGGCGAATCGGTGACGGGCGCCAATATTCGCGAAACCAGTGGACAACAGCTGGTCGCCCAGGTTACTGACTGCGGGGCTCGCCCTACTTTTTACGGTATAGTGGAGGATAATCGCGAAAAAATTTCTGATGCCATTGACCGCGCAGTTAAAGAGAATGATGTAATCCTAATCTGTGGCGGAAGCTCAGCGGGCGATTATGATTTTGTGCCCGATCTACTGCGTGAGGCCGGCTTTGAGCTTACATTCAACAAAGTCGCTATCCAACCCGGAAAGCCGTTGGCCTTTGCCACCGGAAACAACAAGACCTGTTTCGGAATGCCCGGAAATCCCGTCTCCACCTTCATGGTTATGGAAACAATAGTTAAGCCCTTCCTCTACCAGTCGATGGGGCATCGCTTTAAATCCCCGGTTGTACAAATGAAACTGAACGGTGGAATAAAACGTAAAAAGGCGGATCGTATGGCTTTCGTTCCCGGCAAACAGGTACAACCAAATGCCGTTGAAAAACTGGAGTACCACGGTTCCGCTCACATTCACGCCATGGCCATTGCCGATGGGTGGATTATCTTCCCAATCGGAGAAACCGAACTCGAAGAAGGATCATTCGTAGATTTTTGGATATTGTAAATACGGTTGCGCAAAAACAGGAATAGAGATGAAAAAAAACCTTTCACATATCGGAGTCGACAACCGCCCCTCAATGGTGGATGTAAGTCATAAACCGCAACAGAAGCGGACGGCTGTCGCCGAAGGGTTTATCGAACTGAAATCGGAAACCCTTCAGCTGATCAACGAGAACCGCATAAAAAAAGGTAACGTGCTACTTACGGCAGAACTGGCAGGAATTGGTGCTGCAAAAAAAACCAGCGATCTGATTCCGCTCTGCCATCCTCTCCAACTCTCTAAGATAGATGTTAAGGCCGAACCACAGGAACGCGGTATCCGCATAACCGGAACGGTAATCTGCACCGGACAGACCGGCGTCGAAATGGAAGCCCTTTCGGCTGTATCTACCGCCCTTCTCACCATCTACGACATGTGCAAAGCCGTTGATACCGAAATGGTTATAAGCTCTGTTAAATTAATTTCAAAAATTAAGGAGTGTGAAAAAAGGCAATAGTTAATCGCCTGTCATTTCACCAGCTCCTTACACTTGGTACTTTTATGAAAATTTTAATTATTACTTTATCAGACCGCGCGGTGCTCGGGAAATATGAAGACCTTAGCGGGCCGGAGATCGAATCGCTGCTAAAGGAGTCATTTCCGGAGGCGAATGTGGAACGCATCTTGATCGGAGATGAGGAGAATGCCCTGCAAGAACAGATCAATCGCGCCTCTAAATTTGATATAATCATCACCACCGGAGGTACGGGAATCGGCCCGCGCGATATCACACCGGACGTGGTAAACCCAATGCTTGACCGCGAAATACCCGGTATTATGGAATTTATCCGTACCAAACACGGTGAACGACTCCCCTCTGCGCTGCTTAGTCGCTCTACCGCCGGAACAATTGGAACTACATTAATTTACACACTCCCCGGAAGCGTGAAGGCTGTACGAGAATATATGCACGAAATTCTCCGGTCTCTGGAACATGCATTAAAGATGGTGAACGGCGAGAATGTACATTAACTCAACTCCGGTTACATCAAAGCCCGTGCCCCCCCCACCAGGGAATAAACCTTTTTATGCCCGGCTGCACGGAAGGCATTGGCAGTGTATTGAGTACGAACTCCGGCAGCACAGACCAACAGATATGTTTTTTCCGGATCAAGATATTCCGGATTATTCATTAGATCGTTCATCGGAATATGTATATGCATACATGGAAGAGGTTGATCAGCAATCTCGTGATGCTCACGAATATCAATAACCTCAAAGTCATTTAGTTCTATTTCATCAATAGTGACATCTACCGCTATAGGCAGCGGAATCTCCGGGTTATGAGCCTCGCAGTTTTCTCTTTTGGGCAGCGCAATTCTGCGCATGGAGTAGTCGACCAAATCAACAAGCAACAGTTCATTCAGCAGACGACCCTCAAGCTGCAACAGTTGTTTAATGGCTTCCAGCGCCTGTATGGATCCGAGCACACCGGGTACCGCGCCGAGCACACCGGATTCCGCACAGCTAGGCACCCCTTCAGGAATGCTTCCTTCATAGAGGCATTCAAGGCAGGATGAATCAGGTACAACGGATTGAACCTGTCCTTCAAACTGATAGATACTAGCAAAAACGGCCGGAATTCCGGCCTGAACAACAGCTCGGTTGACCTGCAGTTTAGTCTGCATACAGTCCGAACATTCGAGCACCAAGTCATAGCTCTCTAGAACGTTTTCATCCAATTTCTGAAAGCGAAGATTAAACTGTTCGACCGAAATCGCAGGATTAAAATTTCTCAACCAATCCGCCGCCAGATTTGACTTGGACTCTCCAATATGCTCGGGTGTAAAAAGCGTCTGGCGGTGTAGATTACTCGGCTCCAGCACATCAAACTCGACGATGCCGATGTGCCCGACTCCGGCTCCGGCCAGATAAGCCAACACTGGATTACCCAGCCCCCCGGCTCCGATCACCAGTACCCGGCTTTCCGTTAGTTTCCGTTGCCCCATCGGTCCAATCTCTTTCAGCACAACCTGCCGGCTGTAGTCCATCTTTGGAACGTGTGCATGCTTTGCGCACTCTTCGCAGTTTACCCAACCGGAATCACCGGAGATATAATGCTCTTTTTTCCAGATCGGCACGCGGGATTTAATTTCATCGATAATGTACCGGCAGGCCTTAAAGGCAGCGTCACGGTGTGGAGTAGAAACGCCGATCCAGATAGCGATGTCGCCAATTAAAAGATGACCGGTACGGTGAACACAGACCGCTTGCTTCAAACCAAAGCGTGTTGAGGCTTCATCCAAAATTCGTTGGCCTTCGCTCTCCGCCAGACGCTCATACGCCTCGTATTCGAGCGAGGTGACCTCATGGCCTTCATTATGATTTCGCACCCACCCTTCAAAGGTGACCAGCGCGCCACAGACAGGGTTTTCGGTATTGGCCTTCAACTGTTCCGTATCTAGCGGTTTGGAGGAAAGAAAAAACATTTAGCCTCCGGTAACCGGGGGAATAAAAACCACGGAATCGCCATCATGCAACGGCTTATTCCAATCGACAAATGCATCGTTAATGGCCAGACGCACCTGTGAGCGACACAGAGAAAAGTCATACCTCGCCTTAAGCATATCGTAAAGAGTAGCAGCATCAGGGTTCTCAACCGAAATGGTCTCTTTGCTACTTCCGACCGCTTCGCGAAGCTGAGCGTAATAAATAACGTTAATGTTCATAGTTTCCAGTATTGTAATGCATAACCCCTTACTCCGATAACTCAAAATATGACTTACAAAGCTCCCGTTACGGATTAAACATCATCCTCCAATATAAAACATTTCGATTTTATGAGTGGGTTCTTTTTTGATTTCACCACCCCAACGCAGTTGACTATATTGATCTTTCCGACTTTCCCAAACCCCGCGGATAGTTGCATAGATTTCCTCATCGGTTGCTCCGTTCCGAAGCAGGGTCCGCAGGTCGGTTCCCGTTTCGGCAAAAAGACAAGTGAAGAGTTTTCCGTCAGCCGAAAGTCGACTCCGGTTGCATGGCCGGCAAAACGGCTGGCTGATAGATGAGACAAACCCGATTTCGCCGGTCGCATCGGTAAAGCGGTAGCGATCAGCAACCTCTCCAATATGTCGTTTTGCGACAGGCTCTATATCCCAATATCTCGAAATATGATCGATCAGCTCAGCGGTTGACACCACCTGTTCATGCTTCCAGTGATTCACATTACCGACATCCATATATTCAATGAAGCGCACCGCGATATCCGTATCACGGAAATAGTTTAGAATCGGAATCACCTCGCCCAGGTTGATATCTCGACGGACAACAGTGTTCACCTTGATATTCTCAAAGCCGACTTCCTGCGCTGCACGGATGCCTTCAAGCACCTGTTCAGGACTGTCAAAACCACCATTCATTTTACGAAAGATGCCGACATCCAGCGCATCCAGGCTGACAGTGACTCGCCCAAGCCCAGCAGCTTTAAGCTCTTCGGCAAAGCGAGGTAACAGAATCCCGTTGGTCGTCAGGGCAACATCCTTAATGCCCGGGACAGTCCGTATGCGCTGAATCAGTTCGGCCAGATGGGTGCGCAACAGGGGTTCACCTCCGGTCAGACGGACTTTTTCCACACCGAGCAGAGCAAACTGATTTACGAGCTTTAGCATTTCATCAAAAGAGAGTTGCTCAGAATGTCTCAACCACGGGAAGTCCTGACTCACTTCCTCGGTCGGCATGCAGTAGGTGCACCGGAAGTTACAGCGATCAATCACGGACAGACGCAGATCGCGCATCGGCCGACCCAACTGATCGGAGGGGATGGATGTGTATTCTTTAGTCATTTTTTTTCTTCAGCGAAACAGCCGCACTTTTAAAGGCTGGCTGGAATGACTCTGGATCAAACGCCGGAAAAGTCAATCGGTTCGTAGCCTCATAATGCATCGGAATAAAAAGCTGGCCGGGAGCCACATCACCCGTTACTGCGGCTTCAGCCTCCACGGAACCACGATTAGAGGCGATGATAACCCGGTCTTTTGACTCAATACCCAATCGTTCGGCATCATTTGGATTCAGTTCCACATAAATATTTTCTGGATACATGCGTTTCAACTTTTCCACCTTTCCGGTGCGCGTCTGTGTATGCCACTGAGCCACGGATCCGCGGCCGGTAAGCAACCAGAAAGGATATTCAGAAGAGCAAACCTCCCCCGGCACCTCAGAACCACGGAAACAGAAGCGCGCCTTGCCATCGGAGTGGAAAAAGCGACCGTCTTCATAGAGCCGTCGTTCATTGCTTTCCAGCCCCTGCTCGAGATGCAACGGCCACTGAATCCCACCGCACTCGTCCAAATGCGCATAATCGCGGATGCCGGTAATATCGCACGGTTGTCCGGCTGAGAGATGCTTCAGAATCTGGAAAACCTTTTCCGGTGAACTCCAGCGCTCGATCCAACGTCCACATCCCCAGGTTTCCGCCAACTTATAAATGATATCAAAATCCGACTTCGCCTCGCCCGGAGGATCCAGCACCTTACTCACATGACCGAGACGGCGCTCGGAGTTGATGAAAAACCCCTCTTTTTCGCCCGATGCGGCGGCCGGAAGATAGAGGTCGGCAATCTTTGCAGTGGCGGTAGTCGGATAGATATCCTGCACGACCAGAAAATCGAGTTTAGATACAATTTCATCAAACTCATTCAAATTAATCCAGGAGTGCGCCGGATTGGTGGCAATAATCCAAAGCGCCTTTATTTTCCCCTCTTTCACATCTTCAAGGATTTTGTTGTAGGGCAAACTCGGGCGGTCCGGAATTCGTTTTTCACTGATATTCAGAATCGCAGCCACCTTCCTCCGATGCCCGGCATTGGTAAAGTCGTGTCCTCCCAGTAGATTAGTGGTGTTACTGAAAAGTCGCGATCCCATTGCATTGGCCTGGCCGGTGATCGAGTTAGCTCCAGTGCCGGGCCGACCAATATTACCGGTCATCAGAGCGATATTGATCATAGCTTGCGCTGTTTTCACGCCTTGGTGACTCTGATTGACCCCCATCGTCCACCAAAATGACACCGCCTCGCCATCATGAATCAATTGCGTCAGCTCTTCAATCTGATCCGAATCCAGTCCACTCTCTTTCGTCGCACGCTCCAGCGTATAATCAGTAATATGGGCCTTGAATTCCTGAAAGCCGACGGTATGCGCATCGATATAATCCTGTTTAATCCAACCGCGCTCGATTAGTAGATTAGCCACAGCGTAGAGCAAGGTAAGATCGGACTGTGGTGCCAGCGGATAGTGATGACTGGCGGCCTGAGCCGTTTTGGTGCAGCGCGGATCTAGCACGATTATCTTTGCATCCTTTTTATTCATCTTCACGCGGTTCCACATGATCGGATGTGCAATCGCTGGATTGGCCCCGACAAAAATCATCGTGTCCGTCTCTTCAAAATCCTTGTAGGTATACGGTGGAGCATCAAATCCGAATGCCTGCTTGTAAGCCACCACGGCAGACGCCATGCACTGGCGGGTGTTTCCGTCTCCGTGAAGCATGCCCATCCCGAACTTGGCAATCGAACCGAGTAGAGCCATTTCTTCGGAGGGAATCTGCCCCGTACTGATAAAAGCCGTGCTTTCGGACCCATATTCAGCATGGATCGCCTTCATTCTTGAACAGAAGGTTTCCAACGCCTCCGCCCAGGAAACAGGCTTCAAGCCCTCTTCGGTTTTAAGAAGCGGAACAGTTCCGCGCTCTCTCGAAACAAAAGGCTCAGTCAGATTCAATCCCTTGGCGCAGGCTTTTCCCAGATTGACCGGATACTCGGCTACACCCCTGATCTTCTTCACCACGCCATCCGGATCCAGATCAATATTCAGATTACAGCCCGTTGAGCAATAGCTGCAGGTGGTAGATTTACTGTTTTCAGACATCATTTTTCTCCTACCGAACTCTTGTGCAGGGAGTATGCCACCTCGCACCTGATGCCTTCTTCTAGCATACACCCCCTGAAACAACGAGGAAACCGATCTAAACCAACATTACATATAGATGTTTATTATTATAATGATTAACATATATGTATTTATTGTCGATTCATTGACATTTATGTATTTATATTCCTATTTACGAATAAACTTTTTTTATAGGTAAAATCTCTATTTTACGTTGAAAAACAGCATTTTTATCCCATGGCATACCTCATGCAGATATTCTGCCGATATCTTTATCACTTAACTCATGTTTTAAATATAAACCTAACCAGAAGGACGCTGATGAAAATGAAACCTAAAATTTACAGTAGCATACTCACCTGCCTGTTGGGCCTGTTCGCCACAGCCCATGCCGCAGTAGATGAAAATACAATTCCCCTTGATGTAGAAAAATCAAACCTTCACTTCGGGTTTATTAAGCTGACAGACTGTGCACCATTGGTAATCGCCAAGGAGAAGGGTTTCTTTGCAGCAGAAGGTCTGAATGTAAAACTGACGGCCCAGAAAAACTGGGTCATACTACTCGATAATGTCATAAAAGGTTCACTGGACGGCGCGCATATGCTGGCCGGGCAACCGATCGGCGCAACGGTAGGCGTGAGCCAGAAAGCGGATATCATTACCGCCTATTCGCTCGACCTGAACGGAAACGGCATTACCCTAGCAACAGACGTGTGGGAAAAGATGAAAGAAAACGTCCCTGTTGATGCTGATGGTAAACCGATTCATCCAATCAAGGCCGATGCCTTGAAACCGGTCATTGACAACTGGGACGGCGACTTCAATCTTGGAATGGTCTTTCCAGTATCCACCCACAACTATGAGCTTCGTTACTGGCTGGCCGCCGGCGGAATTCATCCGGGCTTCTACACCGAGTCCGACCCGCAGGGCCATTACGGAGGAGATGTAATCATTTCCCCGAATGCACCGCCGCTGATGCCTTCCTACCTCAACAGCCGCGCGATTCTCGGATACTGCGTTGGTGAGCCGTGGAATCAGAAAGCCGTTTTCGCAGAGAAAGAGGGAAAACAGCTTGGTGTTCCGGTAGTGACCAACTATGAGATCTGGAAAAACAACCCGGAAAAGGTGTTCGGCGTCACCAAGGAGTGGGCTGAACAGAATCCACAGACTCATCTGGCCGTGCTGAAAGCCCTGATTCGGGCCGGTAAATGGTTGGATGCCTCTTCTGAAAATCGCGAAGAAGCTGTAGAGATTCTCTCTCGCTCGCACTATGTAGGAGCGGAGCCGGAAGTACTGCGTAATTCCATGACTGGGTCGTTCGTGTATGAACGTGGCGACCGCCGGGAAATGCCCGACTTTAACGTCTTCTTCCGCTACTACGCCTCCTATCCCTACTATTCCGACTGTATCTGGTTCCTGACACAGATGCGCCGCTGGGGACAGCTCCGCGAAGATAAGCCGGACAGCTGGTACCTGGAAACCGCTAAAGAGATTTATCGTCCTGACCTCTACATGGAAGCTGCACAGTTATTGATTGAAGAAGAAAATCTGGCCGAAGCGGATATCCCGGTGGGAACCGACGGATTCCGACCGGTGACGGGCGAAGGCGACTTCATTGACGGCAAGGCCTATAACGGACAAAAACCGAACGATTACATCAAGAGCTTTAAGATCCGCTCCGAATAATCTTTTTCACCAGAGCCCCCTGCCTCTTCCCTGGCAGGGAGCCTCTCCTGAAACAACAGAGGATGTAAGACTATGCAAAAACTACTCAATTTTTCAGAAAAGCTCGGCCTGACCCTGCTGATTCCTTTCATCAAAATGGCCATGAAAGATGAACCTGGCAAACAAATGATCGAAATCATTAAGATGCTAGGACTTCCTGCGGCCGCCCTGCTGATCTTCTTCAGCCTCTGGGGACTGGCCTCTAAAAACATTAAAACCAGTGTCGGAACATTGCCCTCCCCCTCCTATGTTTGGGGTCAGGCCAAAGCGATGGTGGCCGATGCCCGTGCTGAAAAACTCAACAAAGCCGAGTTTGAATTCTATGAAATAACCCGAGAAAAACTGTACGACTTGCTTACGAAGCGACGGGCGCTGGAAGCGGCTGGGCAATCGGTGAACGCCGTCGATCGGGAACGCAGCCAGTTTGCCGCAACGATTCAGACCCGGATAGACGAGCTGATCGCAGAAGAGGAAGCCCTTTCTGCTCAGATTGAAGCGGCAACCGCTGCAGCTGAGAAAGCCGGCCTTACCGACCGCCGGATTGCTCCTTATGAAACTCGGGTTTTGAAGTTTTACACCGATAGCAAAAGCTCACTGATCAGCTTGCTGAGCAAAAACACCAAAATTGATAATGCAATTGCGGACCTGAAATCCGGTGATGAAAAGAAAATTAAGTCAGCTGACCGCAAGCGCACCGCCTATGAAAATCAGCTAAGCAATCCGCGCGAGTACAGCGGGAACGGCTCCATTATTGATTATATCAACCGCTCAATTATTACCGTACTATTCGGATTTGCGCTGGCAGCGATCATCGCCATTCCGTTGGGCATCCTCTGTGGCATGAGCAAAAACTTTATGACGGCGGTTAACCCGCTAATCCAGACCTTCCGCCCGGTCTCTCCCCTCGCATGGGTATTGATTACTATTCAGATTGTCGATGGTGTCTTTGTTGGGGATAAGGCTCTTAAAGGCGATCTAATCAACAATCCATTTCTACACTCTGCTATTACCGTGGCGCTCTGCTCCCTATGGGCCACACTCAGCAACACCGCCCTTGGGGTATCCTCGGTCAGCACAGACTATATGAACGTGGCGAAAGTGCTTAAGCTGAACTGGTTCAACCGCATCATCAAGATCGTTATCCCGTCGGCGGTTCCTTATATCTTTACCGGGCTACGCATTACGCTCGGCGTGGGCTGGATGGTGCTGATTGTCTCTGAAATGATGGCCACCTCCCGCGGCCTGGGCTGGTTTATCGACCAGCAGTATCAAAACAATAAGGTTGAGTCGCTCGCCAACATCATTGTCTGTATTTTCATTATCGGAATCATCGGAGCAATCCTCGACCGCATTATGTTCATCCTCCACAAAAGCGTAAGCTTCAACGACGAGGTGTCTGCGTAATGAGTGCGATACTTGAAGTAAAAAATGTGGTGAAGAACTATGGCCATAACGGCCATACCTCAGAGATTCTCCACGATATCAATCTGGAAGTTGAAACAGGCGAATTTGTAGCGATTGTTGGATTTTCCGGAACAGGAAAGACAACCCTGATCAACCTCCTCGGAGGACTGGAAAAACCTACCTCTGGAACCATTCTCTGCAAAGGAAAATCGGTTACAGCCCCCGATCCGGAGCGCGGAATTATTTTTCAGAACTATTCACTTATGCCTTGGCTGACTGTACGCGGAAATGTGGCCGTGGCCGTGAATGAAACACGGAAGGATCTTTCTGCTGCGGAGAGGAAAGCCATTGTAGAAAAATACGTGGAAATGGTGAACCTCTCCCATGCCATCGACAAGCGACCGGGCGAACTTTCGGGCGGTATGCGCCAACGGGTTTCCGTGGCGCGAGCTCTTTCTATGAACCCTGAAATCCTGCTGATGGATGAGCCGCTTAGCGCACTGGATGCCTTGACCCGATCCGTGCTGCAGGATCAGATTCTGGACATCTGGACGCAGGAGAAAAAGACGGTCATTCTGATTACCAACGATGTGGATGAAGGCATCCTGATGGCGGACCGAATTATCCCGCTGAATATTGGACCAAAAGCGTCTCTAGGTCCTTCATTCATTGTAGATATTGAGCGACCGCGCAACCGAAAAACCATGAACCATGATCCTGCCTTTAAGCGCATCCGTAACGAGGTTAGTCATTACCTGTATGAACAGCGGCGTGTACATAAGGAAGACGCTGACCAGAATGCCAAGCCGGCCACGGAACTTCCCAGAATTCTGCCGGCGCATGCACTCAGAGAGCAGTCTGAGCATTTCGCATACGAAACATCAGAACGTTCTTACTACGGAATTTAACCCTGCACTTAGATGAAAAAGCGATTGCCATGAAAAATACATATATCACTAATCACTACCTCGATCTCGTCAACCTCTGCAAAATTTATCCTACCAAGCAAGGGCCGTTTACGGTTCTGGAGAATTTTAACCTACAGGTGAAAGAGGGCGAGTTTGTCTGCCTGATCGGCCATAGCGGATGCGGAAAATCCACCATCCTGACGATGGTGGCTGGGCTGAACGAAATCAGCAACGGCAATGTTTCTCTGGCCGGGCATGAAATTGACGGCGCCGGCCCGGAGCGGGCGGTGGTCTTTCAATCTCCCAGCCTTCTACCCTGGCTAACAGCTTATGAAAACGTCATGCTCGGTGTGAAGCAGGCTTTTGCGCATGCCTCGTCACAGGAGCGCGATCAGATCGTGAAATACTATCTGGAGTCGGTCGGACTTGCTGACAATATGCAGAAAAAGCCGCCGGAGCTCTCTCAAGGCATGTGCCAGCGGGTCGGAATAGCCCGAGCATTTGCCCTTAAACCCAAGCTGATGATTTTGGATGAACCGCTTGGCATGCTGGATGCCCTAACGAAACAGGAATTGCAGGATCTGTTCGTGAAGCTACACGGCGAGCATAAGCTCACGACCCTGATGGTAACTCATGATGTAGATGAGGCGCTCTACCTTTCCGATCGCATCGTCATGATGACCAATGGACCAAACGCCACCCTCGGTGACATCCTGGAAAACAACCTCCCCCGCCCGCGGATTCGAAAGGAGATTATTGAGCACCCGGATTATTATAAATACCGGGACTACCTTATTGATTTCTTAGAAGAACAGGACAGCCTCGAAGAACTAAAGAAAACAGGAACGACAGATTGACCTTTAAATAAAACTAACAGGAAGAAAAACAATGAAAACAAAAGTAAATATAGCTATGACCACGCTTATTGCACTGACTTGCACCGGATATGCTGAAAGCGGTGTGGAACTATTGCAAGGCATACTGGCACAGACCAACCACACCCTTATTCCGATGCTTGATGTCCGGGCCCGTTATGAGTTCGGGGAACAGGAAGGAAAAGACTCCTCCCATGCTACCACACTCCGCGCCCGCGCCGGATTACAGTCGCAGGACTATAACGGTTTCAGCGGACTCGTTGAGTTTGAGGCTACGCGTGCAAAGGATTCCGAAGCCTACCGCGCAGCCAACGTCCACGGCCCAACTTCAGACACGGTGATTGCCGATCCTGAAAGCACCGAGTTGAACCGTGCTCAGCTGCAATTCAAACGTAACGGGAACCTGTTTATTGCCGGTCGCCAACGGATCATTCTCGATAATGCCCGTTTTATCGGCAATGTTGGATGGAGACAGAATGAGCAAACCTTCGACGCGGCAACCTACAAAAACACCTCCATTGACAACCTATCGCTCTTCTACGGCTATATTAACGATGTGCAGCGGATCTTCGGCTCCGATGCCCCGAGCGGAACAGGGACCGATGATTTTGAGTCCGATTCGCACCTGATTAATGCGGCCTACACTTTAGCCGAAGGACACAAACTTACAGCTTATGCCTACCTGCTGGACTTTGACAACTCTGCTGCAAACTCCAGCGACACACTCGGATTAAACTATACCTTTAAAGGAAAAATTACTGACGGATATACCCTGAAAGGGTATGCAGAATTTGCTTATCAGGATGACGGAGGGGACAACCCGACTGATTATGAGGCCCTCTACTACCACCTAAACGGATCTATCATCCGAGACGGTTATTCCGCCACTCTAGGATATGAAGTTCTCGGTTCGGACGAGGGTATTGCCTCCTTCCGCACCCCGTTGGCTACTGCCCATAAGTTTAACGGATGGAACGACCAGTTCCTCAGCACCCCGACCAGCGGCCTCCAGGACGCGTATATTGGAATCGCACTGCCTGTTCCGAAGTATCCCGTTCAATTGATTTACCACTACTTCACTGCGGATGATGATTCGTCCTTTTACGGACAGGAAATCGACGCTGTAATTGCTCATAAGCTCAGCCCCAAAACAAAAGCGATTGCAAAAGCATCCTACTATGATGCCAATGGATATAACGTCGATTGCACCAGGTTTTCTCTAGAACTGAACTACAAATACTAAACACCTTCTGAACGATTATTGCCGTGCCCCCCTTAAACGGAACCACTCTCAGAATTAGCGATCTGCGGGTATAAAACCAATAAGGAGGGCACGTCAAAATCTACCGTTGGAGATCGGGGTGTCAGTAAGCAGAACGAAGATTACTCCGATTGCCAAGGTGGGGTGATTGCGCGGGATTGGGTACCATAGTCCTGCACCAATAAAATAATAAACAGCTAGATCATCATCTACGTCATTTCTAAGCACCCTAGAACAAGGTTGTACTTATAGTAATTCCGGGCAAAAAGAAGGCAGTGAGTTTTGCAACCAACTGCCTTAGAGTCATTTAAAAACAGTCAAAAATAAAGAAATTGTTTGTGCCCCTCCGGGGACTGTCGCAACGCTCCAGTCTCGCTTCGCGTCAAACCCTCTGTTCGGGTTCAAATCCATTCGCACAAAAAAAACCGTTGGGAGAACCCAACGGTTTATATAATGGCGGAAAGGGAGGGATTCGAACCCTCGGTACCACGTAAGCAGTACACCGGATTAGCAGTCCAGCACCTTAAGCCACTCAGTCACCTTTCCGCGCTAAAATTGAGGGGCGAAGATAGATGAGCCCCCTACCCTTTGCAAGCGGTTTTTCACCAAAAGCAACTCCCGCTCTGAGCAAAGCTTCACGTGGCTACCAAAACTGGTAGGCATTATATTTAATAACATAAAGGCCTAGCAGAAAATTGGTGGTTCCATGGGCAATAATGGCGGCCCAGATATCACGGGTTTTTATGTAGAGCAGTCCATAACAAATACCGCAGATAATTGCTGCTCCCCACTCAATATGAGACACACAGAAAAACGCGGAAATTAATAGAAGCACGGGCCAATTCAACAAACCTTCATCAATTTTAAAGAACGGGCTTCCGAGCATCCAGCGGTATAGAAAAGCGCGATAGAAATATTCTTCAATAATAGCAATGATAACCGAGGTTCCTAACATATGGACCCAGAAGGCTAACCAACCGGTCACTCGGGGATCATAGACATGCCGTCCCGCATGTTCACCATCCTTGATCACTGAAAACGGAACCCTGGTTCGCTCAACCGACTCCCCCAGTGCTACCGCTTCCTGAATCTCATTCGACTCTGCTACAAGTGGAAGTTCAACAAGTTCACGCGTCTTGAACGGCTTTAGAAGATCAACAAAAAGTCGGTCATACCATTCGGTAACTACCGGGGCTTTTTCAGCGACCCATGGCGACTCCAAGCCTACCCATACAACAAAGATTAAAATCCCAACCCCCAGAGCGACAGGAATATTTTTCAACTGTAAGCGTGAATACCAGCGCCATGGTCGAAAAATTCCGAGAAGTATAATACCGCCAATGGTCCGTGCATTATAATCATCGAACCAAACCATCATAGTCAGCCAGATGGCGAATGGAAGAACATGAGCCAGTACGGCACGAATCAGCTCGCGCTCTTTTTCTGGGTCAGTGTCGGCAGCCTCTTGCTTACTCATAAAGCCTGTCTAGTCTTTGGTTTCCGCTTCATCAGCAGATGAAACCTCTTTCACATCGGGCTCCGGCTGTTTAATCGGGTCAGGCTCGGCACCCTCCTGTTGTCCTTTTTTGAATTCGCCGAGGCTTTTCCCTAAAGCCCGCGAAAGCT